>JBNRML010000091.1:0-13168 GCA_050309585.1 Lachnospiraceae bacterium
TATCATCTGCCAGATAATATCTGGTCTTACCATCATTGGTTTCAAATGTTACTACTACCATTATTCATGCTCCTTTCGGTTTTAGTCATGAATAATGATACAATAATCATGCCCTGTTCGAGTACTACGAGTACTATGAGTACACTACACGAGTTATACTGTACTCCAACATTAATTAATCTCTGTTCGAGTACTATGAGTACTATAAATTAGGTACACGAGTTATCTCTTTACACTTATAATTTTCTCTAACCTTATTGTATGTAGCGTTATTTATATTTCCTTTATTCAAAAGATACTTCATCAATAAGGTTGATATGTACTTATTAAAGTCAATGATAGACTGATTGTTACTCATAAAGCCTCCTTTCTGCTATTTCAATCGTCTATCTATAGATATGATATATATTTATACTTACCTATCTTTACGATTGACATAACAATAAAAATTTCTGTGTTTTTATCGTAAGTATCGCAAGTCGCCTTATCCTTATGTATTCTGCCTATTCACATCATCTTGCGATACTGACGATAACTTTGCAATAATTTTAGTTGTAATTCTTCTTAATCTCTGCATAGATTTGACGATATGCACCTGTATTGGAAATTTCATAATAAATATCATAGCTTTCTTCGAGATTAGACTTTACTCTATTGAGCCTTCTCGATAGATGATTTGCTGACTTAGGCATATCATTATATGAAATTTCTTTACTGTCTGCTATTTCATACAGCTTATTTAATAACTCAGTGACAGAACCAACAAAATTCTTAGTTCTTCTCATGTACTCTACAAAACAACCTACTGCAATATCATCACATATAAGAGTTTCATTGACATTATTTCTATGATGTCTCAAAAGCTCATTAACCTTTCTCTCTTTAATGCCAATTACTCTTCCAATCCTTATGCATGCCTGATGAAAGTCTACAAGTCTGATATAATCTGTGTTCTCAATAGGTTCATCATCCTGCAACACTTGAGCAATTATATTAAAGATACTTCCAAGTATTGCTGGTATATCCTTATCAAACCTCTTCCATATCTCTGACTCACTCTTCCTTTTTTTTGCATCAATTCGCTCCAATTCCAATACAATGGAACGGTCTACTAAGTCCGGTTCTTTTATTGGCATTGTAATTGATGAAATTACAATTATGCAGTTTAGGTCATAGTTCAGCATATCACCATCTGTATAGAGTTTGCGTTTTCTGTAACTACCACCACTACATACTCGACATAGCAAATCAGAACATTTCTTTGATATAGTTCTCATATTGTCCAATGTAACCATATAAGAATCTGCAATACTTAGCTGCAAATCGTCAAGATTATTAAACTGACCTCCGAGGTCTCCTTTCTGTGGACTTACAAGTTTAGATAACATACGCATAGCAGTACTCTTCGAGGCTCCTTTAGCACCAAAAAAAACTAAAATAGGAGCTCGTATCTTTTCTAATCCCAAAAAGCAAGACACCAAATACAATGCAAATAATTTCATATCATCATCAGATTTAAATTTAAAATGTCTATATAACAAACTCATTAAATTTCTAGCACCTGACGATAAATCTGGTTCTACTTGGCTATCTTCTGTTGGAGAATGTTTAAAATAGATTTCATCTAAATATTCAATACTTATCTCTCCATCTTCAATCCATACAACTTTATTTGTCTCAGCTTCCAGTTCGTAAAGATAGACATTCTTAGTCCTATGGATTCGTTTAGATAGATTAACCTTTTTTGTCACTCTCCTGCCTTCCATAGCTAACATTTCAAGAATTATTTGCATACTCTGATTATCAAGGAAATCGTTATATCTCTCCATATAGAGTTCTTTAAAAAGTGGCACAAATCTACTACTACCTACAGCCTCCATACCTGCAAGTTTACCTGATATGTATATTTTGGCATACAATGTGTCAGACTTGTCCTTTGCGAGGGCTATTAAGCCCTCGTCAAGGAGTTCATTAAGTCTCTTATACAGAGTGTTATTCTTCGTCATCTACTTCATCACCTTCGTACAATTCCATCTCGTTAATATAATATGAGCCATCATTACCCATATTAAAATTAACAACAACTTCCATATTATTAAGGCTATTAAAGTCAACTTTACCATTGGATTCAAGAACTCCCAATGCTTCAAGTAATGTCGCCATTGGTGATGGCATATATTCACTGTAGCGAACAGATTTTAAGAATTTTATTCCTGGAAAATCATCAATCTCCACCCAAATTCTTAAATACCTTTTATCATCTGATACAGCGTAGTCTACAATATTGCCATAATAACAGCTCTCTTCATCGATGTTGATTCTTTTAAGTTTCATAATTTTTCTCCTTTCTAGCACTCCCTATCATACCTGTAGGGAGTGCTAACATTACAATTATCTAAAACAAGGTGCACCTTCACACAAATAATCCTTCAAAAATTCTGCAATACCCTTGTCATAAAATATTTTCATTTCTTCATCAGACAAGTGATAAACACTTTGAAATTCTTCTGGGATTGTATAACAATCTTTAATAATTTCATCCATATCATCAATATACAAATCACCTTCATTATTCTTTGCAAGTGTACATACAACAGGTGTATCCAAGAAGTCATCAAGTTCAATCTCATATTTTGAGTAATCATAAATTCCCATAGTTGCACAAAACTTTAAAAAGTTAGAGCCTTTACTCATATCAATGATGATGTGGAATGAATAGACATTTTCTGTATCACCCAAAAGGTCAACATCCAATCTTAATTCATTACTCTTTTCGTCGTAATAATATTCAACGACCTTGCCAGCATAAGGCTTATTACAAATAAATTTTTCTTTTATAAACAACTTCATCGTCGTTCCTCCTAAACTAATTTTTATTTCAGTAGCGCTTCTGATAGTTGTATGATATAACACATTCAAAGACTATTCTATGGCATACGATTTTCACCTTTGGCAAGTGCATCTTTCCACAAAACCCGTAACTTTCCGATATAAAAAACAAAAAAAGAGCCAAAAAAACCAATGTTTCTCAACTCTTTTCGTTCCGTCCCAAATCATTACTAATAATTTTTCGCTTTTTCAATCTTATATATTTTATAATTCCATGCTGTCGCGTAATCAATCGCTAAACTAATCTCTTCATATATATTATTCGCATATTCTTCCACCAAAAGAACTCTATTTATTCTTGCCGTTGCATATGTAGTCAATTTTTCATATACACCACACCCTATATCATCCACATATATCACAGTTCTTTTTAATTTGTCCGATTTATCATATTCACCATATTTATATATAATCTCGTACTCATCCTTTTTCGCCTTAGTATTTCTCTTTTTACGAACACTTTCAAAACATATATAAACATAGTCTATATTTTCTTTTGCGATTTCGTTATCAACCATTGAATTTTCTATTTTCACCTTACTTTCTTCATCTAGCTTTCCTTTTCCACAGCTTTTTGCTAAATACGAGTTTCTTATATCTGATAAGTACCTGTATATTGTACTTCTTGACTCTAACAATATTTTTTCTAAATAATGTCGTTTCATCCCTTTGAAATTCTCATCATTATCTATAAACTCTGTTAGGCACTTATAGCTATTTATCCTTCCTCTTCTTTTGCCTATCAATATTTCATAAAATTCAGGCTCCTTTGCATGAGCTATGCAATACATATGTAACAACTCTTTTGTAGAGAAAATATCGAATATATCTTCCTTTTTTGCATATATATCAAGCATATCTTTTGATAACAACGGAGAAAGTTCATTATTAGGCATTCCTGTTTTAGGATTTATACCATTAAACATATCATACTTCTTTTGATTAAATTTTCTATATTTCGTTTTATCTATAGGAATGCACCCTAATTCTTTCGTATCTCTTTTCGTTCCTTTTTTCGCTTTCCTTATTTTTTCCATATCCTCACGAGAATATGTCTTAATTATACTGGCATTCCCATAAATATCTTTTACATTGTACCATACAAACAATGTATATATATCTAAGGCATTACATCTAAATCCATCTATTACAAGCTTATTACTCTCTTCTACTGTAATCTTATACTTACAGTATTCTCTTCTGCCTTTTTCTTTTTTTAGTCTCTCTTCTGGAGTTTCCATTAATTATACCTCTACTTTTATAATGCCAAATTCATGTAGCTTTTTTATTCTTATGCCATTATACCACTCCCAATCATTCTTTACACCAATAAACTACAAAAAAAACTCCCAACTATACTTTTATGCATAGTTGGGAGTATATGTATCTCCAATCTCTCTGTAAAATCTGATTTTTTATTCCCATTTTATTATATTAATCTTTACAATAAACTCATCCCAATCTTTCTTACAATCTTCTGTTATGCATTCATCAACAATCGAAAAATTAATACTCTTAAAAAAACTCCACCAATCATATTCTTTTTTTTGATACTTTTTATCTAATTTCTTTTTATTTGCTTCTTCTTTTTCAAATGCTATTCTGTTATTGACCACTCTTAAAATAGCTTCTTTTAACTCTTCTGTGTATTCTTTAACATAAAGATATCTCCACTCAATCCCATTTGTATAAAGAACCTTTTTATACCACAAAATTTCGCCAACTAGTTGTCCTTCATCTCTATTCAAGACTTCTTTACTTAGACAATCTTGAATTTCATTTTTACTGAGTAATTTATTACCCAAAGCTTTAATCTCAAGACATCCTTTAAGTTTAAGCCAGTCCTCTACTTGAATAATATCTTTGGGAATATTTTCTAACTGTTTATCAATTATAGCAACATCTGGAAAACTACTTAATCCAAAGTAAATATTTCCTTTCTTCGACCTTTGTCTTGCAAATATATATCTTTTTGATAATGTTTTTGTCGTAGGCTGTATTATTTCTACAGCCAGAGGATAAATTTCATATTCTGTATTGTTCTGCGTTTCTATAAGTTTTATCTCGTCAATATATTCTTTCTTTTCCATAGATTTACTTATCCTCAAAATTCAAATATTCATCTGTTAGACCTATTCAAGTTTATCTAACTCTTCCACCATTATACCACATCCAATCATTCTTTACACCAATAAACGACAAAAACTCCCAACTACACTTTTATGTATAGTTGGGAGTATATTAAACTAATATATCCTAGATATTCAGTTTTCCAATGCCCTACTTGCTAGCGATAGCAGCCTGTGCTGCAGCAAGTCTAGCGATTGGTACACGGAATGGTGAACATGATACATAATCAAGACCAATCTTATGGCAGAATTCTACTGAAGATGGATCTCCACCGTGCTCTCCACAGATACCAACGTGAAGTTTTGGATTAACTGGTTTACCAAGCTTTATAGCCGTTTCCATTAACTTACCAACACCTGTCTGGTCAAGTTTTGCAAATGGATCGTTTTCGAAAATCTTTGTATCGTAGTAAGCATCTAAGAACTTACCAGCATCATCTCTTGAGAAACCGAATGTCATCTGTGTTAAGTCGTTTGTACCGAAACAGAAGAAGTCAGCTTCCTTAGCGATTTCATCAGCTGTAAGAGCAGCTCTTGGGATTTCGATCATTGTACCAACTTCGTATTCAAGTTCAACGCCTGCAGCAGCGATTTCAGCGTCAGCTGTCTCTACTACTACTTTCTTAACAAATTTTAACTCTTTGATTTCACATACAAGTGGAATCATGATTTCAGGTTTAACATTCCAGTCTGGATGAGCCTTTTTAACTTCGATAGCTGCACGGATAACAGCCTTTGTCTGCATCTTAGCGATTTCAGGATATGTTACAGCAAGACGGCATCCTCTGTGACCCATCATTGGGTTGAATTCATGTAATGAAGCAATGATAGCCTTGATGTCTTCTACTGATTTGCCCTGAGCATCAGCAAGTTTCTTGATATCTTCTTCTTCTGTTGGAACGAATTCATGAAGAGGTGGATCAAGGAATCTGATAGTAACTGGGTTACCTTCAAGAGCTTCGTAAAGAGCCTTGAAATCTCCCTGCTGGTATGGAAGAATCTTCTCAAGAGCTGCTTCTCTCTCTTCTACTGTATCAGCACAGATCATTTCTCTGAATGCTGCAATTCTGTCTTCCTCGAAGAACATATGCTCTGTACGGCAAAGACCGATACCTTCTGCACCAAGCTCGCGAGCTTTCTTAGCGTCTGCTGGTGTATCAGCATTTGTTCTAACTTTAAGTGTTCTGAACTTGTCAGCCCAAGCCATAACACGTCCAAATTCACCTGCGATTTCAGCATCCTTTGTTGGGATAAGACCTGCATAGATGTTACCTGTTGTACCATCGATAGAGATTTCTGAGCCCTCTGTGAATGTCTGTCCTGCTAATGTGAACTTCTTGTTTTCTTCATCCATGTTGATATCGCCACAACCAGATACACAACATGTACCCATACCACGTGCTACAACGGCAGCGTGTGATGTCATACCACCACGAACTGTAAGGATACCCTGAGCAGCCTTCATACCTGTGATATCTTCTGGAGATGTCTCAAGACGAACGAGAACTACCTTCTCACCTTTTTCAGCCCAAGCAACTGCGTCATCTGCTGTAAATACAACTTTACCGCAAGCAGCACCAGGAGAAGCACCAAGACCTTTTCCAAGTGGCGTAGCAGCTTTAAGTGCAGCAGCGTCGAACTGTGGATGTAATAATGTATCTAAGTTACGTGGATCAATCATTAATACAGCTTCTTCTTCTGTCTTATGTCCTTCATCAACGAGGTCACAAGCAATCTTTAATGCAGCTGGAGCTGTTCTCTTACCATTTCTACACTGTAACATGTATAATTTCTTGTTTTCAACTGTGAATTCCATATCCTGCATATCATGATAATGATTTTCAAGAATGTCACATACTTTGATGAACTCAGCATATGCTTCTGGGAATTCTTTTTCCATCTGAGCGATAGGCATTGGTGTACGAACACCGGCAACTACGTCTTCACCCTGTGCATTAATGAGGAACTCACCCATAAGCTTGTTCTCACCTGTAGCAGGATCTCTTGTAAATGCAACACCTGTACCAGACTGGTCATTTAAGTTACCGAATACCATAGGCATTACGTTAACTGCTGTACCCCATGAGTAAGGGATATCATTATCTCTTCTGTAAACGTTAGCACGTGGGTTATCCCATGATTTAAATACAGCTTCGATAGCTAATTTTAACTGTTCAACTGGATCTGAAGGGAAATCCTGACCTAACTGATTCTTGTACTCAGCTTTGAACTGCTGTGCTAATTCTTTAAGGTCATCAGCTGTAAGTTCAACGTCAAACTTAACACCTTTTTTCTCTTTCATTTCATCGATAAGCTGTTCGAAATATTTCTTACCAACTTCCATAACTACGTCAGAGAACATCTGGATGAATCTTCTGTATGAGTCGTATACGAAACGAGCGAATGCAGGATCATCGTTACCTTTGATCATAGCTTCTACTACTTCATCGTTAAGACCGAGGTTAAGGATTGTATCCATCATACCTGGCATAGATGCTCTGGCACCTGAACGAACTGAAACAAGAAGTGGGTTCTGAAGATCACCGAATTTCTTTCCGTTTACTTCTTCCATCCATTTAACGCCTTCCATAGCCTGAGCCATGATTTCGTCGTTAATCCTTCTTCCGTCTTCGTAGTACTGTGTACAAGCTTCTGTTGTGATTGTGAAGCCCTGTGGTACAGGAAGTCCGATTTCTGTCATTTCTGCAAGGTTAGCTCCCTTACCACCAAGTAAGTTACGCATGGTCATGTTACCTTCTTTGAAGGTGTAAACCCATTTTTTTGCCATTTGTTAATTCCTCCTAATATTATACTTTTTCAATCTATAAAGCACTTTTTCGCACTTTATGACTGAGTACACACTATATCTTTTTTCTTTTGCAAATCAGTTTTTTGCACAAAAAGGGCATAGTGGCACATCTGTGTTTATTATAACAACTACTTTCTGTTTCGTCAATTCAAAATCACAAGTTAAACATTATTATTGTGACAAATCGCAAAAATACAGATAGCTTCCCATCTGTATTTTACGTTTTGATTTAATTAATACTCAAGTTTTTTCTCAAAATATGCCTTCAAATCTTCAATCTTAATTCTTTCCTGTTCCATTGTATCCCTGTCACGTACAGTTACACATCCGTCATTTTCTGATTCAAAGTCATATGTCACACAGAATGGAGTACCGATTTCATCCTGTCTTCTATATCTCTTACCGATATTTCCCCTGTCATCAAATTCGCAGTTGAAATATTTACTGAGCTCTGTATAAATCTTTTCTGCACCCTCGTTGAGTTTCTTTGACAATGGAAGAACACCAACTTTAACAGGTGCAAGCGCAGGATGGAAATGAAGGACTGTTCTCATATCCGGTTTTTCTTCTGTTCCAATGTTTTCCTCGTCATAAGCTGCACACAGGAATGCCAATGTCACACGGTCAGCACCAAGGGATGGTTCGATAACGTATGGAATGTATTTTTCTTTTTCTTCATCATCGAAGTATGACATGTCTTCACCAGATGTGTTCTGATGCTGTGTGAGGTCATAATCTGTTCTATCCGCAATTCCCCAAAGCTCGCCCCAGCCAAATGGGAATAAGAATTCGATGTCTGTTGTTCCCTTGCTGTAGAAACATAATTCTTCCGGAGAATGGTCTCTTGCTCTCATTTCATCGTCCTTCATACCAAGGTCTTTGAGCCAGTTAATACAAAATTCTCTCCAGTATTTAAACCATTCAAGATCTGTTCCCGGCTTGCAGAAGAACTCTAATTCCATCTGCTCAAATTCTCTTGTTCTGAATGTGAAGTTACCTGGTGTGATCTCATTTCTGAAGGATTTACCAATCTGTCCGATACCAAAAGGCACTTTCTTTCTTGATGTTCTCTGTACATTTTTGAAGTTTACAAAAATACCCTGTGCTGTTTCAGGTCTTAAGTAAACTGTATTCTTCGCATCCTCAGTAACTCCCTGGAATGTCTTGAACATAAGATTGAACTGTCTTATATCCGTAAAATTGTGCTTTCCACATGTAGGACACACAATATTTTTCTCTTCAATGAAATTCTTCATCTCTTCCTGTGTCCAACCATCAACCGAACCACCGAGATCAAAATTATTTTCATCTGCCCAGTCTTCAATTAACTTATCTGCACGGAATCTCTCGTGACATTCCTTACAGTCCATCAATGGGTCTGCAAAACCTCCAAGGTGACCTGATGCCACCCATGTCTGCGGATTCATAAGTATAGCACAGTCAACGCCCACGTTATATGGGTTTTCCTGAATGAATTTTTTCCACCATGCCTTCTTAACATTGTTCTTTAATTCAACACCAAGATTACCGTAATCCCATGTATTTGCAAGTCCTCCGTAAATTTCAGAGCCCGGATATACAAATCCTCTTGATTTTGCCAAAGCAACTATCTTCTCTAAAGTCTTTTCGCTGTTATTCATAACTAATTCCTCTCCGTCATTTATGACTATTATTTTTATTTGATATTAAAAATTATATAATTTTCCTTCTTGTCAGAAGTTCTAATGACTCCCTTTGTCTTTTCCACATTATCACCAATGGCAATAACCTCTCCATCAATTTTCATATTGAAGCCTTCATTTGTGAATAAAACAAATGTATTTTCGCCACTTACTGCTTCTTCCAACGTTATATCAGAAAGATTAGAATATTTCTTAAAGCCTGCAGCAAATTTATATCCTCTTGACACAGCCTCATCATATGTACCGACAAATAATCTTGCATTCCTTCCTTTATTCACATAATCTGCTGAATACAAAACATAATCATCACAATTTGCAAATTTTAATTTTAACGTTGCAACCTTATCCTTAACCTTCAATGACTCCAATGAAATTCCATTTGAACTGTCTACGGCCTTTTCTGCATTGAACTTGTTTATCTCGTCATTAACATAACCGCGCAATTCATCTTCATTGTAATAATCTTCTTCAAAGCTGTCACAATAAGTCACAACCACACTTCCATCTTTATTCACCTCAAATGTGGTTTCAAGATTTTTTTCTATTACACTCTTCTTTTTACCCTTAGTACACCCCATGGCATCCGCAGCAATAAAAACAACCAAAACGACTACTATAAGTGCCGCAATGACCATCCAGCTTTTGATTTTTTTCATAATTACCTCCATATGTATTGAAATAGTACTTACTTCTCAAAAAACTCAGTATAGTATACATCATTCACAGACTTATTTCAATATGGTATTAAGAATTTGCAATGAATTAAACTCTTTACCCACATACAATTTGTTATACCTGTTTAGTATTATTCTCAATTCTTCAAGCACTTCCTTATTCACTGTAAAACGGTATAACTTTTCTATTTTTGAAGAAATAATATACTGCATTGTATACACTGTGGAAGTATTTACCACAAGACCGTCCGTAACTGCTGCCCCACACTTATCACATAGTGTTCCAGCCTTTATGGCACTGAAATACCTAATATCCGTGCTTTTACAGCTTACACACTGAAAAGTTTCCGGATACTGTCCGTTAATCACAAGGTTTTTAAGCTCAAACACATATCTGACAAGCTCATTCTGTATATTTTTATTGCTCAATGCCCTGAGAGAATAATAGAGCAGCTTCAAAAGTTCCGAGCTCTCTATTCCCTCTCTTGAAAAATGGTCAGCCATTTCCATAAAGTAGCTTCCATAGCACATTGCCTCTATGTCCTCTGATATTTCAGTAAAATAATTGGAAATATCTGCTTTCTGAAGGGTATACGCCTCTCTTCCCTCATAGAGCGAAAACTCGCCAAAGGAGAATAATCTTGAAGCACCAATGAGGCTGCTTTTGGGTCTTCTTGCGCCCCTTGCAAAGGCAACAATTTTCCCTCTTTCTTTTGTGAGAATACACAATCTTTTATCATATTCTCCAACATCTGAAGTTTTTATCACCATACCGGTAAGCACAAGATTATCCATCTTTCCTCCAACAAAATATCATCCTGACTCTCAATATAATTCATGGTATCTATTCAGAGCCAACCTCGAAAACTGCCGTTTTCTCGGTGTAGCGTATCCGCCAAATATATTTTTACAGCTAAATGTTCACGAATGCGAGCATTCATCACACTTATCTGTAAAAATATGCTTGGCTCTGAACAGATACAATTCATGTTAAAAAAATTAACAGTCTTTTTTATCGTAGCCAAAGTTTTTCAAAAGGAAATCGCTGTCTCGCCACTCCTTCTTAACCTTTACCCAAAGCTTTAGATTAACCTTTGTCTCCACAAGCTTCTCTATCTCATATCTGGCAGCACTTCCTATTTTTTTCAGCATTGCTCCGCCTTTTCCAATAATAATTCCCTTGTGTGACTCTCTCTCACATACAATGGTTGCATCAATATCCACAATGCTTCCATCTTTTCTGAAATTCATTCTGTCGATTGCCACAGCTATTCCGTGTGGAATCTCATCGTCAAGACATTTTAGTGCCTTTTCCCGAATTAACTCTGCTGAAATCTGTCTCATAGGCTGGTCTGTTACAGTGTCTTCGTCATAATAAGCAGGTCCATATGGCAAATACTTGAAAATCATTTCGATAACAGTGTCCACATTTGAACCGTCCATAGCTGAACATGGTATAATTTCGGCAAAATCATACACCTTTCTATAGGTGTCAATATATTCTAATATTTCTTCTCTTTTTACAGTGTCCACCTTATTAATAACCAAAAATACCGGTGTCTTCACTTTCTTAAGCTGCTCAATAATATGTCTCTCACCTGCACCTATGAAATTTGAAGGCTCAACAAGCCACAAAATGACGTCAACCTCTCCAAGTGTTCTCTCTGCCACATTTACCATATATTCACCAAGCTTATTCTTCGCTTTGTGAATTCCAGGCGTGTCAAGAAATACTATCTGTCCTCTCTCATCGGTAAATACCGTCTGTATCCTGTTTCTTGTTGTCTGTGGTTTATTTGATGTTATTGCAATTTTTTGTCCAATTATTCTGTTCATCAATGTTGATTTTCCAACATTCGGTCTGCCAATCAAATTGACAAAACCTGATTTAATCTGTTCGTTTGTCACATTTTCCTCCTTGTTGCTGCAAATTTATCTGCGATAAATACTTAATTAAATAAATTGACTACATTATCAAATAATTCTTTTTCTTCTTCTATCTTTCCTTCGTTTCCCAACACACAGATATTTTTCTCTTCAAATACTGCTGCCACATAAGGCCACAGGCTTCTTATCTTCTCCTGGTCCGCCTCTAAAACCTGAATTCTCTCTTTCTCTAATCTCTCTATGGAATCTTCCTTCAGATAAGCAGCCATTGAGCGATTTCCTTTCTCCTTTGCAGTAAGCGGTGTGTCCATGCCACTAATTGTGCCAATCACGTATTTTGTCATATTCCTGTCGTCTGTATCAAAATTCTTGACAAACTCCGCTGCATTTTCAAAAACATCATTGGTTTTTCCTAAATTAGGGTCTCTGTAGGATGAAAAGAATGCATATCCCTCATTGCTGAAACCGCAGCTGCATCCATAGGCTCCTCCCTTTTCCCTGATGTTTTTCCAGAGATACTCATTTGAAAGCACCGTTTTTAACACCTTCATTGCCGCATCATACTGGCTGGAATTCTCAATAAACTTTCCAACCCTTGTAACATACTGAACCTGTGAAGAAGTCTTAAATCCCTCATTTTTTCTTACTACTGCTATTTCATTCTCTTTCTCTCCCTCACACGTCAGTGAATATCCGTCATTTTGTTTAAGTGTATCCAGCAAATCACCAAAAACTTTTGTAAACTTTTCGTACCCCTCATCATTTGCAGTATAGCTTACAATCAAATTATCTTTTCTAAAAACATACTTTAACAGTTCTCCAAGCTTATCTATCAATTCATCAGCTTTTTCCTCGAAATTTTCTTCCAACTCTTCAATAAATTTATAAAAACTTATTCCTCTTAATTCCTCTGTAATTGCACCTGCCCCTGAAATATATGACATATTACGCGTTACTGCCACCGCATCCCCGGAGCGATTCATCATTCCCTGAAGATTTGATTTGATTTCGCATATTATTTCATAAAGACGTTTTTTGTCATCAATTTCTGTCTCAAAAATAATTTCTTTTACAATATTTAAGGCATCTGGTATTTTA
>JBNRML010000092.1:0-6097 GCA_050309585.1 Lachnospiraceae bacterium
GTAATATTTGTTGTCTACTTTATATAAGTTTACGTTATCACATTCGTCTACTGATTTTGAACCAATATCACAGATTTTTCCTTTGTAATCATAGATTGCATAAGATTTTTTGTCTGAATCAGAAGGGTCGGTAGTTTTTACAAGGGTGTATCCGTGATGGAGTCCGCTTAATTTTTCCTGATTTTCATCAAGGATAATATAGTTTTTGTAATCTCCGAATTCGAAGTGTTGAATTAACTTGTTATCATCTATTTTATATGAGTGTGTAGCGTTTGAATCTCTTTCGGCATTTTCATATAATACTTTATCATTTAAGTCATAGATTGTATATGTATCACTGTTTGAATCAGTCATTCCGGCATAGAAGCTTTCGCAGACTTCTATTTTACTAAATTCGTTTATTTTCTTTAGGTTAGCATCATAAACGTCATATGAATGGGCACTTGACTGTGAAAAATATCTTGTATTCTTTCCTTCGCCTGCCACATAGAAATCAGCATTAAATTAGTTAATGTTTTTTTATTCATCTTTAGCTTCAGAATTCACAGAATTTCTTCTTTTTCTTGAAAAGTCAGCAAACATAATGAGTATGAGCACTATGGCTGATGATATGGAAACAATAATTCCAAGATTTCTTCCTTTTGGCTCATAACTGAATTCTATTTTGTGCTGACCCTCCGAAAGTTCAATTGAAAGAAGGGCATCCTTAAAGGCATGTGTTTTCACTTTTTTGCCGTCTATCTTAACTGTCCAGCCCTCATCATAAGGAATGGAAGTGTACAATGTACCGGATTTCTTTACGTCAATGTTGCCCTTTACAAGAGTATCAGAGAAGTAAGTCTGTTCAAAAGTGCTCTCATTCAACACGTTAAAGGCCTTGTCAAAGAGTTCGTCATTACAGCTATATGCATATAACTGAATGTATTTTTTTGAATCATCTGTTGAATGAACGGTAACGGTAGTATCAGCAGGAAGTATTCCCAAGTCAAGAATGTGGCTGTGAGTCATGGAGTAGTAATTTTTATTTATTATGCTCACATTTCCCTTTGTAGCCTTTACATTAATAGAATCAAGGGAGGTTGTCACATAAATAAACATGTGGGTTTCCCTGTCAACTGTAATGTTGTTGTCCTCACTTATGGTCGTAACATCAAGTCTGTCGTACATATTTGTCTCGTCGCCTGTGATGGCTGTATACATACTGTTCAGATTGTCAAATGGGTTAGATGAAGTGTTATCCCATTTGCTTTCCATATCCTCAGGAAGCATAAATGCCATAGGAAGCCAGTAGTTATTCTTATACATGTAATAATTACGGCTTGATTTTGGCTCTGAAAGATAATCCGTCACATCATAGGTTGTGTTTGCAAATAAAGTGGTGTATTTGCTTTCGGTCATTTTATTTGAGCTTAAAACGTATTTAATCGAAAACATTGCCTCGGTTAATGGAGTGTGACCGTAATATGCATAAGCATTTGTGGATTCTTCCATTCCGATGGAGCCGTAATACTTGCTAAGCCCTGCATTTGCCGTAGAGGAAAAAGTAGAAGCACCAAAATAATTATTCCAGGCAGCATCATTTTTTGTTCGTCTTTCTGCCTTTTCTGTACGGAAGAAGATGTCTCCTTCCTCTTTTTTTGCCTCGTTTAGAAGTGTTTCAATTGCAGGATTATCATTTAAGTAATAGGAACGCGTACAGGTGCTGAATCCTGTTTCATTTGTATTTACATAAGCCTCTGACACAACAATTATAAACAAAAGATAGTAAACGAAATTCTGTTTGTATTGATTGCTTCTTATAAGAAAGAAGGTAATCAGGTACAAAACAAGGTACATAAGGCTGAAGTATATTATTTTTGAAGGATATTCTTCGCCTACGTAAAGCTCTTCAATAATTAGCAGGAATGCAACGGCACCGAAGAAGCAGCCACATAGCTGTTTTCTCGTTATCTCCTTTATGTTGTGCAATGCATCATAGCTGACTGCTAAAATCAGGAAGATGTATATAAATGATTCGCGACATGGCAGGCTGTTTGGAAAGTGGAATCCGTGCCATATATAGTTTGGAATGTTCGTGTTAAAACTGTAAAGGAAAAATGCCAGTATGGAAAGCTTCGCAACCTTTTCCTTAAATTTAATCTTTGGATTTACAGCATATACAGGAACTAAAAGTAAAATAATTGTTCCGCAGAATAAATTAGGGTCATGGGCGGAGAAAATAGCCGGCTCAACGTTTATTAATGAACGTGAGAGCATATCCATAATTGAGAAATAAGTAATTACCTCTTTAGGAAAACCAAATTCGCCTGATGCCGTTGAACTGAGGGCAAAGTAAGCGGGGAGAATGGTTATGGCAGCCATTCCGCCAGCCAATAATGAGAAAATGGCAAAATTTTTAAATTTAGTAAAGAGATAACCTATGGTTTTACGACTATCTTCGCAATAAATAAGTGCCACAAAATATATTACACAGAATATACAAATCATTATTGCAATATAATAGTTTGAAAGAATTGCAATTCCGAGAGAAATGCAGTAAAGGTAGCACTTATCTTCTTTAACAAGTTTTTCCAGTCCGAGAACAATAAGCGGAAGAAGCACCAGGCAGTCAAGCCACATCAAATTCCAGCAAAATGCACATATATATGAAGAAAGTGCGTATAAGATTGAAAAACATGCGATTGACAGTTTCTTTGTCTGAAAATGCTTGCTCAGGTAATATGCAAATGTGAGACTGCACAGAGCAATCTTAACCATTATGAACACGTTCATTGCTTCCGGAATATGGTTTGGTGAAACCAGGCCTATGAGCCAGTTTACAGGGCTGGCAAGATAGTAGGCATACAGGGCACTAAAGTTAACGCCCATCCCAATGTTCCATGAATAAACCATACTGCCGCCGTTTTTTATTTTGTTAAAAAATTCCTTCATAAACGGAGCATACTGGTGGTAGCAGTCACTTCTCAAATAGGTTGAATCTCCGAAGGGATAGATTTTTCTTGCGTGGTATACAATCACTAAAATCACAAGAGGTGCAACAAATGAGATAATCAGTGATATGTTGTCCACAAGAAAATCTAAAAAAGATGTTTTTTTGCTCCCGGTATCCTTCTTGAAAATATAAAACTTGCTTATAAAGTAATTGATAATAACAACAAACACTGATGAAAGGACCTTGGCAATAAAATCATCTGTTCCCAAAAGGGTAACTGCAATGTAAATAAACACAAGACTGAACACAAGGGAAAAGAGTCTGGCACTGACAAAGCTTATAATCTCATCAAGGAGTGAGTCCTTATCTTTTGTTTTGCTGTTGAATACATAAATTTTATTTGTTATATAGGCGAAAGCAACAGCAAATATCCAGGCGATTACGTTAGCTATCATATAATTAACTGATAACCGCGTAAGTATAAAGTAGCTGACAAAATCAACCAGAGTGGTAAGGCCACCGAAAATAAGATATAGGATTGATTCGCTGTTAATTATTTTTTTAATCTTATTCATTATTTTTTTTACTTCCTTTCAAGTCAATGTTGGTATCCTTTGTGATGAAAAGAGGTCGGTCCTTGCTCTCAACGTAAATGTGACCGATGTATTCACCAATGATGCCAAGGGATAATTCGATAATTCCACCGAGAAATAATACTGCAGAGAGAGTGGTGACATATCCCGGCACTGAAATTCCGTAGCACATGGTCTGTATTATGGTGATAATAATATAAATAAATGCGCCAATTGAAATGGCGAAACCGCAGTAGGTAACCATTCTGAGAGGTGCAATGGAAAATGCAGTAATTCCGTCAACGGCATATTTTATGAGGCTGAAGAAGCTCCATTTTGATGTGCCTATTGCACGCTCAACATTTTCATAAGGTATCCATTTTGTGTCAAAACCAACCCATTCGAAAATACCCTTTGAAAATCTTTGGGATTCGGATAATTCCAGGATAGCATCAACCATCTGGCGGGACATTATTCTGAAATCCACCGCACCCTGTACAAGATTTATGTCTGTAAGGCTGTTGCTGATTTTATAGAAGCTTTTTGAGAAAAAGCTTCTGATGGGACTCTCGCCTTTTCTGTTGGTTCTTCTTGCTGCCACACAGTCAAAGCCCTCTTCGATTCCTTTTATCATCTCCGGGATAAGTGCAGGCGGGTGCTGTAAATCAGCATCCATTATCACACAATAATCTCCGGAAGAATATTTGAGTCCGGCATACATGCCTGCCTCCTTGCCAAAGTTTCTTGAGAAAGAAACATATTTTACATTATCGTGATTTTTTGCAAGCTTAAGTATTTCCTGGTAAGTATTATCTTTACTTCCGTCATTTACAAAAATAAATTTAAATGAGTAGCCTGAAATATTATCTACTACCTTGGAAGTTTCTGCATAAAAGGTACTTAGGCCTTCTTCTTCATTGTAGCAGGGAACAATAAGGTCAACACTTCGTTCGCATGTATTTGAAATTTCCATGATTTTCTCCTTAAAATTGTTTTTGTTTAAAAAGCAAATATGAAAGTATTATATCACATAAACAAATTATTATAAAGAATAAAAAAGACACATAGCAATTATTAGAAGGGCATTAATAATTGCTTATGTGTCTTTTAAAATCATAATTATCAGAGATGATATTTTATGTAATTATTTCAAATACTTATTTTCTACGCCAGCCTCATCCCATTTCATGGCTCTTACCTTAAGTGGAAGACCGAATAATGTGATGAATCCGCTCGCATCATGGTGGTCATATAAATCACCTGTTGTGAAACTTGCTAATGACTCGCTGTAGAGTGAGTATGGAGAAGTTGTACCTGCTTTGATGATGTTACCTTTGTAAAGTTTGAATTTAACTTCACCTGTAACATACTCCTGTGTGGATTCAATGAATGCCTGGCAAGCTTCGCGGAGTGGTGTGAACCATTTTCCTTCGTAAACTATCTGAGCAAATTTATTACCCATATCCTTCTTAACATCCATTGTGGCACGGTCGAGAACAAGTTCCTCTAACTGATTATGAGCTTCCATGAGAATAGTTCCACCCGGAGTTTCATAAACACCACGTGATTTCATACCTACAACACGGTTTTCAACGATATCAACAATGCCGATACCATGTTTTCCACCTAATTCATTGAGCTTTCTGATGATGTCAGAAACCTTCATCTTTTCACCGTTAACACTGGTTGGAACACCTTTTTCAAATGTCATTGTGACATATTCGCCTTCTTCAGGTGCCTTTTCAGGTGTAACACCAAGAACGAGCAAGTGCTCATAATTAGGTTCGTTTGCAGGATCTTCAAGTTCAAGACCTTCATGGCTGATATGCCATAAGTTACGGTCACGGCTGTAGCTTGAATCTGCTGAGAATGGAAGGTCAATTCCGTGCTGTTTGCAGTATTCGATTTCTTCTTCACGAGACTGCATTGTCCATACATCTGTCATTCTCCAAGGAGCAATAATCTTTAAGTCAGGAGCAAGAGCCTTGATACCTAACTCGAAACGAATCTGGTCATTTCCTTTACCTGTTGCACCGTGGCAGATAGCTGTTGCACCCTCTTTACGAGCGATTTCAACAAGTCTCTTTGCAATGCCCGGACGAGCCATTGATGTGCCGAGAAGGTATTTGTTCTCATAAACGGCACCTGCCTGTACACATGGAACGATGTAATCATCACAGAACTCATCTGTAATGTCTTCAATATATAATTTTGTTGCGCCGGAAAGTTTTGCTCTTTCTTCAAGTCCGTCTAATTCATTTCCCTGTCCGCAGTCGATACAGCAGCAAATTACGTCATAATCAAAATTTTCTTTTAACCAAGGGATGATGGCTGTTGTGTCCAAACCGCCTGAGTACGCTAAAATAACTTTTTCTTTCATTTGAATAAGTCCTCCTAAAAAACAATTTTTACTTCATGTAAAGAATGAAAAATTATGCATAAAAAATGTATAAATGTATAAATATACATAAAATGTAAAATAATTCATGCTTTTCTCAACACGCTGATAACAATATACAACAATATGTATAAAAAATCAATCACTAAATTTAAAAACCTCAAATAAGGTAAAAATAATGCTTGCATATTATGC
>JBNRML010000093.1:0-42714 GCA_050309585.1 Lachnospiraceae bacterium
ATCTCTATCCAAATGATGTCAAAAACATGTTTGGGTAGATTTTTTTACTTAAAAGCTGTAAATCAACTAAAGTCATCTTGATTTTCTCTACCCAAAGAAATAGAAATGGAATTTTGGGTAGAGAAGAGCCGAGGAAAAAAGCAGGAGCCAGGGAAAGGGCAATCGCCACAAAGAAAAAATACAAGCAAAAGGCAAAATATACAGAGAAAAATACAAGCTTCAGCAAAAACTACTATTTCACAAAGAAATCTTATATTTATCCAGCCAGTAATTCATCTGTAAAAGATAGGCAAGCATTTGAGGGCCGGCCATCAACTGGCCATACCAGGGCTTTCCGTAATCCTTCTTTTTCTTAATAAATGCAAGAACCTTTTTTTTGTCAACTAAAGAATTAATTGGAGATGAAGGCGTGTTGATAACTTCCAGTAAAGAGTCTGCCAGAAGCTTTTCATAATTTGGGTCATAGGTTTTGGGATAAGGACTTTTCTTTCGGCCAAGTATTTCAGGAGGAAGGTAATCACTCATAGCATCTCTTAACAAACTTTTTTCTACATTATTTTTGCATTTGTATTTCCATGGAACATTATACAAAAATTCTACAATTCTGACGTCGGCAAATGGCACTCGTGCCTCAAGTCCGGAACACATACTTGTTCGGTCCATTCTGTCAAGAAGGGTCTGCATAAACCATTTCATATTAAGATAAGTGATTTCACGGCGACGGGCTTCCTCCTTTGACTCACCCTCAAGGGCCGGGGTTTCTGAAATGGTTCCATGGTAGGAAGAACTGATATATCTCTCCATATCAAGCTCATTTATAATATCATCTTTTAATACCGCCTTTCTGGCACTTATGTCCATTGACCATGGGAAGGTGTCTGCTTCGAAGCATTCTTTTTTGTGAAACCATGGATAGCCTCCAAATATTTCATCTGCACATTCCCCGGTTAGCACAACCTTGTAATATGGCTTGACAAGTCTGCAGAAGTACAGCATTGATGAGTCAACATCTGCCATGGTTGGCAAATCACGCATATCAACTGAGGCGAAAAGATTGTCGTATAGAACGGAGTTGTCACATTCTAAGTAATAATGAATGCTGTTTAAGTAATCCTTCATTATGTCAACATAAGGTCTGTCAAGGCTGGGTTGGAAAGAATTTGACTTGAAGAATTTGTTATTGTCCTTGAATTCAAAGGAAAAAGTGCCAAGCCTCTGTCCATTATGCTCAAGCTCTTTTGCGCATACAGAAGAGACAATGCTGCTGTCAATGCCTCCGGAGAGAAAAGTGGCAATTGGAACATCTGAAACCATTTGCCTCTTTATGGCGTCTGAAACCAGAAAGCGTGTGTGCTCTACAGTATCTTCATAGCTTTGTTCATAATATTCTGCCTTCAGTTTCCAGTAGCATTGGGAAGTGACGTATAATGAACGGGTTGAAGGTGTACCCTTTATTTTGATGAAATGACCTGGTTTAACTTCATTTATACCCTTAAAAACCCCGGAACCATAGGTTTTTGCGGGCCCAAGAGAGAGAACTTCGTTTAGACTGACTGTACTTAGTTCCGGCTTGATTTTGGGATGACAAAAGATTCCTTTAATTTCAGAAGAAAAAATAATGGTGTTGTTAGAAACAGAGTAGTATAAAGGTTTTACACCTATTTGATCCCGGACAAGATATGCCAGATTTTCCTTTTCGCTTATTACAAAAAAAGAAAAAATGCCGTTTAGCATTGGGAAAAGTTCTTCACCAAACTGTGCGAAGCCCACCAAAATCACTTCGGTATCAGAGGTGGTTGAAAATTCCCAGCCATATTTTTTAAGGGCAGGACGCAGCTCTTTTGTGTTGTAAAGCTCTCCATTGTATACAATTCTATAAGTATTTTCATTGGCGTGAAGAGTCATGGGCTGTTTTCCGTTTAACAAATCTATGATGGATAATCTTGTGTGGGCCAGACCGTAGTGTTCTGTCAGTACATAATCCTGTTCGTCGGGACCACGGTGGTACAATTTTTTGCACATATCGGTGAGGATTTGGTCCCATTTATTTTTTGAATTTAAATAATTCATTTTGAAGTCTAAAAAACCAGCAAAACCGCACATATTTTTCATTCCAATAAATAATATATTATTAATATTATATTTGGGATTATATTTTTTTATGAATAAAAATCAGATATCGAAAAAATACAATGCAAAAGTAAATAAATTGTGCTAGACTAGAGGGAACACAAAAATCAAAAATATGGAGGATGGCATGACAATAAAAGAACAGGCAAGAGCCATGAAATTAGATAGTGCAAAGATGTCGGTTACCACCATTGAGGAGAGAAACCAGGCATTAAAAAACATTGTACAGGCATTAGAGAATAATATAGAAGAAATAATTAGGGCAAACGAAGAGGATATAAAAAAAGCAACAGAGGAGGGGCTGGCAGCACCGGTACTTAAGAGACTTAAGTTCAATGAGGCTAAAATTAATGACGTAATAAAGGGAATTGAAGGTCTTATCACACTTCCTGACCCATTGAGAAGGGTACAGATGAAAAGGGAGCTTGATGAGGATTTGTTAATGGTTCGCGAAAGCTGTCCAATCGGTGTTATAGGGGTCATTTTTGAATCCAGACCCGATGCAATGGTTCAGATTTCAACATTATGCATAAAAAGCGGAAACTGTGCCATATTAAAAGGAGGAAGCGAAGCATTAAATACAAACAGAGTTGTGTTTAATATCATTCACAAGGCAGCAGTCGCTGCCGGAATGCCGCAGAACTGTATGATGCAGGTAGAGGCAAGAGAGGAAATTACTGAGCTTCTGGATTGCCATGAATCAGTGGATTTATTGATTCCGAGGGGCTCAAATGCTTTCGTTCAGTATATAATGAGTAACACAAAGATTCCTGTCATGGGGCATGCGGATGGAATATGCCATGTTTACGTTGATGAAAAAATGGATTTGGATACCGCCATTAAGGTTATTATTGATTCAAAAACACAGTACACCGCGGTGTGCAATGCCACTGAGACATTATTGGTTCACGAGGCGGTGGCAGAAAAACTTCTTCCAAAGCTATATGAAGCATTTTGTGCAAAAAATGTTGAGGTAAGAGGAACAGAAGCCGTAAGAAACATAATTGATTGCCTTGAGGCCACGGATGAGGATTTTGAGACAGAGTATCTTGATTTAATTATTTCAGTGAAAACGGTTAAAGACATAGACGAGGCAATATGGCATATAAATAAATATGGTTCTCATCATACGGACTGTATCATTACAGAGGATGATAATGCTGCTGAAAAATTCATGAATTATGTGGATTCGGCGGGGGTTTATAAAAATTGTTCCACAAGATTTGCAGATGGCTTCAGATATGGGTTTGGTGCAGAGGTTGGAATAAGCACAGGAAAATTACATGCAAGGGGACCGGTGGGACTGGAAGGTCTCTGTACATACAAGTATAAGATGTATGGCCATGGAAATATTGTCGCAGATTATGCAGAGGGCAGGAAGGAATTCAAATTCCGGGATTTATAAAGTGAAATTATAAAGTGAGATTATAGAGTGGGGCTATAAAGTAATTGAAATCAAGTTCGGGGATTCGTAAAGTAAATGAGAAATCTGGGGAGTAAAATAAGCAGAATAATCATAACAGGAGTATTGATTCTTCTGCAAATAATTTGGACTATCATATTTTTATTAAAGATAACAGCCTGTTCTAATATGGTTGGAATTGTACTAAAGATAATGAGCATAATATTTGTGATTTATCTGATGGGAAAAGATGACAATTCAACCTACAGAATGGGCTGGATTTTTTTAATTATGCTGTGGCCTGTTGTGGGTGTTTTAGGATATTTATTTTTCGGAGGGAAAAAGCCTACAAAGAAAATGAAAAAAAGGACAGACAGCGTCAGGCAGGATATAATGACATATTTAGTGCAAAATGATACCGTGGCGGAAAAATTCAGGAGTGAAAATAAAAGGTGCTGGCAGACAGGTGAATACATTTACAAATATTCATTTTATCCATATCATCATAATTCGAAAGCAAAATATTATGAGTGCGGTGAAAAGATGTTTGACGATATGCTCAAGGCAATTGATGAAGCGGAAAAATATATATTTCTTGAGTATTTCATTATTGATGAGGGAATAATGTGGTCAGAAATACTTGAGAGGCTGGTTACGAAGGCGGAAGAGGGGGTTAAAATACGCATTATCTATGATGACATGGGCTGTGTTGCACTCTTACCCTGGGATTATAAGAAATATCTTGAGGGACTTCATGATAATATAGAGTGTATGGTTTTTAATCAGATACGCCCTTTTTTGGATATGGTAATGAATCACAGGGACCACAAAAAAATATTAGTAGTAGACGGGAAGGTTGGTTTTACCGGAGGGATAAACATTGCTGACGAATATATTAACAAAAAGGAGAAATATGGCTACTGGAAAGATACGGGAATTAAAATAGAGGGGGATGCAGTGGTCAATTTTGTTATGATGTTTTTGGAAAATTGGCGGAGTAATGTGGTGGATTCGGTGGATGTGAGGTTTTTCCTGCCGGAAAAAGGAGAAAAAGATAAGCTTCATGAAGTGCAACATGCAGAGAGAGAACCTGGAGAGAAAAAATATGAAGAGAAAAAATGTGAAGAGAACGCTTTTGTGCAGCCTTTTGTTCACACGCCTTTCGGAAAGGAGGCGGTGGCAGAGCAGGTGTACATAGAACTGCTCAATCAGGCCAGGGATTATGTATATATATACACACCATATCTGATAATAGCAAATGAGATGCGAAGTGCACTTTGTCTGGCTGCAAAGAGGGGAGTGGATGTAAAGATTGTTGTGCCGGGGGTTCCTGACAAGAAGCTTGTGTACAGACTTACCAGGGCAAATTATAAGACTCTGTTAAATGTGGGTGTGAAAATATATGAGTACGCCCCGGGATTTTTGCACGGAAAAAGCTATGTCTGTGATGACAAGGTTGCTGTTTTAGGCACCATAAACATGGATTTTCGGAGCCTGTATTTACAGTTTGAGTGCGGGGTGTTTTTGTACGGCTCAGAGGTTATTTATGATATGAAGAGGGATTGTGAGGAAACTCTTAAGAAAAGCTATGAAATTACATTGACTAACAGAAAAAATAATATTTTTGATAAACTTCTGGTGGGGATTTTAAGGGTATTTTCGCCACTGATGTGACTGGTAAATTTATAACTGTGTGATTATTAAAAAAGTATTAACTTCATTGACTGGTAAAAATCACTGTGTTATTATACACGGAGGATAAAGAGAGACAGAATATAATGAAAATACAGGTGAAAAAATGATTAAATTTATTGTGGCAATACTACTCATTGTTTTTGATTTTGGACCGATAAACGGGAATTGTTTTTTGGACATTTTTCCGGATTTTATAGGCTTTGGAATATTTGCATATGGATATTACAGGATAAAGGCACAAAATCAAAGTAAAGAAATAATTAAAAGTGAAGCCTTTTTGAATTCAATTAGAACGGGAATGATAAGTTCGGTTATTATGACAATAGTAACCTATATACATTATCTCTTGTGGATGTATGGAATTTACGGGGAAGTAAGCAGTAATATTTATATATTGATAAATTTTGTCATGGATTTGTTATTTGTGGCAGCTATTCTGATGTATATTGGGATGCTTGAGGCACTTCAGGGAAAAAATAAAAATTTCCAGGTGAAGCGAATGAGGATGCTATGGGGGATTTATGGGGTTTGTATTTTAGGGGAATATCTGATGTCGGCACTGGGGAGTGGCGGTGAGGTTTTGGATATTTTTTCAAAGATGGTAATGGTGATATTCATATGTTATGTGGGAACTTCTTCCATAACATATAAGCAGAAGTTTATGAAGAAAGACACTGGTATTCGCAAATAAACTTGTTACGAGAGTACATTGTTCCAGTAAGGAGGATTAAAATGGATAACTTTGGAAATACGGAAGAACTTGATAAGGTGAAAAAAATTAAGGAAGCCGTTAATGAGGAATTGGGCGAGGATATAAGTGAAGCATATGAGGGAGCAGCTCCGACAGGCAAAGTACAGTCGGGAGAAATGGGATTCAGCAGATTTAATGTGGATTTCAGAGTGGGGCTGAATGACGAGCAGGTCAGCATAAGAAAACAGCAGGGGCTTACAAATGTTGCTGTTGATAATACTTCAAAAACTGTGGGAGATATTGTTAAGGAAAATGTGCTTACGTTCTTCAACCTTATCTTTGTGGTAATTGCCCTCCTTTTGATTGCGGTGGGTTCCTTTAAGGATTTGACCTTTCTGGCATTTGTTGTAATTAACACAGCAATAGGTATAGTTCAGGAGGTCAGGGCAAAGCAGATAGTTGACGGGCTGACAATGATGAATGTTCCGAAGGTTACTGCAGTACGAAATGGATGTAAGCTTGAACTGAGTGCAGAGGAACTTGTTTTAGACGATATTGTAATATTTGGCGCAGGAAGCCAGATTTGTGCCGATGCAGTTGTTGTGAATGGCGACGTTAAGGTAAATGAATCATTACTTACAGGTGAGTCGGATGAAATTGCAAAAAGTGTTGGAAGTGGCTTGATGTCGGGAAGCTTTGTGGTTTCAGGAGAGTGTTTTGCAAGACTTGAAAAGGTTGGAGAGGAATCCTACATATCAAAACTGACAATACAGGCTAAAAAACAGCAGGAAGGGGAGCAGTCAGAAATGATACGTTCCCTCGATAAGATGCTTAAGGTTGTGGGTATAGGTATTATTCCTATTGGAATTACCCTGTTTTGCATGTCGTTTTTTGTGAGACATGAGGGTTTTAAGGCAAGTATTGTTGCTATGGCGGCAGCAGTTATCGGAATGATTCCACAGGGATTATATGTCCTTACAACCGTGGCACTTATGTTGAGTAATATGCGTCTGGCAAAGAGAAAGGTATTGCTGCATGATATGAAATGCATTGAAACTCTTGCCAGGGTAAATGTACTTTGCGTTGATAAGACAGGTACCATTACAGAGACAAATATGAAGGTTCAGGGAGTTATTCCGACTAAAAATTACAACCCTGATACAATGGAGGATATTGAGCTTCAGGTGGGAAATTTTGTTTCGGCCATGAATAATGACAACATTACCATGGCGGCAATGAAGGAGTACTTCACAAAATCATCAGGAATGATTGCACTTTCAAAAACAGGTTTTTCATCTGTAACAAAGTACAGCAGTGCCACATTTAAGGATGTCACCTATGTTTTGGGGGCACCGGAATTTGTATTAAAGGAAAAATATGGCGAATACGCCAGTGAAATAATGGAAGAGGCATCAAAGGGCGTCAGGGTTTTAGTATTTGGAACCTATGACCAGCCTATTGACGGAAAAGAGCTTGTTCATGGTATTCATCCGTTGTGTTATGTTCTATTGGCAAATCCTATCAGAAAGGGAGCTAAGGAAACCTTTAGATATTTTTCAGAGCAGGGTGTTGATATTAAGGTTATTTCCGGTGACAATCCGGTGACTGTATCTCAGGTGGCAAAGCAGGCAGGAATTGCAAACGCGGAGCGATATGTGGATGCATCAACCCTTCATACGAAGGAAGAAATGAGAACAGCAATTCTCAACAATACTGTTTTTGGACGTGTCACACCAGACCAGAAGAGACAATTTGTAAAATTATTAAAATATTCAGGAAAAACAGTCGCAATGACCGGCGATGGTGTTAATGATATTCTTGCTCTCAAGGATGCAGACTGTAGTATTGCAATGGCATCAGGAAGTGAGGCAGCAGCTCAGTCAGCAAAGCTTGTACTTTTGGATTCGGATTTTTCATGTATGCCGGACGTAGTGTATGAGGGAAGAAGGGTTGTTAATAACATCCAGCGTTCAGCCAGCCTTTTCCTGGTTAAAAATATATTCTCGTTTATGTTAAGTATTTTTACAATGGTGCTTATGCTTAAGTATCCGTTGGAACCGTCACAGGTGGATTTGATAAGTAACTTTACGATAGGTATACCGGCATTTTTACTTGCACTTGAAGCAAATAAGGATAAGATTTCCGGAAGATTTCTTCCAAACGTATTATTCAAGGCATTGCCGGCAGCAATTACAGACGCACTTGCTGTAGGGGCACTGGTAATATTTGGTGAGACCTTTGGCCTTAGCAGTTCAGATGTATCAACTGCAGCAACAATGCTCATGGCAATTGTAGGATTCATGATTCTTTATAAAATCAGCGTTCCGATTAACAAGATGAAATCAATTGTCATTGCTGGCTGTATACTGGGACTTCTTGCTGCGGTAAGGTTTTTCCCGAATGTATTCACAATATCAAGTATGTCAACAAAATGCATTATGCTTTTTGTGGTATTTTCGATTGCAACTGAGCCGGTACTCAGATATCTTACAATGGGCCTGGAGAAAATAAGAGAGCTCTGGGGAAAGAGAAGAAATCTTAACTTTTAACTTGCACAAAGCATAAAAATATAGGATAATTAACGTAATAAAAAGAAGGAAGGAAAAGGGTTTTTATTTTATGGTTAAAAAGCATTTATTTTCTAAAAAAACGGCTGCAAAATCATTAGCTGTCTTATTGTCAGCTGCATTTGTGTTATCGGCCTGTGGTGGAGGGGACAAAAAGAAAACAACTCCTCAGAATGAACAGCAGCAGGAAGAAGAGAGCACGGAAAAAGAGATTCAGGTTGAGGGAACAGAGGTGCCGGTGAATCTTGCAACCAACTTAAATATTATTGAGGATAATAACAGAAATTACTATGAAGTTTTTGTTGCATCATTTTATGACAGCGACGGAGACGGAATGGGAGACATTAAGGGTCTTATAGAAAAGCTTGATTACATAAATGACGGTGATGACTCAACAGATACAGACCTTGGATGCAATGGTATCTGGCTTATGCCTATCAGCCCATCACCTTCTTATCACAAATATGATGTTGTGGACTATTATGGAATCGACGAGGCATATGGAACACTTGATGACTTTAAGCAATTGGTAGAGGAATGTCACAAGAGGGACATAAAACTCATCATTGACCTTGTAATGAACCACTCTTCAGTTGCAAATCAGTGGTTTAAGGACGCAAAAGACTATTTGAAGACATTGCCTGATGATAAGGAACCGGATGCTTCGGAATGTAAATATGTAAATTATTATACATTTTCAAAGACAGAGGTAAGTGGTCAGTACTATCCTGCAGGTTCAAGTTCATATTATTATGAGGGAATGTTCTCACAGCAGATGCCGGACCTTAACCTTGACAATCCGGATGTGAGGGCAGAATTTGAACAAATTGCAAAATACTGGCTCGATATGGGCGTTGACGGTTTCCGTCTCGACGCAGCAAAGGAGTATTTTTCAGGTGAGACAGATAAAAACATTGAAGTTCTTACATGGTTCAATAACTATGTGAAATCTGTAAATCCGGACGCATACATTGTTGCGGAGACATGGTGTGCTGACAATGCAAGATACACGGAAAGTGGTATAAACAGCGCATTTGACTTCAGCTATGCAGACAGCACAGGTACAGCATATCTTGTGACCAGGGCAAACGATGAGACGTATAATGGAAGATATTTTGCTGATTCGTTAAAGAAATCCCAGGATACACTTGCAGCAAGCAATCCGGATGCGATTATGGCAGCTTTTATCGATAATCACGATATCAACAGAATGGCACATATGCTTGCCTTTGAAGAGAAGCATATTAAATTTGCACATGGTCTTTTGGGACTCACAAACGGAAGTCCGTTCATTTATTACGGGGATGAAATTGGACTTGGAGGTGTTGGTGCCGATGAGAATAAACGTTCACCTATGATTTGGTCATCCACAGATACAACAGGTATATGTAAAGGCCCTATTAATATGAAGAGTGAAGAGGTTATAAATAAATTTGAATCTGTTGAGGACCAGCTTAAAGATGATAAATCAATTTTGTCATATGTAAAACAGTCCATAAAGCTTAGAAATACTTTCCCTGAGATTGCAAGAGGAAAGATAGAGGTTATTGATGAAGTAACAGATCCTGATATCTGTGCAATCTCAAAGACTTATAATGACAGCAAGATAATCATTCTTGCAAATGCCAACAGCGAGGAGCCAAAGGTGGTTGAGCTCTCAAGAGAGAACAATGGATATACATGCATACAGGGAATCCTTACAGTGGGAAAATCCCAGCCAAAGCAGGTAGACGATAAAATTGTACTTCCACCATTATCAATAGTAATTCTTAAATAGTGATATTATAAATAACACCTGCTAAATTCACAAAAGGGTATGTTTAGCAGGTGCTTTTTGTAACTTGCGTTTCTAATATTTATGATAAATAAAAAATGTAATTAATGTAATGAACAGCTGCCTCAAGACGCTTCGTGTTGTCAGGGATTGCTAAGATAGGCGGTTCCTCAACCACATTTCCGGCAGCATCATAAAAGTCATATCCCATATCCTTCATCAGTATTCCATAAGGCTTTTTCTCGCCGGAGTTAATTGAAACATAAACCAGTCTGTCTTCCAGTTTTTTCAAGGTCTCCTCATCAAGAGCATCTTCAAGATTATAAAGCTTTCCATTTTGCATATAGGTCTCAAAGGTTTTTGATGTGACAATAAATGTATCGAACTTCCTTGAATCATAAAAATTAAATAAAGATAACTCATCTGTTATTGTTTTTGAAAAAGAGTAAAAAGTAGTGCCTCTGGGAGTAATGGGTCCGTCATAATCAGTTTCATTTTTTAAGTAATTACAAAAATCCTTTGGCATATCTGCCATCTGCTGATTGCTGAAATGAACTCCGTCTACCATTCCGCAATAGAAAGTTGTTTCAAATTTATCGAGCTTCTTCATATAGAAAAAGCAAAGGGAACCAAAAAATGCGATAAGTGAAACAATTATTATATATGGCAGGTAATATTGTTTGAAATACAGGAATTTATCCCTGGCGGACAATTTTTTAAAATCTTCACTTGTAAATTTGTCGGAACGTTCCTTGTTGTATATTTCAAGGTTTTCCTCGGGAGATTTATTATCAGTTTTCATTTATGTGAATACCTCCTAAAATAAATAATGTACTTTCGGAATCTCATAGAATAAAAGTGATTTTGCCATACAATGTATGACACATAACGTAGGAATTTTATCACAATAGTAGAAGTATAACAAGTTAAGAATTTATAAACAAAGTGTATTACAGTAAACTTGCATAAAATTTGAACAAATAATTAATAAATTTTTAAAAAAATTATAAATTCGCTTGCAAGTATGGACAAAATGTATTATAATGACCTCACTGACAAGAATGTCAAAAAACAAAAAAATACTAAGAAGGGATGGATTTGAAAAATGAGAAAATCTATTAAAAAAATCGCTGCTTCTTTATTAGCAGCAACTATGGTTCTTGGTTCATGCATGACAGCATACGCTGAAGAGGAAGCTCCAGCAGATACAATCCAGGATATCGTAGCAGAAGGACAGGTTATTTACAGTATTGGTTCAGCTATGGCTCCAGCAGCTTGGGCACCAATCGATCCAGCAAACGCTATGACAGAGACAGAATGGCCAGGCGTTTACAAAATTGACATCAATGTACCAGCAGCTAGTGAATCAGCAGGTGATTACGATCACAGATTCGGTATCATTCACACAGATTATGATACAACAGCAGCTTGGAACAGACTTGTATTAGGAGCTCCAGAAGTAACACCTACTGTTACAGGTACAACATCTAACTGCTTAACAAACATCAGAGTAGCATTAGCAGAAGAAGCTAAAGTTGTTACAATTTATTTTGATTCAGCTACATATGCCATCACATTAAAAGATGCTGAAGGAAACGCTGTAGATTACACAATCAGCTGGTTCGGTAACGATGATGATGAAATTTACTACACACCAGCAGATTTATCTGCATTATCTGTTGATGAGTACAAAGCAGCTCTTACATCAGCAGACAGAGTAGCAGATATGGAAGCATGCGGTATCACAACAATGCCTAACTTCGTAGAGTTAGAGGCAGCTTTAGTTGCTAAATTAGCAGCTGCTCCAGAAGAGCCTACAACAGAAGAAGCTACAACAACAAAGAAAGTTGAAGAAGCTACAACAACAAAGAAAGCTGAAGAAGCTACAACAACTTCTAAGAAACAGTCTCCACAGACAGGTGATGTTGCTCCAGTAGCATTAATGGTAGTATTATTCTCAGCTGTAGCAGTAGTTGCAGTAGCAGCTAAGAAAAGAGAAGCTTAATTAGATTTTATTCTAAATAAACATCTTAAATAAAATCAGGGAGTGTACGGTATGTACACTCCCTTTTTGCTTCATTGGATAAAAATGTATAGAAGTTTACTGTTGTAATGGTATCGGAGAAAATATTAAATAAAAGTTGCAAATGATGAGTAATTGGGGTATAATATGTAGGAAATTGCTATAATACATAGCGGTAAAAAGAAAGGAGAATATTTTTATCATGAGAAAAATTGTAAAGAAAATTGCTACAGTAGTGGCAGCTGTTTCTATGACAGCAGCGATGTCAATCAATGCATTCGCATTTGACACACTTACATTTGTAGGAAATGCGAACCTTTTTGGTCAGCAGGAGACAGAGGAAAACTCTAAGACAGTTGGTTGGGTACCAACAGCTGAAGAGCAGGTTATGACAGAGTCAGCAGATGTACAGGGCGCATATGTATACTCAACATCATATGTTAAGGCGGAAGGCTTTGATGCACTTACAGATGCAGAAAAGTTATCGAAAACAGAGTTTAAGATTGTAAAAGATGGTGAGGATATTGCTTGGAATGGCCAGATGTGCTTAGGTATGCCAGAGGGCGTTTGGGCAGACAACCAGTCACAGTTCCGTGCTGTAAACATTGAAGAAGGCGAATTCAAAGTATATGTTGAACCTACAAAAGGTTTTGTATGTCTCGTTCAGAACAAGAAAGCAGTTGACTTAGTAGTTAGATATCATTCAAGAGACGAGGATTCATCTAACTTCGTAGAATTAACGAAAGCAGCTATCGTAGGTGATGGATATGCAGAAGCTGACGTTATGTTCGATGATGCAGCATATGCTGAATTTGTTAATGCTTGTGTAGTAGCAGAAGGTGGAGAAGCTATTAAGACAGAGACTGATACACCAGCAGCAAATGCTGACAGCAACACAGCTGACAAGAAAGATGACAAGAAAGAAGACAAGGGAAGCAACACAACAGTGATCATCGTTGTAGTAGTTGTAGTAGTAGTTATCATCGCAGTTGTTGCAGTTGTTATGGGAAAAAAGAAAGACTAATTAAAAGTTGATTATTTCTTGATAACATATAGGGTTGTACACTTAGATTGGTGTACAACCTTATTTTTGTTTGATAGGAAAATCCCCTGGAATATTACTATCGAAAAAGACACTCTGGCAAAATGTACAAAAAACAAATAATAAATTGTATATATAGTATAATGTTGACAATAGGGTATTGCAAAATAGATTGAATTGATATATAATCAGTGTAATTGAAACGGGCATTAGTCTGTTCAAAATAACAATATCAAAAGGAGACGAAAAAAATGAGAAAATTAAAAAAAGTAGCAGCTGTTTTATTATCAGCAGCAATGACAATGTCAGCAAGTGTTATGGCATTCGCTGATCAGAACGTAACAATTCACTTCCAGAACGGTTCTAACTGGGATAAGGTTGGATGCTGGGTATACCAGGGTATCGCTTGGGACGTAAACGTTTGTCCAGAAGACAAATGTGCAGTTAAGACACAGGAAGAAACAGGTGTTAAAAAAGTATGGCCAGGTGCATTAATGGATGATGACAAGGCAACAGGATGGAAGACACTTACATTTACAGTTACAGATTCTTATGTAACAGATGGTATCATCTTCAAGTTTAACAACTATGTAGCAGACTCAGCAACAAATGATACAACAACAGATGCAGATCTCGAATCTATCAAAGCATCAGGTATTGCTATGAACGGTGTTAACGGTGCAGTTAAAGAAGAAACAGGTAACGTTACAATCAACAAGAAACTTATCAACAATACATATGGTGGATCATTATCAGATATCTACGTAACATGGGATGGAAAGACAGCTACAGCTACTCCAGATGCTCCAGAAGCTTACACATCAAATGTTAAAGCTGATGCTCCAGCTGCAGGTTCAGGTTCATCTTCAAATGCAGGTTCATCTACAACAACAGATACAAATTCTGGCTCAGCTTCAAACGCTGGTTCAACAACAGGTACAGCTAACACAACAAAACCTGGTACAACAAGCGGAACAAAAGCTCCTGTAACAGGTGATTCAGTAGCAGTTACAGTTGTTATGTTTGGTCTTGTAGCAGCAGTTGCATTTGTTGCTTCTAAGAAAAAAGTTAACGCTTAATTAGCACATAACTGATTTCGTTACATAATACGAATTTTAAAAGAGAAGTCTTCGGACTTCTCTTTTTTTTCACTATCCTCATTTCTGAGCGTATTTATTTTTAATACTAATCCTCATTTCTGAGCGTCTTTACGCGAAGAGGCGAAGAGAAATCTGCGCAGGCAGTTTCTCTTCTGCCATCGGGGCTATTTGCCTTCGCTCAGAAGCAAATAACTGTGTGAAAAATCAGCACTTCAGTGTGATTTTTCACACTAGCTTCAACTATTGTATATTGCTTTTTTCTTTTCGCACGAGTATAATTTGATTAGAAAGACACAGCTATTTGCTTCTGAGTGAGGGCAAATAGCCCTGATAGCAGAAGAGAAATGAGGTTTGTATGAAGGATCTTTTATTTATTTATAATCCCTATTCAGGAAAGGGAATGATTAAAGAGAATTTATCGGATATAGTAGATTGCTTTGTGAAGTGTGGATATCAGGTTGGTATATACCCTACCCAGAGACGACTTGATGCAAAGGAACAGATAATACATACTGCATATCAATATGACCATATAGTATGTAGTGGCGGAGATGGGACCTTAAATGAGGTAATAAGTGGGCTTATGGAATTGCCCATAAAACCAACCTTGGGGTATATTCCGGCAGGCTCCACAAATGATTTTGCACAAAGTATCAGGGTTCCGAAAACGATGCTTGAAGCAGCAAGGGTTGCAGTAAATGGATTACCGATAAATGTGGATATTGGCAGCTTTGGAAAGAAAAACTTCGTATATATAGCGGCATTTGGGGCGTTTACAGATGTATCATATATGACACCACAGGAAATGAAAAATGCAATAGGTCATCCTGCATATATTATTGAAGCCGTAAAGCAGATTTCATCCTTAAGAACATATCATATGAAGGTTTGCATTGATGATCAGACGGTTGTTGGTGATTTCCTGTACGGAATGATTACGAATTCTGTATCAGTAGGTGGTTTTAAAGGAATCACAGGAAAAAATGTGGTTTTGGATGATGGAATGTTTGAGGTGCTGCTTATCAAACAGCCTAAAAATGCATTTGATTTACAGGTTATTTTGGGAAGTCTTATAGGAATGGATTTCAAGACAGACAGTATTTTGACATTTAAGGCATCCAAGGTGACTTTCTATTCTGATGAAAAGGTACCTTGGGTTTTGGACGGAGAGTACGGAGGCTCGCCAAAGAGAGTTACTGTTACAAATAATAATAAAGCGATAAAAATTATGTCTGGTATTGCTAAAAAGTGATGATTTTTGAATTCTATTTCGACAAAATACTATATTTTTTCACAAAAATTAAAAAAATAAAAATAGCTGGTTTACATCAGTTATTTTTTTGTGTATAATGTTGCAACGGATATGAGATAATGTAATTAGTCTACATTGGTTACTCTATTAATGACATAGGTGAATAAACAGAGAGAAAGGGCGATTTTGTGGCTGCGGAAGAATTCTTAGAGAAAATTAACAAGATTGTTGAAAAAGCTAGAGAAAACAAAAATTCGGTAGAATTTTCAGAAATAGAAAAATTTTGTAAGGATGAAAAACTTACTGGTGATCAGATGGATGTTGTGTACCAGTATCTTGAAGATAATAGAATAGATATTATTCAGGTTATGGAACCGAATGATGAAGAAATTGTAAACCAGGAGAAGTTAGGTGCCATTGACCCGTTGCTCCTTGAGCCTACTGACGAAGAGTTGGAAGAAGAGGAGTTAGAAGAGAATATTGATTTAGATGCCATTGACCTTTTGGATGGTGTTGGCACGGAGGATCCTGTAAGAATGTATTTAAAAGAGATAGGTACAGTTCCGCTTTTAAGTGCAGAGGAAGAATTGAGACTTGCAAAGAGAAAAGCTGAAGGGGATCAGAATGCAAAGGACAGACTTATTGAGGCAAATCTTCGTCTGGTAGTTAGTATAGCTAAGCGTTACACTGGTCGTGGAATGAGCTTTTTGGATTTGGTTCAGGAGGGGAATCTTGGGCTTATTAAAGGTGTGGAAAAATTTAATTACGATAAGGGATTTAAATTGAGTACATATGCGACGTGGTGGATCAGACAGTCTGTTACAAGAGCATTGGCTGATCAGGCCAGGACTATTCGTGTACCAGTTCATATGGTCGAGACAATAAACAGGATGTCAAAGATGCAGAGAAAACTGACATTGGAGTTGGGATATGAGCCGTCTTCTGCGGAGCTGGCGCAGGCATTGGATATGAGCGAAAGCAAGGTTTTGGAAATTATGCAGATTGCGAGAGAACCTGCATCCCTTGAAACACCTATTGGTGAAGAGGATGATTCGAACCTGGGAGATTTTGTTGCAGATAATAATACTGTTACGCCAGAAGCCAATATTGAATCTGTAATGCTTAGAGAACATATTGACCAGTTATTGATGGATTTGAAAGAGAGGGAACGTCAGGTTATCGTCCTCAGGTTTGGTCTGGAGGATGGACATCCAAGAACCCTTGAAGAAGTTGGAAAAGAATTTAACGTAACCAGGGAGCGTATAAGACAGATTGAAGCGAAGGCCCTTAGAAAACTAAGAAATCCTGTAAGAAGTAAGAAGATAAAGGATTTCCTTCAAAGTTAGAATTGTCCTTGGAGAAATATGTACCCCGCCTATTATATGATTAATGGGAGGGGTCTTTTTTTATGTGAGAATTGGCTGGATTTGTTTTTTCTCCAGGGCCAGCTCTAAGGTCTTTATTGTTAAGTCACTGTGGGCTATCATTGAGTAAGGCTTCTTGGAAGGATTATCCTGACCAAAAGGGACGAAGAATACATTTTTTGTGTGCATTAATGAACCTATGTTTTTGAAATTTGCACCGAGAGCATCGTTTGTGGAAAGGGAGATTACCAAAGGTCTGCCGGTTCGTACATGACCTTTTGCGGCCATTAGCACAGGAGTATCTGTAATGCCGTTATTAAATTTTGCCAGAGTGTTGCCTGTACAGGGTGATATTATTAGTATGTCAAGAATATTGTTTGGACCAAACTTTTCGGCTTCGGCTATGGTGCTTATGGCTTTGTTTGACGTGAGATTCTCAACATAGGAAACAAAGTCTGATGCCTTGCCGAATCTGGTATCTGTTGAATAGGCGTTGTATGAAAAAATGGGAATTATATTTGCATTTTCATTTACCAGCTCCCTAAGGACTTCTTTCGTTTTTGAAAACGTGCAAAATGAACCAGTGATGGCGAAGCCAATGGTTTTACCACTAATTTTCATTATATTCCTCCAGACATTTATAAATAATGTAAGCAGATGATTTAGGTGAATATTTTCCGGGGAGTGACAGACAGAGAGAGGCATTTAGCTGGTATTTTTGGCATGCATTAAAGTCTGTTCCACCCGGACTTGATGCAATATCTATTATGGTTGCATGTTTTTGGGCCAGACACAGTACATCGTCTGTCAATATCATGGCGGGGATTGTGTTAAAAATAAAAGGGCATTTTCCTATGACAGACTTTAGCTTTGTCAATTCAAGAGTATTATTTCCGTATGAACCGGCAAGGAGTCTGCTATTGGGATTTCTTGCGGCAACATATGTGTTGGCTGAGAGGGCACAAAGTCTTGAAGCTATTGCACGACCACATTTGCCATAACCAAGCACAAGGGCATTTTCGTGACAGAGGTTTACACTGCTGTTAAGGATGGCTTTTGATATGGCTGCTTCGGCAGTGGCCACAGCATTTTCCGTGGAAAAAGTTTCCAGGTCAGTTAGGTCTATAATCTTTTTTGCCGCTAAATTATTATGACTGAGAAAATCTGTTGTAAACTTACCGCCGATTATGATAGTATCATTGTTAATGAGATGATTCAGGCAGTCAACAGGAAAATCAAGTTTTGCGTCTGTGGAAATGTTCTTGCCATCTTTGGAAAATGGGATGGGAAAAATAAGTATCTGATATGAAAATGCATTATTGAAGGTGTCTGGTAAGAGCGGGACATGGAGACTGTGCACCCTGTATCCCTTTTTGACAAAGATATCAAATAAATGTGTCTGACGTAAATCTCCGCCGATAATTAGAATTTTTGATGTTTTTGGAATATTCATCATACACCTGCTAACTAATTGGATTATTGTTACTATTTATATACATTATATGCCCATTGAAAAAATGGGTTACAGAATGGAGGAAAAATGATTTATAGTATTATTTATGAAGCAGTGAAGAAGAAAAGCATGACAAATCCGCCAAACAGATTTATTGCAAATGTGGAAATGGCAGCAGCAGGGGGAATAATTCTGGGAGAATTAGGATTGAAATTTGACGAAGAAAAACAAAACGAGAATATTGATACACCTGAATTAATCAGCGAAACAATTATCTCGTTGGTTTCGAAAAGAAAAGATGATTTGTCTGAGCAGGGGAAAATTCTTTTTGATTTGATTCAGAAATATCAGGTTAAGAAAATGGTGAACGAGACCATGGAAGATTTGCTAAATCTTGTGAATAACAGGTAATAAAGTTGTTGTAGAAAAAAGGGGAGTAAAGGCGCTGCAAAAAAAAAGACTGTTACATCAATTTCTAGTGCAACAGTCTTTCTTTATAGTCATATCTGAAAATTATCTCTCAGAGATTGGAACGTAGTCAATGTGTTTAGCCACATTCTTGTATGCCGGACGAATGATTTTTCCGGAGTTAATAAGCTCCTCTATTCTGTGGGCACTCCATCCGGAAATTCTTGCAATGGCGAAAATCGGAGTGTAAAGCTCCATCGGAAGGTCGAGCATACGATATACGAAGCCGCTGTAAAAGTCAACATTCGCACTTACGCCCTTGTAAATCTGGCGTTTTTCGGCAATAACCTGTGGTGCAAGACGTTCAACGGCACTGTAAAGTGCAAATTCCTTATCGAGACCTTTTTCCTTGGAAAGCTTTTCGACAAAGCCTTTCAAGATTCTGGCTCTTGGATCGGAAATAGAGTAAACTGCATGCCCCATACCATAAATGAGTCCAGCCTTGTCAAATGCTTTTTTGTCCAAAAGATTTGCAAGATATTGTTTGATTTCGTCCTCGTCTGTCCAGTCATTTATTGTCTGCATCATGTTGTCAAACATCTGCATAACCTTGATATTCGCACCACCGTGCTTTGGCCCTTTCAGTGAGCCTAAAGAAGCAGCTACTGTGGAATACGTATCTGTTCCGGAGGAGGAAACAACATGGGTTGTAAATGTTGAATTGTTTCCGCCGCCGTGGTCGGCATGAATAACCAGGGCAATGTCAAGAATCTTTGCCTCTAATGGAGTGAACTTGCTGTCCGGGCGTAACATGTGCAAAATATTTTCAGCGGTAGAAAGGTTTGGATCAGGTGAGTGGATAAATAAACTCTGTCCGTCATGATAGTGGCGGTATGCCTGATAACCGTATACTGAAAGCTGTGGAAACAGTGCAATAAGCTGTAGGCACTGACGCAATACATTTGGTATGGAAATGTCATCAGCGGCATCATCATAGGAATAAAGTGTCAACACACTCCTTGCCAGCGTATTCATCATATCCTGACTCGGTGCTTTCATAATGATGTCTCTTACGAAGCTTGTAGGAAGAGAACGGTAATGTCCTAAAAGTGCCTTGAAATTGTCTAGTTCTTCTTTTGTAGGAAGACTGCCGAAGAGTAAAAGATAAGTCGTTTCCTCGAAGCCGAATCGGTTTTCTGAAACAAAGCCCTTAACTATATCTTCGATATCAAGACCACGATAATATAATTTGCCCTCACAAGGAATAATTTCGCTGTCTACTGTAATATATGAATGTACTTCCGCAATCTCGGTAAGTCCTGTCAATACTCCTTTTCCGTTTATGTCCCTGAGACCTCTTTTTACATCATATTTACCATATAATGCAGGGTCAATTGAACTGTTCTGGAGACATAAATCTGAAAGACTGGTAATCTCTGGCGTGATTTCTGAAAAATTGTTTTCCGTCAAATGAAAACCTCCTTTTGATAATAATACTTATAAATAATACATAAACCGCACAATTGTCATAGGCCACAAAAGTGCAACTGACACCATTCTATCACAAAATACCGTCAGCAACAACACAATTAATAAAAAGTTAATAAAGTTAACAAATTTTAAAGCTGTTGTATTGCAAGTATATAATTGTAACAAGTCTTAATTAGTGGTAAAATAATGGATAAATAATGGTTAAGTAATGTGAAAAGACAGCATTGTGTATGAATGAAAAAATTGAACTTTATTCACGGAAGGAAATTATAATGGATTTATTTGAATATATGCGCAGCAACACACAGAAAACGGAGTCGCCTCTTGCTGCCAGAATGAGACCGGAGACAATTGATGAGGTGGTGGGGCAAAAACACATTCTTGGAAAAAATTCTTTGTTTTACAGGGCCATAAAGGTCGATAAATTAAGCTCTGTTATATTTTACGGGCCGCCAGGGACAGGAAAGACCACACTCGCGAAGGTTATTGCCAATACATCAAATTCTGAGTTCAGACAGATTAATGCAACGGTGGCCGGAAAAAAGGATATGGAAGAAATCATTAACGAAGCAAAGGATAATCTCGGTATGTATGGAAAAAAGACCATACTTTTTGTTGATGAGATACATCGTTTTAATAAGGGACAGCAGGATTATCTTCTTCCATTTGTGGAGGATGGCACAATTATTCTGATTGGTGCCACGACGGAAAATCCTTATTTTGAGGTTAACAGTGCTTTGATTTCAAGGTCTACAATCTTTGAGCTAAAGGAGCTCGAAAAAGAAGATATAAAGACATTAATTCAAAGGGCACTTAAGGACGATGTAAAGGGATTGGGGGCCTTTGATGCGGAAATGACGGAGGAGGCCATTGATTTTTTGAGTGATGTGTCAGGGGGAGATGCGAGAACAGCACTTAACGGTCTTGAGTTGGCGGTGCTGACTACTGAAAGAAATGAAAATGGAAAAATTGAGATAGACCTTTCGATAATTGAGGATTGCGTTCAGCAGAGAAATCCAAGATATGATAAAAATGGTGACAATCATTATGACACGATTTCTGCATTTATTAAGAGTATGAGAGGGTCTGACCCGGATGCAGTGGTTTATTATCTTGCAAGAATGTTAAATGCAGGTGAGAGTGTGGATTTTATTGCCAGAAGAATTATTATCTGTGCGGCAGAGGATGTTGGCATGGCAGATCCCATGGCTTTGCAGGTGGCGGTGGCTGCAGCAGATGCTGTGCACAAAATTGGTATGCCTGAGGGAAGAATTCCATTAGCCGAGGCTGCCATATATGTGGCGAAGGCAAGGAAGAGTAACAGTGCATACTGTGCAATAAATGCTGCAATGGATTATGTGGCCAGTCATCCAAATTACCCGATACCGCCGTATCTTAAGGATCAGAGCTATAAGGGAGCAAAAAAATTAGGACACGGAATAGGCTATAAATATCCACATGATTATGAAAATCATTGGGTTGAGCAACAGTATCTTCCAGACGAGGTTAAGGACGTCAGATTTTTTGACGAGAGATGAAAAATGTGCTATATTATTAGTTATTAGTAATATGGATTTAGGAACGGAGGATTAGTTTTGAAGGAACTAATTGGCAGATTATCCAGAGGTAGTTTTGAATATGATTTACCTGAGCTTGAGACTTCTGTAACGGAACTTCGAATAGAAGTGGAGGCAGGGCAGACAAAAAAGGGATTTTTTGATGTGTTTTCAAAAAATGGTGAGGAAATAAAAGGTATTTTGTATTCTTCAGATGATCGTGTTCAGATTCTGAATAATCAGTTTGTGGGAAAAAACAGTAAAATTGCATATAGTATTATTGGAAAATATCTTGAACAGGGTGAAGAAATTAAGGCGAAGATTCGTATTGTCAGCAATGGCGGTGAATTGTACATACCGGTATTTGTTACAGTAAGAGCGGAAAGTATACCTAGCAGTGCAGGTGAAATTTCTAATATTTTTCATTTCATTAACCTTGTGAAGCAGGAGTATGACGAGGCTCTGAAAATTTTTATGAGCAGCAACTTTGAAAAGATAATTTTAAAAGATGACATGGCGGCGTTGTGCCTTTATCAGGGTCTTATTAAGGGGAAAAATAAGCGTCGTGCAATGGAAGAGTTTATTATTTCGCTTAATAAAAAGCAGGAAGTCAGATTTGAATTATCAGATGACAGAAGAAGCTATGCGCCGGTTTGGGAGTCGTATGGGGATATCGTCACCATTACTAAAAATACCTGGGGATATCTTGAGATAAATGTCAAAGCCGAAGGGGATTTTTTGACTAATTTTAAGCAGAAAATTATTGATGAGGATTTTGCGGGAAACAGCTTTGAATTGTCATATCTTATAGATGCAGAAAAACTTCACAGTGGAATGAATTATGGTAAGCTCATTTTCAGTTCCATAAATCAAAGGGTGGAATTCGTTGTCACCATAGACAATTCCAGAGAGACAAATGTTTCTCATCGGGAAATTAACAGATGCAGAATAGGTCTCAACGAAATGTATCTGGATTTTAGAATGAGAAGATGCAATATGGATACCTGGGCGGAAAAATGTCTGTCAATGATTGAGAGAGTCAGGGGCTTTAATGATGATATTCCATTTTTTAAATTATTGCAGGCACAGATTTGTCTGTCGAAGAGACGGGATGAAGAGGCAAAGTGGCTGTTGGACAGCGTGGCAGAGGAGATACTGGACCGAAAGGAAGAAAATATTTCTCTGTACTGTTATTATCTTTATGTGAGAACACTTCAGAAAAGGGAACTGGAACAAACCCTGATGTCCGCGGACATAATTAGAAAATATTACGAAAATGGGTATGATAAATGGGAGCTTTTGTGGATTTTATTGTACCTTGATACGTCCTATGAAAACAATAAAAGCTTAAAGATTGCAAGAATAAAGGAACAGTTTCATCTGGGCTGTAAGAGTACGCTGATGTATTATGAGGCACTCTATGTTTTCAATAAACAGCCGGCATTGCTTCGTGTTTTGAATAATTTTGAGCTTCAGGTAATGAATTTTGGAAGTAAATATGATGACATAGATTTGAGACTGGCAATTCAGATATCAGAGCTTGCCATGCTTGAAAAGAATTTCAGACCATTATTATTCAGAATTCTTGTGAGCCTTTATGAGAAGTTTGAAAATAAGGTGATTCTGACAGCAATCATCAGTATCCTTATCAGGGGAAATAAGACGGAAACAAAATTTTTTAAATGGTATGAGTTAGGAATAAATGCAGATGTTAAGGTGACAAGACTGTTTGAATATTATATGTATGCCATGCCTGAGGATTATGACGGAAATATACCTAATACCGTGCTTATGTATTATGTGTATAATGGAAATCTTCTTTTGAACAGGGAACAGTTTTTGTATTGCAGAGTTATTAAAAATCAGGGAAAGCAGCCCAATGTTTATAAAAATTACAGAAGAGTAATAGAGCACTTTGCCATGGACAAGCTTAGAAAGGGAGAAATGAATGAGTATCTTTCCGTGATTTATGGTGATACGCTGACTGTGGAAATGATCACGGAAGAAAATCAGAAGAGTCTTGTAAAGGTGTTAAATACCTGGAAGATTTCCTGTGATGACAGCAGTATTAAGGAAGTAATGGTTATTCATAAGGAGATAGGCGGTGAAGAGATTTACAGCCTGGTTAAAGGAGTCGCATATGTAAATATTTATACTGAGGATGCCATTATATTATTTAGGGATTTAGAAGGAAATATATATCATAATTCAATTCCTTACAAAATCGAGAGATTGTTTACAAATAAGGATTTAGATGAAGTTGCTTTGGCCAGAAACGAAAATAACCGGTATCTGATGGCAAAGGAATGTGAACAGTCATTGAAATATCATAAGAGAATTCCGGAGGGAATTAGCGTATTTAAGGAAGTTATGGATAGCGAGAGCTTTAGAAATGAGTACAAGGATTCCATAATGAGTGAGATAATTGAATATTATACGTCAAATTATGATGGAGAAGAACTGGACAGTTATCTCGTGGGAATTGATGTTACAAGATTGAGCAAGAAGTCAAGACAGCATGTTATTGAATTGATGATTATGCGAGGTCTCTATAATGAGGTGGGACAGTATCTTATCACCTATGGAATCACAGAAATTGATCCAAGGAAGGCACTTAAATATTGCACAAGGGTGTTAAAGCTTGAGGGTGATGAGGAAGATGAAAATATGGTTAAATATTGTAATTATGCCTTCTCAAACGGAAAGTATAATGAAAGTATTTTGGAATATCTTTGCAGGTATTACAATGGAAGCACCAAAGAAATGGTGGAGATGTGGAGAGTTTCCAAGGAATTTCAGTTTGAGAGCAGGGAACTTGAAGAACGAATTATTGTTCAAATACTTTTCACGCGCTCATTGATTTCAAGCATCTCGACCATATATGATTCGTATTATAAAAAGGGTTCATTGGAAATGGTAAGACTTGCGTACCTTTTTTATATGTCAAAGGAATACTTTATCAATGAAAATCCGGTGAGCGATCTTTTGTTTGTTCACATAGAGAATGAACTGGCTTCGAATGGTTCAATTATGGATTTGTGTAAGTGTGCATATTTGAAATATTGTTCAGAGAGAAAAAATCTTTCAGAGCAGGCTAAAATGCTGACAAGGGAGATTTTGTACGACCTGGCTAAGAGAAATATTCTGTTTGATTTTTACAGGGAGTTTGGAAGACATTTTTCGCTTCCTGATAATGTCCTGGATAAAACAACTATTTGTTACAGGACATCGCCTAAAGAAAAAGTAATGATAAATTATTATCTGGAGACCGGAAATCATACCTCAAAGGAATATATAAGCGAAGAAATGAAGCAGATTTTTAAAGGTTTGTATACAAAATCCTTCACTCTTTTCTATGGTGAAAAGCTTAAGGTGTACATAACAGAAGTTAATGATGGTAATAGTAATGTCACAGAGAGCATGGAATACCAGCTGGATGACAGAGGAGTTGAAACCACAGAGTGCAGATATGGAATGTTAAATGACATACTTGTTTGCAGCGAATTGAGAGAAGAGAGCATTGTGTGCGATCTGGCGAATAAATATTACATATTAAATGAACTTGTAAAGGATTTGTACCGTTAGTTTTGGAGGAATAAATTTTGAGTGTCAGAGTGGAAAACAAATGTATATCGGTGGGAATAGATTTGTGCAGAGATTACAGTCAGATGACCTATTGTATGGGAAATATGAGAGAACCTGAATCGGTAAGTGTGATTCCGGGAGAACAGAAATATCTTATACCTACCATTGTTGGAAAAACAGAAGCACAGTGGTGCATAGGAGATGATGCACTGCTGAGGGAAAAAAATGGGGAAGCTGTAATTACAGGAGATATTTTGGTTACCCTTCTTACAGAGAAAAAAATTAAGCTTCTTGATGAGGAGTATAATGGTCATCAGTTGCTTAAGGTTTATTTTGAAGGGCTTTTTGAACTGCTTAAAAATAATTATCATATAACAGCACCTGACAAGGTAATGGTTACGGTGGAATATCCTGACAGAATTCTTGTAAACGAAATAAGGGAAATATTTGTTGAAATGGGATATGGCAGGGATGACGTAAAGGTGATAGGACATTCTGAAAGTCTTATTTATTACACCATTTTTCAAAAGAGGGAGCTGTGGGTAAATGACGTTATGGTTTTTGATTTTACTGACAATCAGTTTATGGTAAGAAGGCTTGCCACGATGAGAGCCAGAACACCACAGCCTATTGTGGTTGAGGAAATTGATTTGTCTTCCAAAATAAAGGCAGAAAATTTATTGACAGAGCAAGGCAGGGTAAATACGGATTTAGAGTTTCTTGAAATCGCAAAGGAATATTGTGGAAAGCACATTGTTTCCACGGTATATCTGACCGGCTCAGGATTTTATGAGAAATGGATGGAAAAATCCCTCGACTATTTGTGCAGTAAGAGAAGGGTGTTTCAGGGAGCAAACCTGTTTGTCAAAGGTGCGGGTTACGGAAATCTGAGCCTTATGGGACTGGGAAATGCTGCGGAATACCAATTTGTCTGTTCAGGAAGGACTCTGGTAAATATTGAGCTGATGATTGAAAAGGATGACAAAAATGTACCGGTTGTATTGTCGAAGGCGGGAACAAACTGGTATGAAGCAGGAGCGAGGGCAGAGGGAATTCTTGATGATGCAAGAGAAATTAAATTGATAATTAGCTCTTCACTGAGTAAAAAAAGTGAAGAACTGGTGATTGATTTAAGGGGATTTCCGCCAAGACCTAATAAAACTACAAGAATAGAAATTGTTTTAGCCTATAAAAATGACAGTCAGTGTGTAGTGGTAGTGAGAGACCTGGGATTTGGAGATTTCTTTAAATCCAGTGGAGAAAAAGTTAGAACAGTGATTGAAATAGAGGATTATTTGTAATGAGTGGATTAATATTATGCAGTAAATTGTCACAAATTCCATATAAAATTCCTGATACGGACATTAATATATATTCTATTGAGGAACTTGCATATTATCTGTATAATAATGCATATTTTGTGGACGAAAGCTTTTTTGATGAGTATTTGGTGGACTATGTTGAAAAGAAACTGAATCTCTCGAAGGTGGCACAGAAACTTAGATATGGCATTGGGCAGAAAATGAATTTTGCAGAGCTTGTCATGATTATTATTAACGCTTCCATGTACTACAACGAGAATGAAGTTAAGAAATTCGAAAAGGAATTGAGAGCCATAGGTTCGAAAAACATGCTGGAGCGAATGAAGGCGAGGGCTGATATGCTTCTGGCTAACGGAAAGATTGGAAGTGCCAAGAAGACATACGAGGGCATTATCAATAATAAATTGTACAAGCGGCAGAATGATGAATTCTATGCAGAAGTATACCTTGGACTTGGAAAGGCCTGTGCCAGAATGTTTTATCTTAAGGATGCCATCGACAGCTTTAATAAATCCTTAAGCCTTGTGGAAAGTGAGAAGGCAAAAATGATTCTTGCTGAAACCATTATGATAAAAAATTACCTTGAAAATGGTGGCAGTGATGGAAATGGCAGCCGGGACATTTTAGACAGGGTCGGGGCTGATGCATTTGAAAAAGCAAAATCAGCATTGAACGAGAAACTTGATTTAATTAAAAATAGTGCCGAATATGAGAGAGTTAATAAGATATTTCAATATGATGGAAGAAGAAATCTTGATGATTATTATGAACATATTCAGGATACACTTGACCTGTGGAAATGTGAATACAGGAATGAGTTGGGATGAAAATATAGCCAGAAAGACATATGCAAAAAAGATTCCGAGAGTACATAATATGTAAAATCGTGAAAAATTTTAAAATAATTGAAAACATGGTAAGGAGAAAAATCCAATGGGTTTCTTTAAAAGACGAAAGGTTGAGCCGGAGGATGACTATCTGGATGAGCTCGAGATAACTGGTTTTTCGCCGGAAAAGGTAAATCTGGCAGCAGAACCATTAAAGACAGAAACACTTGAGCAAAAAAAACAGGCGGTTGAGAATGCCTGTGACAGAATTAATAATGCCAATATGAGAATTAAAGAGCTGAAACCAGAGTATCAGGCAGTAAACAGCTATTTGACGGACATACAGCTGATTGAGGATATGCCGGAAACAAACTCGAAAAAGGTTGAGGAGTTGGCAAAGAAGATAGTTGTCATTGACAAAGACAGAAGAGATTTTGGAAGGGCAATGAAGAAAATCTCCTCGGTGCAGTTTGGTCATATGAGAGAATGTGAGGATAATATCAGTGAAATATTAAAGACCATGGCAGAGGATGAAAAGTATTGTGAATCAGTTAAGACAGATATGAAATATCTTGAGGCTGAAAAGGCAGGCCTTAAATATGAAATTAAAGTGCTTAAGGAGCGCCTGTATCTGATTAATAGTGCGTCAAAAATTGGAATAGCTGCTTTTGCGGTATTGATGATAGTTTTTTTGATTATCAATTATCAGTTTAAAAAGGACACAAGTGTATATATATATCTTATGGTTGGCATAACCGCAATATTTGCCACGGTGATTTATCTTGTTCATAATCAGTCCGTCATTGAACTTCAGGCGGCTGAGCTTAAGATGAATCGTGCCATTGGGCTTTTGAACAAGATAAAAATTAAATATGTTAATGTTGCATCAAGACTTTCCTATAGTTATGAAAAACACGGCGTGAAAAGTGCAATGCAGCTGAATCAAATCTGGGGTGCATATATCACCCAGAAAAAAGAACACGAAGTGTATAACAGAGCATCTGCAAGACTTATTGAAGTTGAGGATGAACTTACAACAATGCTAAAGAATGTGGGTGTTAGAGATACCAGCGTATGGATTAGCCAGGCAGTAGCATTTATTGACAAGTCACAACTTTATGAATTGAAAAAGACTCTGGGAGATAGAAGAGAAAAATTGAAAAAATCCATGGATTACAACATGGACACTATTGAGAAGGCAAGAGAAGAAATAAAAAGAATAATTCTCTCAGACAAGGAAAATTCAACGGAATTGATGAGTATACTGGATGCTTATGAAGATACTATGGCATAGGAAAACGGTATATGCATTTTGAAGTTAGAGTTTTTTTTCGCGTTGTAGAAAAAATTCTTGACAAAAGTAATTAAAAAAATTATTATTGAAACAATATATCAAATGCAGTGAAAAAGAGGAGTAGAAGGTGTTCACTTTTCAGAGAGGGCAGTCCGCTGGCTGTAAGATTGCCCAAGAAAGAAGCCTTTGAAGGTAGCTTTAGAGCAGCGCGACAGAAGGTAAAGCCAGTGCTATACGCAGTAAGTCGTGACGGAGTCATCCACGTTACAGGATAAGATAAGAAGCGATGATTGTCGCAAATAAAGGTGGTACCGCGTTAATTCGCCCTTTGTTCTGGCTATGCCAAAACAAAGGGCTTTTTTGCGAGGTGACCAAGGCACAGCATCCAGGAAGAAGGCGAAGAATTCTGCCTGGAGCACAAGCCCTACAAGTTCCAACGTGCTTGCACGGAATGGCATTTGTAGGGCGTAAGCGGAAATATTGGTTAAGAAAGGAAGATGAAAAATGGCTAAAGAATTAGAAAAAAACTATAGCCCTGCTGATATTGAGCAGAGATTATATGACAAATGGGTAGATAACAATTATTTTCATGCAGAGGTAGATAGAAGTAAGAAACCATTTACAATTGTAATGCCGCCTCCAAATATTACAGGACAGCTCCATATGGGACATGCCCTTGACAATACCATTCAGGATATTCTCATTCGTACAAAGAGAATGCAGGGATATGAGGCATTGTGGGTTCCCGGAACAGACCACGCTTCAATTGCAACTGAGGCAAAGATAGTAGAAAAAATGCGTGAAGAAGGCATTACAAAAGAAGAAATCGGAAGAGAAGGATTTTTGGAGAGAGCCTGGGAGTGGAAACGCCAGTATGGTGGAAGAATTGTTGCCCAGTTAAAGAAGATAGGTTCTTCCTGCGATTGGGACAGAGAGCGTTTCACAATGGATGAAGGCTGTAATAAGGCAGTTAAGGAAGTGTTCTGCAATCTTTACAACAAAGGACTTATTTACAGAGGCGAGAGAATAATTAACTGGTGTCCAAAGTGTCTTACATCAATTTCAGACGCTGAGGTTGAATATGAGGACCAGGCAGGACATTTCTGGCATTTAAGATATCAGCTTTCAGATGGAAGCGGATATATCAATCTTGCAACAACACGTCCGGAAACTCTTTTGGGTGATACGGCGGTTGCAGTAAATCCTAAAGATGAGAGATATAAAGATATGGTAGGAAAGACAGTTATTCTTCCTATTGTACACAGAGAAATTCCAATTATTGCTGATGATTATGTTGAGATGGATTTTGGAACAGGTGTTGTTAAGATTACACCTGCCCATGACCCTAACGACTTTGAGGTTGGTTTAAGACACAACCTTCCTGTTATCAATGTAATGACAGATGATGCAAAGATTGTTGATGATTATGAGAAATATGCAGGAATGGACCGTTACGAGGCCAGAAAGGAAATCGTAAAAGACCTTGAGGCTGAGGGAGCATTAGTTAAAATAGAAGATTACAGCCACAACGTTGGTACATGCTACAGATGTCATACAACTGTTGAGCCAAGAGTTTCAAAGCAGTGGTTTGTAAAGATGGAAGACCTTGCAAAACCAGCCATTGAGGCTGTTAAAAATGGAGATACACAGTTCATTCCACCGCACTTTGACAAGACATATTATCACTGGCTTGAGAACATCCGTGACTGGTGTATTTCAAGACAGTTATGGTGGGGACACAGAATTCCGGCATTCTACTGTGATGATTGCGGTGAAATGGTTGTTACAAAGGAAGACAGCTTAAAGTGTCCAAAATGTGGAAAGGAAATGCGTCAGGACCCTGATACACTTGATACATGGTTTTCATCAGCATTATGGCCTTTTTCAACACTTGGATGGCCGGAAAAAACAGAGGAGCTTAAGTATTTCTATCCTACAAGTGTACTTGTAACAGGTTATGATATTATCTTCTTCTGGGTTATCAGGATGATGTTCTCAGGACTTGAGCATGTTGGCAAGGTTCCGTTTGATAAAGTTCTCATTCACGGTCTTGTAAGAGATTCCCAGGGTAGAAAAATGAGCAAATCCCTTGGAAATGGTATTGACCCTCTTGAAGTTATTGAAAAATACGGTGCAGATGCACTCAGATTTACATTAATTACAGGAAATGCACCTGGAAACGATATGAGATTCTACTACGAAAGAGTGGAGGCGAGCCGTAACTTTGCAAACAAGGTATGGAATGCATCAAGATTTATCATGATGAACATGCCAGAAGAAGGCATTTCAGAGGTTTCAAAGGATGCCCTCACAGATGCAGATAAGTGGATTCTTTCAAAGGCTAACAAGCTTGTTAAGGAAGTTACGGATAATATTGAAAAATATGAGCTGGGTGTTGCGGCAGATAAGCTTTATAACTTCATTTGGGAAGAATTCTGCGACTGGTACATTGAAATGGTTAAGCCGCGTCTTTACAGTGAAGATAACACAACAAAGGATGCTGCACTTTACACACTTAAGACTGTACTTGAGATTTCACTTAAGCTTTTGCATCCATATATGCCATTCGTAACAGAAGAAATTTACTGCACGCTCAATGAGGATGCAGCTTCAATCATGATAGAAAAATGGCCTGAATATTCAGAAAAAATGAATTTCACAGAGGAAGAAGAAGCAGTTGAAACAATAAAGGAAGCTGTTAGAAATATCAGAAATGTAAGGGCATCAATGAATGTTCCACCTTCAAAGAAGGCTATGGTATACATTGTTTCGGAGAGTGAAAAAATTGCAAAAATTTTCCAGTCGGGAAAATTATTCTTTGAGACGCTGGCTTATGCAAATGAAATGATTATTCAGAAGGATAAGACAGGTATTGATGAGGATGCAGTATCAACCGTTATTCTAGAGGCGACAATTTATATGCCATTCGCAGAGCTTGTTGACATCGAAAAGGAAATTGAGAGATTGAAGAAGGAAGAAGAAAAACTTGCAAAGGAAATTGCACGTTCAAATGGAATGCTCTCAAATGAAAAATTCATCAGCAAGGCACCGGCAGCAAAGATTGAAGAGGAAAAAGCAAAACAGGCTAAGTATATTAAAATGATGGAACAGGTAAAGACACAGCTTGAGCATTTGCAGAAGTAATTCGCTCAGAAATGGAGGATAGTGTGAAAAATATGGCAGATGCCCTTATTTTTCACACAACGAATTGAGACGGAGCCTCAATTCGAGCTATCGCAGTCGAGAAACAGGATAACCTGATTTCTCGACGCGTGTCTTCGCAAATAAATTTGCTCCGACATGAGGATTAGTATGAAAAAAATAGCAAGTTTTACAATTGACCATTTGAAATTAGAGCCTGGAATCTATGTGTCCAGAAAGGACCACATAGGTTCTGAGGCAGTTACAACCTTTGACATCAGAATGACGAGACCAAATTTTGAACCGGTTATGAATACGGCAGAGATACACACAATCGAGCATCTTGGAGCAACATTTTTGAGAAATCACATGGAAATGGGAGACAAGGTTGTTTACTTTGGACCAATGGGCTGCAGAACCGGGTTTTACATGATTCTGGCAGGAGATTATGAGTCAAAGGATGTGGTTTCGCTTGTGACAGAGATGTATGAATTCATGGCCTCATATGAAGGTGATGTGCCGGGGGCTTCCGCAAAGGATTGCGGAAACTATCTCGACTTAAATCTTAATATGGCAAAATACTGTTCAAGGAAATTTTTAGAGAATACATTAAAGAATATAGACGAAGCACATTTAGTTTATCCGGATTAATCAGTTGTGCTCTCGCATAAAGGATTGGTGAAAATAGTGAAAAAAATTGGTATTATTGGCGCAATGGACGAAGAAGTAAGTAAGTTAAAGGAAGTTCTTGAGGAAACTGAAGTCGTGAAAAAGGCGTCCATGGAGTTCTATCAGGGAAAGCTATACGGTGTCAGCGTTGTTATTGTTAAATCAGGAATTGGCAAGGTAAATGCAGGAATATGTGCACAGATGTTAGTGGATTTATTTGATGTAACTGCCATTATAAATACTGGTATTGCGGGCTCATTGAACGCAAAAATAAACATTGGGGATATTGTATTATCTTCTGACACACTTCAGCATGATGTGGACGCAGTGGCATTTGGCTATGAACTTGGACTCATTCCTCGTATGGATACCCTGAGTTTTAAGGCGGATGAGGACCTCATTAATCTTGCAAGGAAAGAGTGTGAGGAGGTGCTTCAGGAAATAAATGCATTTGTGGGAAGAGTTTTGTCCGGAGACCAGTTTATATCGAACAAAGACAAAAAAGAGTGGTTGATAAATACCTTTAATGGAGACTGTGTTGAGATGGAAGGTGCTGCAATTGCCCAGACAGCCCACTTAAATAATATTCCATTTTTAATTATCAGGGCAATATCTGATAAGGCAGATGACAGTGCGGCAGATATTGATTATCCAACATTTGAGGCTATGGCCATTGAAAACTCAGTTAAATTATTGAAGGCAATGATTAAGGCAATGGCTGGTGCAAAATAATTGTTTTTGTTGACAAAAATTATTATAGTTGTTATTATTCTTTGTAGAGCAAGGGCGTTCTTTTCACAGGAAAAGAGCGCCCTTTTGTATATTTGAACATGGAAAATATTTACTTTTGAAAGTGGAGGGAAAATAAGTGAAATATACTAAACAGGAAATTATTGATATGATAAATGAGGAGGATGTGGAGTTTATAAGACTTCAGTTCTCTGACATTTTTGGAACAATGAAAAATGTTGCCATTACGGTAAGCCAGCTTGAAAAGGCTTTAAATAATGATATTAGCTTTGATGGTTCCCTGATTGAAGGGTATGCGGGAATGGATGAATCAGATTTGTATTTACATCCGGATTTGGACACATTTACAATTTTTCCATGGAGACCACAGCAGGGAAAGGTTGCAAGGTTTATCTGTGACGTTTGCAAAGCAGACGGTACTCCTTTTGAGGGGGATGGAAGAAATGTGCTAAAAAGGGTAGTAAAGGAAGCGGAGAAAATGGGATACAGCTTTGATGTTGGTCCAGAATGTGAATTTTTCCTTTTTCACACAGATGAAAGCGGAACGCCAACAACTCTTACCCACGAAAATGCCGGATATTTTGATGTGGGCCCTAATGACCTGGGTGAAAATGCAAGAAGGGATATGGTGCTTAACCTTGAGACCATGGGCTTTGAGGTGACTTCATCCCACCATGAGGTGGCACCGGGGCAGCACGAAATTGACTTTAAGTATGATGATGCCTTAACTACTGCTGACAATCTTCTTACATTTAAGCTCACGATAAAGTCAATTGCGAAAAGACATGGCCTTCACGCAACATTTATGCCAAAACCGCGCTCGGGAGTGGCAGGCTCAGGCATGCATCTTAATATGTCCCTCAGCAAGGAGGGGAAAAATATTTTCAGGGATGAAAATGATAAAAATGGTCTCAGCAAAGAGGCATACAGTTTTATGGCAGGTATTATGGAGCATATTAAAGGGATGGCAATAATATCAAATCCGTTGGTGAATTCTTATAAAAGACTTGTGCCGGGATATGAAGCTCCAATTTACATAGCGTGGTCAGCTACGAACAGGAGCCCTCTTATCAGAATACCTGTCACAAAACGCGGAGATACCAGGGTTGAACTCAGATGTCCTGATCCATCGTCAAATCCATACCTGCTTTTTGCGGTTTGTCTTGCAGCGGGACTGGATGGAATAAAGAGAAACCTTACTCCACCGGAGAGCATTGATAAAAATGTTTTCGATATGAGTAGAAAAGAAATAGAGGAATTGGGCATAGAGAGATTGCCAGACTGCTTAATGGATGCAATCAGATATGCGGAGGCAGACCACTTTATTAAAGAGGTTTTGGGTGATAGAATATATAATTCATACATTGAAAAGAAAAACCAGGAGTGGGAGGAGTATACAACACAGGTAACCAAATGGGAAACTGAGAAGTATTTACACAGATTTTAATGCATAAAATCTAAAATATAATTGCCGGAGGTGAACCCGTGATAGACATAATTGTTATTTTTCCGAAACAAAATGACGGCCAGGCAATTAAAAGTCTCCTTACCAGAAATGGTTACAGAGTTGCATCTGTTTTTACATCGGGTGCACAGGCGAAGAGCCTTATGGATACTTTGGACTATGGAATAGTGGTTTGTGGATACCAGTTTGCAGATATGCTGTATTCAGAGCTATATCAGGATATGGGGGAAACTTTTCAGATGCTTTTGCTGGCGTCAAGAACAAAACTGGATTTTGTATACGAGGATGGAATTGTATGTGTGGAAATGCCTCTGAAGGCCTACGATTTTCTTGAAACATTGTCTATGATGACAATGGCTCTTGAAAGATTAAAAAAGAAGGGCAGAGAAAAGGGCAGAGAGAGAAATGTGGCACAGAAAGCCATTATAGAGGAGGCAAAAAAGCTCCTGATGGAAAACAGGCATATGACCGAGGAAGAGGCACACAGATATATTCAGAAAAACAGTATGGACAGTGGAACAAGTATGGTTGAGACTGCCCAGATGGTATTAGAGATAATGCACTAAATTAGTAGATTGATAAATTGACAGGTTAACAAAGTTGAACTAACCATGTAAAAGAGGAGGACCAGAAATGTTTAGAATTAATGAAAATTACTTAAAATTGCCGGGAAGCTATTTGTTTTCAACAGTTGGCAGAAAATCAAGAGAATTTAAGGCTGCCAATCCTGATAAGAAGGTAATAAGTCTTGGAATTGGAGATGTCACACTTCCACTTGCACCGGCAGTAATAGATGCCATGCACAAGGCAGTGGATGAAATGGCAAGCCCTGAAACCTTTAAGGGATATGCACCGGATCTGGGATACGAATTTCTGAGAAATGCCATTATGGAAAATGATTATAAAGCAAGAGGCATTGATATAAAGGCCGATGAGATATTTGTGAGCGATGGTGCCAAGAGTGATTCAGGAAATATTGGTGATATTTTTTCTGTTGACAATAAGATTGCCGTATGCGACCCGGTATATCCTGTTTATGTTGACACAAATGCCATGGCAGGAAGGACAGGCGAATACCTTAAGGAACAACAGAAATGGAGCAATGTAATTTATATGCCATGTACTGCCCAGACAGGATTTGCACCTGAACTACCTGAAGAAGAGCCAGACATCATTTATCTCTGTTTTCCTAATAATCCAACAGGTGCCACGATAACAAAGGGCGAATTGCAGAAATGGGTTGATTATGCACTTAAAATTGGAGCGGTTATTATCTATGATGCAGCCTATGAGGCATATATTTCAGAAGAAGATGTTCCACATTCAATTTATGAATGTGATGGTGCAAAGGCTTGTGCAATTGAGCTCAGAAGCTTTTCTAAAAATGCAGGATTTACAGGAACGAGATTGGGCTTCACTGTTATTCCAAAAGAATTAAAAAGCGGGGATGTGACACTTCACAGTTTATGGGCTAGAAGACATGGAACAAAATTTAACGGGGCACCATATATCATCCAGAGAGCAGGAGAGGCAGTTTACAGTGAAGCAGGCAAAAAGCAGACTGCAGAGCAGGTTGCATATTATATGAATAATGCAAGAATAATAAGGGAAGGTCTTAAGGATGCGGGATATTCAGTGTCAGGCGGAATTAATGCACCATATATATGGCTGAAGACACCAAACAATATGACCTCCTGGGAGTTCTTCGACATGCTTCTTGAAAAGGCAAATGTAGTAGGAACGCCAGGTTCGGGATTTGGACCAAGCGGTGAGGGATATTTCAGACTTACTGCATTTGGAAGTTACGAAAATACCCTTGAGGCACTGGAGCGTATTAAAGGGATGTAAAGATGTGGGATGTTGGATATTGGAGTTGGATACTAGAGTTGGATATTAGATATGGGATGTCGCGTTTGTGCGACATCCCACATCTTTTTTAATATAAGAATGGCAGTGGCATATCCGATTTTGGAGATTTCTACCCAAATTGGAGAAATTTTAAGATTTGGGGAGAGAAAATACCTGGGACGCAGTTAAAAACCATAATAAACAGGTAAATTTCTCTAGCCAAAGAGAAGAATAATAAGATTTGGGTAGAATAGAGATGGCAGAGAAGCTAATAGTACTAGACCCAATGAACGGTGCGACACGTTGGCAACTGAAAAGGTTGTCCACTTATGCATCGCGTTTAAATAAAAACATTTAGCATAAGGAGAACTGAATATGCGAAAAGTCAAATGAGAGGGTAACGCCTTGAAGGGCTTCCTTAATACTCCGACTGGCATGGAATAGGTAAATATGAAGTGTCAGAAGCTCGGTGAAGTCGGCAGAAACATACCGAAACATTAAGTTGTCGAAAGATTCCCAGAGGTGGGAGTTGTATGTGATATGCCGGAGGTCTATAAAATACCTATGGTTAGAATGGAATAAAAGCTGACGAGTACAGCTAAAAACTGACGAATCCTCGAATGTACAGGTCTATATCGGGATGTGGTCGAAAGGTCATGTGACACAATTAGTGTCGTTACTTGTGGATGAGTAAAAATCGTTCATATGAAAGTCCATACAATGTTACAGGCATTGGTAAAGTAACAGGCTTATAGAGGAAACCTAAGGGTATATGTAAAGATAGCATATTTGGAACGTGGAAAGCTGGCAACATGGAGATTTTACCATCTGTGAAGTGTTTACAGGGAAAAACTATGTGAGATTAGCATAGTTATAACCTGTATTTATGCCAGTGAGAGTGGCGGCACAGTACCGATGAAACCATGATAATAAGTGGTGGAGGGATAGCCACTAGTCGTGTGCTAGAGCAAGAAGAGAGTTCAGCATGGGTTCGTGTAAGACTAAGAGATGTATTACTCTGAAAGGAGGGTACAGACCATGTTGAAGAAAGACAAGCTGAGATACAACGAATATTTTGATATGCAGAGCATATTTGATGAGTTGTATCAACAAAGCAGAAACAACAATAATTTTTACAAGTTAATGGAGGTAATAGGTTCAAAGCAGAATATCAGATTAGCATACAGGAATCTGAAAGGTAATACTGGCAGTAAAACCAAAGGTACTGACGGAAAGACAATAGAGGATATTTCCAAACTCAATGATGACATGCTGATAAAGGAAGTGAGAGCCAGATTAGAGGACTATAAGCCATTACCAGTGCGTAGGGTTTACATTCCAAAGCCTGGCAGTGATAAAAAGAGACCTCTTGGCATACCGACCATATGGGACAGACTGATTCAACAATGTATTTTGCAGGTGCTAGAACCCATATGTGAGCCAAAATTCCATAATCATTCCTATGGATTCAGACCAAACAGAAGTACCCACCATGCAGTCAGCAGAATGGTAAGCCTAATAAATTTAGGCAGACATTATTATTGCGTAGATATTGATATTAAAGGATTTTTTGACAATGTCAATCATGGGAAACTGATGAAGCAAATATGGAATCTTGGAATCAGGGATAAAAGGCTGTTGTGTATAATAAGCAAACTTCTAAAGTGTGAAATTGATGGCGAGGGAATACCTACAAAAGGAACACCGCAAGGCGGAATACTTTCCCCGTTGTTATCGAACATTGTATTAAATGAACTTGATTGGTGGATAAGTGACCAATGGGAAACTTATATGCCACGAAAGGAAAATAGCAAAGGTTTTGCACAATATGCCAGACAGTACACAAATCTAAAAGACGGTGATATTGTTCGTTATGCAGAAGATTCTTGAAATACAGAATCATACAAAAGCAGAGGAAGTAAAGAAGTATAACAGTGCAGTTACTGGAATACAGAATTACTATCGGATTGCAACGAATGTTTATAACAATCTCACAGAGATTGATTATGCTTTATTACGAACCCGTAACAACAGGTTAAGGAAGAAAGCAAAAATAGTCATGTTTTGTGAAACTCCAAGCGATTTCAAAAAGAAAACAACAGGAATCAGAGACTGTAAAAAGATTTACAGAATTATGGATGTTCATATGCTACCGATTACAGGAATGCATCATAAATCTCCAATGAATTTTTCACAGGAGACATGTAATTATACTGAAAAGGGCAGGAAGAAAATCCATAACAATCAGAGAGCAATGGAAAGCAGTAAATTAAAAGCATTTCAGATGTTTCTGAATGAAGATGAAACTATTGAATTTAGAAATAACATGGTTTCAAAGTTCGTGGCACAGTATGGGAAATGTTTGGTTAGGAACAATTGAGTAATAGTATTTTGTACTTTCTAATGTGACATGCCCCATACTCTTACTTAAATATGCGATTTTATCATAGAAATTGAACCCTTCATTTGTCCATCTGTTGATATTTTCTATTGCATAGTTATGTCGTAAATCATAGGCAGTTGCATGGGAACTGTTAACAGAATCCCATATAATACGAAAATTAGCACTTAACCAGCTGCTGTTAAAGCGGACATTATCTCTTGACACGAAAAAGTATTCTCTGTCTGGAAAAATACAATCCATTTTCTGATTGAATTGCTGCATAAGTTCCAGCATGGAATCATGCAATACAATATAGTGCTCATTGTATCCTTTTGTGCCTACTATACTGATAACTCCTTCAGTGAGATCAACATGTTCACACCTTAAAGATAGGGCTTCGATTGTTCTCATTCCTGTGCTGTAAAGTAACCGAAAAATCACAGGAGCTGTCATGCTGCGTATTTTCATATCAATCCGGTTTGGTAAATATCTCAGATTATCGCAAGCTTCGAAGAAATCAGATAATTCCTCATGCGAAAATGCATGTGGTATATACGTGTTTCTTCTTTTACGGGGTCTTTCAGGAACAATAACATTTGTCTGCTCTCTTTCCTGAAGATATTTGATAAATTCAGAAATCAGGTAGCAGCGTTGCTGGCAAGAGTTTATGGTTTCAGTAGGTCTTTTCACAAAAAAGCTGTCAACCATTTCCTGGGTGAGTTTATCATTTTCCGGATATAATTCATTGCAGTGACGATCAAATGCACGCATTTTGTAATGAGAATCTCTGCTCCACTTTTGAGAAGCTTTTCGATATTTTTTAAACTGCTCCATAAGCGGAGAGAGTTTTGATATAAACTCAGTCAATATCAAACACCCCCTTTCGCACAGGATAAGATTCTATGCTTAGGGCACATTCTTTCAAATGATGAAAATCCGTATGCAGATATGGAACTACTGACTTCGGTGAAGTGTGTCCAAGGATATTTGATATGACTGGTAAAGCAGTATCTTTTTCTAACAGTTTAACAGTCAGATGATGGCGGAATAAATGAGTGCCTATCCTATCACCTTTATTCATGCGGATATTGGCAAGACCAAACACCTTACGAACAATCCAACGTATTGTTTGTACTTTCAGTGGTTCATATGGTACAACTTCTGAGATAAATACAGCATCGAATGAACACTTAGGTCTCTCTATAGTGATATAGTCATATAAAGCATTTCCTACAGATGGTAACAGTGGCAGTTCAAGTTCTTTCTTCGTCTTTGATTGAATAAGTCGGATAACATCAGAATTCCAGTCAATCGACTGTAACTTTAAATTGATGATATCTACTCCTCTTATTCCGGTGTGCAACAAAAGATTTATAATGGCTTTATCCCGCAGTGACAGTGTATCTGTATCCAATAATTGATTGATTTTACAGATTTCATCATCTGTGAGCATTTGAATATTTTTTCGATGTTCTGTCAGATGTGGCAGAAAAAGTAATACTTTTTTACAACCAATGGGATCAACCTCTAATCCTGCTTTTAGAACTGCTCTAACACTTTTACAACAAGCGGCGGAGCGAATTAAATTACCCGATTCATCAAGGAAGTAAGACAAAACATCATCTTCTTCCGTTGATTCCAGATTACAACAGCCTCTTTGCTGTAAATGATAAAAGAACACAGAACCACTATGACTTTCGCTGTCTATTGTTGTATCTTTTGTTTTACCAATTCTCTCAGCATAGGTCTTGTAGTAATCAATTAGTTGTTGATAAACATGATTCAGAGAGTGGTATGCACCTCTTGGTTCAATAAAAGAGCAAATTCTGCGTCTGTCTGGAAACAGACCATAAATATCAAAATATTCAATGCTGCCAATTACTGAGCGTCTCCACTTTAGGTCTTTTTGATTTAAGGAGGTGCTCACAAAATATTGGTAAATGTCCTGATACGAAGTCCATGATTCCAAATCCAACTCAAGAATTTCACGGATTTGGCGCTTGTACATATAGATACAACTCATGGAATATCCAGAGTTCTTCATATGGTTGACAAGTTCTTCATGGTGTTGTCGTAAATTTGTTAGATCCATGGTATGTTAACCTCCTTTTTTCTTTTGGTTTATCATACCATGGAAAATAAAATCCAAACCTTTAGACTTAATGTCGCTATAATTAATGTCGTTTTTGAAACAAAGTTTAGATAATATTAAGGTTTGGATAAATAAGAAAATTGCAGAAAAGAGGGCTAAAGAAAATCATGTTTCGGTAGTAAAATAACGCTTTTTGTGATATATTAACTGGTGTGCGGTAATTGTTCCGCACACTAATTGATTAAAATTTTGAAAGAAAAAATCATGAAGAAATGGGGAATAATATGCCTGAAGAAACAAAACCTCATATTGTGAAGTCGCATGATATTAGTTTAGATTCTGATTATGTAAAATGGATTCATGATGTGAAGCAACGTTATATAACTACACAGATAAAAACTGCTGTTAAAGTTAATACAGAACGGCTTTACTTTAATTGGCAACTGGGGCGGGATTTGGTAGAAAGAAAAGCGGAAGAAAAATGGGGAAAAGGAATTGTAGAGCAGTTAAGTCTCGATTTACAAAATGAATTTCCTGATGAAAAAGGCTTTTCAGCAAGAAATCTTTGGAATATGAAAAAATGGTACTTGTTTTATTCATCAAGCGATATCTTTTCAGAAATGGCTCATACGATTGAAGACAGTATCGATTTAAACAGCTTAAAACTGCAACAGGTTGGTGCAGAAATACACTTGTTGATTGTATAAAAGCAAATTTATACCAATCATCAGGTAATGCACTTACTAATTTTGCGGAAAAACTTCCTGCCATACAAGGAAAACTTGCACAGGAAATAGTAAAAGATACTTATGATTTCGGTTTTGTATCACTTCCTGTAGGATATGATGAGGAAGAGTTGGAAGATGCATTAGAGCAGAATATTACACGCTTCTTGTTAGAACTTGGATCAGGATTTGCCTTTATAGGAAGACAGAAAGAGATTATCGTCGCTGGTAAAACAAGAAAAATAGATATGCTTTTTTATCATATTAAGCTTCGCTGTTATGTAGTTGTTGAACTTAAAGCAGTATCATTCGAACCAGAGTTTGCAGGAAAACTTAACTTCTATGTAAATGCGGTCAATGAGTTAATGAAATCAGAATCCGATAATCCAACAATTGGTCTTCTGATATGTAAAGATAAGGACCAGACAGAGGTTCAGTGGGCTTTTCAGGGAATAGAGACACCTATGGGAGTTGCAACTTACGATAATATACGATTACAAGAAATAAAATCGCAGTTGCCATCGGAGGAAGCTATTCAGAAACGATTAGAACAGGCAGAAGAAGAATATATCTTAAAACTAAAAGAAAAGAATAAATAATCCAGTAAGGATTATCACATAAGCCATTTGGACTAACCATCCAGATGGCTATTTTTTTACCCTTTT
>JBNRML010000094.1:0-9785 GCA_050309585.1 Lachnospiraceae bacterium
AGTTTACTGTGTATAATATTAATAACAGTTAATATATATTTTGTGTTGAAAATAATTAATGAAAAAAATAACAAAGATGACATTGAAAACAGTAAAATGGAAAGTATGAAAGACAGTGAGGTTAACATTGAGGTGGAAAATGTTATAAAGGATAATGGAGAGAATATAGTAAAAGTTCTTCTTAATGAGGATTTCTATTATGAGGCCATAACAGACAAAATAAAAGCAAGAATAAATGGAATATCTTACAAGGAAAATGACAAAATAAATTATGATGAACTGAGATATGTTACAGTTAAGTACTATAATTTTAATCACGAAATTCAAAGTGGTGAATTAATTGTAAATGTTTGTGTGGCAGATGATGTTCTTGAGATATTTAAGGAATTGTATGACAATGAATATGAAATAGAAAAAATACGCCTGATAGATGATTATAATGGGAATGATGATGCTTCAATGGCAGATAATAATTCATCAGCATTTAATTTCAGAAACATTGACGGAACAGAGGAGATATCTGATCACAGCTACGGAGTTGCGATTGATATTAATCCTTTATATAATCCTTATGTCAGACAGGGCTTTGGTGACAGGGATGTTTTGCCTGTAAATGGAGTGGCTTATGCAGACAGGGAATCAGAATTTGCACATAAAATAGTTAAGGGTGACGTATGTTATCAGGCTTTTATAAATAGGGGCTGGAAATGGGGAGGAGACTGGGATTCCCCGAAGGATTATCAGCATTTTTACAAAGAAATAGCAAAATAAGTGAGGAAAGAAATGAAAAGTAATACAGGATTGATTTTAGAAGGCGGAGGCATGAGAGGAGTCTATACTGCAGGTGTTTTGGATTTTTTTATAGATATGGGACTTGAGTTTTCATCAGTTTATGGAGTGTCTGCGGGTTCAGTAAATGCATGCAGTTTTTTGTCAAAACAGAGGGGAAGGGCCTTTAGGGCAGATGTGGATTTTTTGGAGGACAGGGAGTATGCCAGTGTGTATAATCTGATAACAACGGGAAATTTCTTTGGCACGGAAATGTGCTATAAGACCATACCAAATGAGCTTTTGCCTTATGATTATGAAGAATTTGAAAAGTACAAGGGAAGCTTTTATGCTGTAGTTACAAATTGTGAAACCGGTCAGGCTGAGTATCTGAAATTGACAGATACGAAGAGACAGATTGACTATATAAGGGCTTCTGCATCATTGCCATTGATGGCAGAAATGGTAAAAATAAATGGGAAATATTATCTGGATGGCGGAATTTCCGACTCAATTCCTATCAGAAAATCTATTTGTGATGGAAACACAAAAAACGTCGTAATTCTTACAAGAGATTTCTCTTATAGAAAAAAGCCAAATCAGGTAATGCCTGTTATTAAAATGAAATATTCTAAATATCCAAACTTAGTAAAATCTATGGAAAGAAGACATATAAACTATAATAATACATTGGAATATATTGAAAATAAGGAAAAAAACGGAGAGATATTTGTCATTCGCCCATCAAGGCCGGTAAAAGTCGGTAAGCTTGAAAAAAACAAAGAAAAGCTTACTGAACTATACAAATCAGGTTACAGGGATGGTAAAAAACAATATGAAAAGCTTATGAAATATTTAGAAGAATAATTATTCACAAAAGAGGATAAAAATAATGTCAATTATAAGAAAACCATCATATTACAAGTATTTTAAATGTATTGCCGACAAATGTACTGACAGCTGTTGTGAAAAGTGGGAAATAGATATTGATGAGGATACACTGGAATTTTATAAATCTGTTGAAGGAGAATTCGGGGAGAGATTAAGGAAAAATATCTGTTTTTCTGAATGTGACGACGAACCGAGTCATTTTATTCAGACACAGGATGAGAGATGTCCTTTTCTCAATGAGTGTAATTTGTGCGATATTTTTCTAAATCTGGGGGAAGAAAAGCTTAGTCAGATTTGTACACATCATCCAAGATTTTATGAGTGGTTTACGAATATTACCGAAGCAGGTCTTGGAATGTGCTGTGAAGAGGCTGCAAGACTTATCCTGACGGAAAATGTAAATAACCATTCCCGTAGATTTGTTGAGGAAACAGAAGATGAGAGTTCTGAAAATGACAAATTCGAGGATGGAATATCTGAAGATGACGAAATGGATTACAAAGAGCTTGAAGATTTGCTTTTTGAAATAAGAGCAGAGCTTTTTGAAATAATTGATGGAAGAGATAATATTATTGGCGTACAGGATAAAATTTATGCAGAAATCCCCAAAATGCAATCCAGATATGACGATTATCTTTTTGGTGAGTGTATGAAAGAGGATAAAGATGGGGAAAGCATGGTTTATAATGTGGAGAATAAAAGCTGGCAGGATTATTTCTTTAATAAGAATCTGATACTAAAATTACTTGATTTTTACCAGGGGCTTGAAATAAATGATATGGAATGGTGGGAAAAGCTTGAGGTGATTAAAGAAAATGTTGATGAAATTCTTGCATCAAAAGATGATTTTCTCAGGTTTTATTCGGACAGAATATATGAATACAGGAACCTCATGGTATATTTTATTTATCGTCATTTTATGAAAATACGATTTGATGATATGCTAAGGGAAAAAAATATGTTTTGTCTTTTAAGTGTGAGCACTATTGAAATTCTTGATATTTGGGAGTGGATTAATAAAGGTGCTCTTTCACTGAAGGACCAGATTGATATATGTAAATTGTTTTCAAAAGAAATCGAATATGATGAAGAAAATACTGAAAAGCTTTCGTTGTTTGATGTTTAGAAATAGTATTGTACATAATTTTTATGTTTTTGCCTACAATAATCCATATAAGATATTTATTTAAGAATTATTATATATGGAAGGATTGAGGCGATTATGAATAATAATACAAAACCCAATGATGATACCACAAATCTTTTAAAAGAATGTAATGCAGGAATAAAAATGGCAGTAAAGTCTTTAAGTGAAGTGGAGCCTAAGATATCAGATCCACATATGCTGGAAGAAATTAAAAAATCCAGAGAAGCACATGAAAAACTTGGGAATAAGACCCATGAAATGCTTAACCGTTATGGTGTAGAGGATAAGGAGCCTAACCCTGTGGCAGAGATGATGTCCTGGATGAAAATAAATATTGGAGTATTAATGAATTCCACAGATGCAGAAATTAGTAAATTAATGACAGAGGGTTGCAGTATGGGAATACAGTCAATCAATAAATATTTAAATCAGTATGAAAATGCAGATACAGATGTAAAAAATCTTGTGGATGACATTGTTAAGGAAGAGGACAATCTGATAAAAAAATTAAGACAATATTTGTAGATAATAGCCATAAGTTGAAAAAAAACAACAAATTTGAAAAAAATAGTTAACATTTATTTTTAAATGTAGTAAAATAACCCTAGAATTTTATATATTGGAGGTTATTTATGGAAAGATATTTCGAATTAGGCGTATATAATACTGATAAGTCAGATGGTTCCGGGGTTCTTGGACGTTATTCAAGCATGAATGAAGCAAAAGAAGCCATTAATACATTTACAAAGGAACCGGAGCAGATTTTTATTATTGATGAATTAGAGAAACAGGATGACAATTCTGTAAGACAGCTTGCAGAATGGTTATACAGATAAGAATGAAAAATGCGGAGGGACCGTTTTGATACGGTCCCTTTTTTAGATGAATGGGGCGAAAAAAATGAGCGTTATTGAATTTAAAATGGAAAGACCGGGACTTTTATCAGTTGGAGATGAGGTTAGTGTGGAAGAGTCAAAGCTTCAGACACTTCAGGGCCTGATTTATTATTATACTATTTATCCTGCTCTGGCCATGTCAAACAATATACCGGCGAGAAACAGGCTTAAGACATTAGAGGGAAAAGTGATAGAAATAAAAGAAACAGAGAGTGCATCATTTGTGTATGCAGAGTTTTTGGATTAGTTAGCTTACCAACCCTTGACAAAATGGTTGAATGTGCTATGATTACATATGTATATTTATAAGGAAAAAGCTTCATATGGAGGTATTATGAGAAAAATGGTTTTATCAATCCTGGTTCAGAATACTGCCGGCGTTTTGAGCAGGGTTTCAGGATTATTTGCAAGAAGAGGATATAACATCGACAGTCTTACTGTTAGTGAGACAGAAAAAGCTGGATTTTCACGTATGACTATTGTGTGTAGCGGAGATGATGATGTTCTTGAACAGATTCACAAACAGTTGTCTAAGCTTGTAGATGTTAAAGAAATTATAGAACTTAAGGATGGAGCATCAGTGTGCAGGGAATTGATTCTTTGCAAGATTGGAGTTGATGCTTCTCAGAGACAGCAGGTTATTGCAGTAGCAGACATCTTCAGAGCTAAGATTGTTGACGTTTCAACAGATTCCATGATGATTGAGCTCACAGGTAACCAGCAGAAGCTTGACGCATTTATAGGTCTTTTAAACGGATTTGAGATTAAAGAACTCGTAAGAACAGGTATTACAGGTCTTACAAGAGGAAATGCTGACATGTTGGCGGGAGAGCTTGAATAACACATTATTATTTGGCAAGCGTATTAGTTAAGCGAATTAATTGAGAGATTAATAGTTACCTGTATTGAATGACGCAGATAACATTAACAATAAAATAAATACATATTATGGAGGCTAAGAAAATGGCAAATATTTATTACCAGAAAGATTGTAACTTATCATTATTGGAAGGAAAGACTATTGCAGTTATCGGATATGGTAGCCAGGGTCATGCTCATGCATTAAATGCAAAAGAGTCAGGATGCAATGTTATCATCGGTTTATACGAAGGAAGCAAATCTTGGGATAAGGCAGTAGCTCAGGGATTTGAAGTATATACAGCAGCAGAAGCTGCTAAAAAAGCTGATATCATCATGATTCTTATCAACGATGAAAAACAGGCTGATATGTACAAAAAAGATATTGAGCCAAACCTTGAGGCAGGTAATATGTTAATGTTCGCTCATGGTTTCAACATTCATTTCGGATGTATCAAACCACCTGCAAACGTTGATGTTACAATGATTGCTCCTAAGGGACCGGGACATACAGTTCGTTCAGAATACCAGGCAGGTAAAGGTGTTCCTTGTCTTGTGGCTGTTGAACAGGATGCTACAGGAAAAGCTTTGGATATGGCTTTGGCTTACGCATTAGCTATCGGTGGAGCAAGAGCAGGTGTTCTTGAAACAACATTCAGAACAGAGACAGAAACAGACCTTTTCGGTGAGCAGGCTGTTCTTTGTGGTGGTGTTTGTGCATTAATGCAGGCTGGTTTCGAAACATTGGTAGAAGCTGGATATGACCCACGTAATGCATATTTTGAATGTATTCATGAAATGAAATTAATCGTAGACCTTATTTATCAGTCAGGTTTTGCAGGAATGAGATACTCTATCTCTAACACAGCAGAATATGGTGACTACATTACAGGACCAAAGATTATCACAGAAGATACAAAGAAAGCTATGAAGAAAGTGTTATCAGATATTCAGGATGGTACTTTTGCAAAAGATTTCTTATTAGATATGTCAGGTGCTGGCCGTCAGGTACATTTCCAGGCTATGAGAAAATTAGCTGCTGAGCATCCATCAGAAAAAGTTGGTGAGGAAATCAGAAAGCTTTACAGCTGGAACAATGAGGATGATAAGCTTATCAATAACTAATAGATTAGAAAATCTGTCTGGAAAATTGATTTAGGGATTTATGAATTGGAGTGGTTGTTTATGCTGTTTGGTAAGGTAAAGAAGGCAATTGAGGATAAAGAATCAGAAATTAAACTGAATTTATCGAATAACTATAAGGATGCAGCATATAGTGCGTTTGTCGAGCTAAAGAATATTATTGAAGAGTACAAATCGAACGGCAAGATAAGCGACAAGGATTATGATAAACTATCATTGAAGATTCAGGACTATGAAGTCAAATTTTCTAAAATGAAAAGTTAATGTATTGTTAAGGGAATATAAAATGCTTCTGGATGAAAATGTTCGTCCAGAAGTATTTTTTTTAATGTATGCAAAAATTGTTGCAACACTTTTATCATAAATATACACTATTATTTTGTAAGTGTTATGAAGGGATGTGAAGAGTTGAAAATTGATATATCAATGGTTGAGAGAGCTAAAAAAGGGGATGATGAAGCTTTTGCAGGTTTATATGAACTAATTTACAAGGATATGTATAAATATGCATTTTATCTGCTTGGAAACGCTTTGGATGCTGAAGATGTTGTTAGTGATACTGTTTACGAAATGTATATAGGCATAAATAAGCTTAGAAAAACTGATTCATTTAAAAACTGGGCATTTAAGATTCTGGCAAACAGATGTAAAAAAAAGCGAGGGCAGTACATAAATAAAAACATATCCCTTGATGACGAAAATAATGTTAATATACTGCAGAATGTAAGCTGCGAAAAACAGAGTAAGGATATTGACCTTACTACTGATTTGGAAAAGGCATTTGAAATACTGGATTATGTGGAAAAACAGGTGGTTGCACTGTCTGTCTTTGGTGGATATAAAAGTAAAGAAATCAGTAGTATTCTCAAAATAAAACCTACGACTGTCAGATCAAAGTTAAGCAGGGCATTAGGAAAAATGAAGACCAGATTGGAAACTCATTAATATGTAAGTTAAAAGTTGTTGTGTCAAGGAGGTATATTTATGGATGAAAAGGAGAAAAATGAAATTCTCAGGAAGTCAGAGGAGTTGGAAATCCCTGAATCCTTAGAGCCGGAAAATATGATGAAGCAGTTGAAGCTTCGAAAAGAATGTGATAAGAAAAAAGAGGATAAAGATAATTTGGTGAACAGAAAAAATAAATTTGTTTTTTGGAAAATTAATCCAATGGCTGCCGGAATGGTTGCAGTTGCTTTTGTTTTGATAGCAGGTATTTTTGCAAATAGCTATTTGTCTTCGAATTCCATACTTGATAAGAACATTTCAACGGATAAAAATTCTGAAAAATTGGAAAACCAGCAGACAGAGACTGATAATATTTCTTTGGATAATAATAAGGATAATATTGAACCAATAGGTGACAGGGAAGAGGTAATTAAGCTTGGAGTTGATTATTGGCTGAAAATTCAGGAAAATTTATCAGGAAATAAGTTTTATGATGAAGAATTTGGGTTGATAAGCGAAGAATCTGCAACCAATGAAATAGAAATAAATGCAGATGATACGGTAGGAAATCCTCCGCAGACATCCGATGGAAATCAGGATTATTATGAAAATAATGACCAGGTTAAGGGTGTTGCAGAGCCTGATGTTGTGTTAACCGATGGAAAGTACATTTATTCACTGAATAAATCAGAAACAAAAATTGACATTGTATCCTGTGATAATGGAAAGATGGATACTGTTTCTTCTATATTATTCGATGAAGAACTGGGAGACAGCATTGAATTTAAGGACATGGGGAATATATTATATGAAGAGGAGATTTGCTATGACATTGCATATCTTGCACCGGAAGTGAAGTTTAACGTTACTGGCGATGCGCTTTCAATTGTTATCACGGATTATGTCAACACTGTAGTTTTAGGCTATGACATTTCTGACAGGGCAAAGCCGGTATTTAAGGCTAAAACAGAAATAGATGGAAGAATGGTATCCTCAAGGGTGTCAGATGACTATTTATATGTAATTACTGATTATTGCATGAGAAATGTTGATTTTAGTGTTGATGACATAGAGAATGAGGATGTTTCAGTGATTGTTGAGGAAAGGGTTAAAGAATGGTTCATTCCGAAGGTAAATGGACAGGAAATAGAGGCGGATTCCATTTTCAAGTGTACAGGTCAGGAGGACTATAACAGATTTGTTGTTGTGACAAGTATAGATATCAATGACAGTTTTAATGTAAAGGATAAGTTGGCATCTATAGGTGGTTCTTATGAGATATACGTTAGCAGAGAAAATATTTACACTGTAAATACACGTTATGAATATGATTTCGCAAATAGGAGTACAAAGAATTATACAGATATATTTAAATTTAAATATGATAAAGGAATTATTTCATCATATGCTTCAGGAACAGTTGATGGATATGTTTCTGAACAGTTTTCGCTGGATGAAAATAATGGATACCTTAGAGTGGTATCAAGTGTTTTGGAAAGAGATGATATTTCTGTTTATGTACTTGATGATGCTCTGAAGGTGGTTGGAGAACTTGAGGGGATTGTATCAGGAGAACAATTTATGTCTGCGAAATATGTGGATGATAAGCTGTATTTTGTCAGCTTTTTGAGAAAAGACCCTCTGTTTGTCATAGATTTGTCAGAGCCTGAGAATCCTCATACCGTAAATCAGCTGGATGTAAGTGGATTTTCATCATATCTTCATCACTGGGGCAATAATATGCTTCTTGGAATAGGATTTGAGGCAGATGAGGACACGGGAATAGTTACGGGTACAAAGCTGTCACTTTTTGACACGACTAGTGATAATCTAAAGGAGATATCTAAAAAGGTCTATGATAAAAGCTATCCCCAGTTTGAAAATACGGGCTATAAGGGCATACTTGTAGATGAACGAAAAAATATAATAGGCTTGGGAATGACTAGTGAGGTATATGATTCTGACGGTGTGGGAGAATTGTCCTGTGAATATGTGGTTTTGCAGATAGATAACAAGAAGATAAAAGAAGTATTTAAATATAAAGGTGAATTGGATGAAGAATACAGAGGATTGTTTATAGGCGATTATCTTTATATAGTTGTAATGGATAAAGGGATACAGTCGGTTAATTTAAAAGATTTTTCATTAGTGCAATTTATGGACTTTTAAGGGCGAGAAAGTATCCCTGTGCAGGAAGCGGATTAAATATTTCTAACTAATTCACGGATTTTCCTGGAAATTTTTACATTTGAATATATTGAGGCATACTGTATTGGAGAAAGCTCTTCAATGTAATTAAATTGGCTGGATTTAAGAACACCGGCTTCGGTGAGAAGATTTCCAGCCTTATTGTATGCTATTGCAGCTTCAGCTTCCGTATTATATTTTCCTATTATGTAGTCCCCGTTAATATGAATTCTTGCGATATACAAGGGCCTTCCGTTTTTGATGATTGAGCTGACTCCGGAATACTTATTGATAACCTGAATATTTTTGTATCTTAAATCAGTAGAATCGCCATTGATAAATATGTAGTCTTTTCCGGATACGGCGTAATTTTTTATCCCGTATCGAGATAGGATGTTAATCTGCATGCCATAATCTGCCACAAACAGATGACCGCCTCTTTTCATGATTTTATGTGTTGAATAAAAAAACAAGTCATCTACATCAAACTTATACTCAGTAAACTGGTCGTAATAGTATATAAAATATTTCTTCATAAGATAAATAGGATTTTTGAAATAAATAGAGTTATCCCTGAAGTTAACAAGACAAACCCATTTTTCAAAGGAAAGATGGGGATTTTTATTTTCATAATAATCACTAACGGAAAGAGTGGAGTTTAGTAATTCAGTTGCCTCCCTGTAGCAGCAGTGAGCCTCCTCTTCACTCTCAAAGCTTCCAAGACTTATGTGTTTGTTTTTATAAGTAATTGATGAGCGGTAGTATATTGTACCGTCTTTTTTTGTGGCCAGGTAAACGCCTTTTTTCAGTGCCATACTTAATCTCCATTCCCCAGACGCTTAATAGCATAACTGTGAATTTTTGTATTTTCTTCGATATTTTATCATAAAAGCAGTGCTTAAATCAAATTATTATTTAATAAAAAACATTCAAAATGGTTTACATAATAT
>JBNRML010000095.1:0-4777 GCA_050309585.1 Lachnospiraceae bacterium
GTATTATAACACACAATTACAAACAAGTACAGAGAAAAACATAAAATTTGACAAAAAAATAAGCCGGAAGCGGCTTAAATAAAAGATTCTTTAAAATATTTCTAAAAATGAAGTGTCAAAGACCCGAGCCAAATATATCTTATCATAGTATTTTTTTTCGGACAATAGTGTGAAAAAGATAATTAATTCGTTGTCATTTTTACTTATTTATATTAAAATGTATCTGCGAAGTAATTTAATTATAGAACTCGGAAGAGAGGGATGTTTGATGTCGATTTTGACTTTTAAAGGAGGAATTCATCCTTATGAGGGCAAGGAGCTTTCAAAGGATAAAGAAATAACTGAATATCTTCCAAAGGGAGATGTGGCTATTTCAATGGCCCAGCATATTGGTGCACCGGCTACACCACTTGTAAAAAAAGGTGACAAGGTATTGGTGGGACAGCTAATTGGTGAAGCCAAGGGATTTATTTCAGCTAACATTCATTCATCAGTTTCAGGTACTGTTAAGGCCGTTGAGAACAGACTTATGGTTAATGGAATGAAATCTGAATGTGTTGTTATAGAGAATGATGGTTTGTTTGAAGAAGTGGAATATGAAAAGGTGAAACCACTTGATGAATTGACAAAAGAGGAAATAGTGGAGCTCGTCAAAAAAGCAGGAATTGTGGGTATGGGTGGAGCAGGATTTCCAACACATGTGAAATTAATGCCAAAGCAACCTGAAAAAATTGATTATGTTATTGTAAATGGTTCTGAATGTGAGCCATATCTGACTTCCGATTACAGAAGAATGATTGAGGCTCCTGAGACTTTAGTTGCCGGACTTAAGGTTATGTTAAAATTATTTGACAATGCAAAGGGAATAATTGCAGTTGAAAATAATAAGATGGATGCGGTAGCAAGGCTTAAAGAACTTGTTAAGGACGAAGAAAAAATAGAGGTTAAGAGTCTTAAAACGAAGTATCCCCAGGGGGCAGAGCGAATGCTCATATATGCTGTCACAGGCAGAAAGATTAGCTCTGCTCACCTGCCGGCAGACGCAGGGTGTGTCGTGGACAACGTGGATACGGTATTTGCAATTCATTCGGCTGTAACAGAGGGAAAACCATTAATCAGCAGGATAATTACGGTAACTGGTGACGCTGTGAAAGAACCGGCAAATTTTTGTGTGAGAACCGGAACGAATCACAGAGAGTTAATAGATGTGGCTGGTGGATTTTTACAGGAACCTGAAAAAATAATTTCCGGCGGCCCAATGATGGGAATGGCTATCAGCACATTAGATGTACCTGTCACAAAGACATCTTCTGCATTGCTTTGCTTTAAAGAAGATCCTCTAAAAGACATTAATCAGACTAATTGCATAAATTGCGGAAGATGCATGAAAGTATGTCCGGGACGGGTTATGCCGACAAAGCTTGCAAAGTTTGCGGACAGAAATGATATGGAAAGTTTTATTAAATACAATGGAATGGAATGCTGTGAGTGCGGATGCTGTTCATATATTTGCCCCGCAAAGCTTAATCTCACACAATCTATTAAGAGTATGAGAAAACAGGTTCTTGCAAGCAGAAAGAAATAGAGATGAGGTGAATTGTTTTGAGTGAATTACTTAACGTGTCGTCAAATCCTCATGTACGCGACGATGATACGACATGGGGTATAATGCTGGATGTAATAATAGCATTGATTCCGGCAACTATAGTTGGCGTATATAATTTTGGAGTACCGGCATTGCTGGTTATTTTGGTAACAATATCAGCAGCTGTGTTGACAGAGGCTGTGTATGAGATTTTGATGAAAAAGAAAGTTACCGTATTGGATTTCAGTGCAGTAGTTACAGGACTTTTACTGGCACTTAATCTTCCGTCATCCATTCCACTATGGATAGCTGCCTTAGGTGCAGTATTTGCCATTCTTGTTGTAAAAATGCTCTTTGGTGGTCTGGGGCAGAATTTCATGAACCCGGCATTGGCGGGAAGATGTTTTTTGCTGTTGTCATTCACGGGACAGATGACGAAATTTACCATTGATGGGGTGACTACGGCAACTCCTCTTTATAACATAAAAAATGGTGGTTCATATAAACTTTTTGATATGTTTATGGGAAATACCGCAGGAACAATTGGAGAAACATCCACAATAGCTATTTTAATTGGTGGTTGCTATCTTTTGGTGAGAAAAATAATCGATTTCAGAATTCCGGTATTTTACATAGGAACCTTTGCAATATTCGCCATGATTTATTCAATGTGTCACGGCGGACTTGACATGAATTTTGTGGCAGCACATTTGTGTGGTGGAGGACTTATGCTTGGCGCCTGGTTTATGGCAACAGATTATGTTACTTCACCGGTTACACCCGTAGGAAGGATTGTGTTTGGAATATGTCTCGGTTTGCTGACAGGTGCTTTCAGACTTCTTGCAACACCAAATGCCGCTCCGGAAGGTGTGTCATATGCCATTATCTTTTGTAATCTTTTAGTTCCATTGATTGAAAAGATTACAGTGCCGAAATCATTTGGATGGGAGGGGGATAAGAAATGAAAGAAATCATTGTAAATTCGATAAAACTATGCCTTATTACCCTGATAGCCGGATTGTGCTTAGGCTGTGTGTATGAAGTGACGAAGGAACCAAGAAAAGAACAGGAGCTAAAGGCTAAACAGGAGGCGTATAAAAATGTTTTTGACAAGGCAGATTCCTTCGAAAAAATCGAATATGACAGTAAAGCCATGGAAGCCTTTTTGAAAAGCAACGGTGTGAAAAACAGTACCGCAGTTATTGGCGAAATTGTTGAGGCATTGGACGGTCAGAAAAACAATATTGGATATGTAATAACTGTTACGGATAAGGAAGGATATGGCGGCGATATTACATTTACTCTTGGAATTAAAAATGATGGAACGATAAATGGAATATCGTATCTCTCAATTGGGGAGACAGCCGGTGTTGGAATGAAGGCCACGGAGAAGAAATTCACTAATCAGTTTGTAGGAAAAACTGTTCCATCCTTCGAATACTCAAAAAGTGGGGCATCAGCTGATAACCAGATTGACGCAATAAGTGGCGCAACTGTTACAACAAATGCGGTTACAAATGGTGTTAACGCGGGTATCTTAGCTTTTAATTTTATTATTGATGGAAATCAGGAGGAAGGAGGAGAAACCAATGAATAGCTGTATTGAAAGATTATACAATGGAATTGTAAAAGAAAATCCTACATTTGTGTTGATGCTGGGTATGTGTCCTACTCTTGCAGTTACTTCATCACTGCAAAATGGTTTTGGTATGGGAATGACCACAATGGTTGTCCTTACTGCTTCAAATGCCATTATTTCTCTTCTTAGAAAGGTTATTCCGGATAAGGTGAGAATGCCGGCATTCATTGTTATTGTGGCAAGTTTTGTTACTATTGTGCAATTTATGCTGCAGGCATATCTTCCGGCACTTAATGATTCACTTGGTATTTATATACCGCTTATAGTTGTTAACTGCATTATTCTTGGAAGAGCGGAGTCCTATGCTTCAAAAAATCCGGTTTTGCCATCGATTTTTGACGGTGTTGGAATGGGACTTGGATTTACAGTTGGCCTTTCATTCTTAGGATTTTTCAGGGAGTTGATTGGTTCGGGAACTGTTTTGTCTCACAGGATTATTCCAGAAGCCTATAATATAAAAATCATAGCATTGGCACCGGGAGCCTTTTTTGTGCTTGCGGCCCTTGTGGCAGTTCAGAATAAAATTCGCTTGAGCCAGGGCAAAAAGGTTAAGGAGAGCGCATGTTCAGGAGAATGTGCCAGCTGTGGAAGTAAGTGCGACAGTGTTACTACGGATTCTTCTGAAAAAAATGAAGAAATGAAGAAAAAAGTTTTAGATATTATAAGCAAGGACAAGGAGGATTAAAATATGAAGACTTTATTATTAATTGCCATTTCGGCAGCCTTTGTAAATAATGTTGTTCTGAGTCAGTTTTTAGGCCTTTGTCCATTCTTAGGTGTATCGAAAAAGCCTAAGACAGCAGCAGGAATGGGTGCAGCAGTAATATTCGTTATCAGCCTTTCGTCCTTTCTTACAAGCCTGATTTATAAATTTATTTTACTGCCAACAAATATGACATATTTAAATACCATAGTATTTATTCTTGTTATTGCAGCATTAGTTCAGTTTGTGGAAATGGTTCTTAAAAAGCTAAGTCCTTCTCTTTATGAGGCACTTGGAGTGTATTTGCCTTTGATTACAACAAACTGTGCGGTTTTAGGTGTTGCTCTTTTAAATGTTCAGAACAGCTATGGAATTCTTGAAAGTGTAATAAACGGCTTAGGTACAGCAATTGGATTTACTGTTGCTATAGTTATTATGGCTGGTATAAGAGAAAAAATCGAGTACAATGATGTTTCGCCGTCACTTAAGGGAATGCCAATTGTACTTGTGACTGCAGGGCTTATGGCTATTGCATTTTCCGGATTTGCAGGCTTGTTGTAAGAAATGTGAATGGATTCACATATGAATCTGTCAGAAAGTGAGGATTAGTATGAAAAAAGACTCTGAAAGAGCTCTTTTTTCATACAACGAATTGAGACGGAGCCTCAATTCGAGCTATCGCAGTCGAGAAACAGGATAACCTGATTTCTCGACGCGTGTCTGCGCAAATAAATTTGCTCCGACATGGAGGATTAGTGTGAAAAATCACACTGAAGTGCTGATTTTTCACACAGCTAATTGTGCCGCAGGCGCCCCAATTAGATTTATCGCAGAGCTGAATCTGAAATTC
>JBNRML010000096.1:0-7153 GCA_050309585.1 Lachnospiraceae bacterium
GAGTCGGGGCTGTACAGCCTTATTCTTTCGAGCAAGATGCCGAATGCAAGAAGGTTTAAACGTTGGGTAACAAGCGAGATTCTTCCAACTATAAGAAAACATGGTGTGTATGCGACAGATGAACTAATTGCAAATCCTGACCTTGCGATTGCAGCATTTACTGCATTAAAGGAAGAGCGAGAAAAGAACCGACTGCTTGAACAAACTACTGCCGTCCAAAAACAGCAGATTGCGGAAATGAAGCCAAAGGCAAGCTATTACGATGTGGTACTTAACTGCAAAGACCTTATTTCCACTTCTACGGTAGCGAAAGATTATGGAAAGTCTGCTATTTGGATGAATCGTTATCTCCATGAAAAAGGTGTGCAGTTTAAACAGGGCGAGATTTGGCTGTTATATCAGAAATACGCAGAAAAAGGTTATACAAACACCAAGACACATAGCTATTCTGCTAATGACGGAACGATTCATACTAAGCCACATACCTACTGGACACAAAAAGGCAGATTGTTTGTCTATGAATTATTAAAAGCAGATGGGATTTTGCCAACAATGGAACAGGAGGATAGTGATGTCGATTAGCAGGTATAACAGCGAAGGTTATCCTGATCCGACCACCTACGGAGCCTTATCCAATATCGTAAAAGAAACGAAGGCGGCAAGGGCATACAGACCGATGGTGTATGTATGCTCCCCGTTTTCAGGAGATATTGCCGGTAACATTGCAAATGCACGAAAGTACAGCCGCTACGCTGTGGAGCAGGGGTATATCCCCATTGCTCCGCATTTGCTGTTTCCGCAGTTTCTTAACGATAACGATTTAACGGAACGTGAACTAGGGATACATTTTGGAAATGTGCTGATGAGCCACTGCAGCGAAGTGTGGGTGTTCGGAGAAATTATCTCAGCCGGGATGGATGCTGAAATCAGGAGAGCCAAAAGGAAAAATTACAGATTAAGATATTTCAGCAGTGATTTGAGGGAGGTCAGCAAAAATGCGTGATTTGAATATTGCCTATGGCAACAGCAGGACGGCAAAGTTCTGGTCGAATAAAACCATAAAATTTGAGGAACTGTGTGACAGACTGCGTACCCCAATCTACACCTCTGAAACAGCGGAGGAATATCCGAAACTGCCAAAGGGACAGCGTGATGATATTAAGGATAAGGGTGGATTTGTGGCAGGGCATCTGAGCGGCAATCGCAGACAGGCAAACAAAGTGGTCTGCCGTTCCATGCTGGTATATGACCTCGACAGTATTGAACAGGATTTTCTAAAGGATATCAGCGCCAAGATTAGCAACAAGGGCTGCTACTATACAACCCACAGCCATACAGCGGACAAGCCGAGAGCGAGAATGATTATCCCGGTCAGCCGTGATATGACACCCGATGAGTTCAATGCGGCAGCGAGATATTACGCACAGGACAACGGATTCATCAGTATGCTTGACCCTTGCTCCTTTTCGCCCCATCAGCTGATGTACTGGCCGACCTGCCCATCCAACGGAGAATATCTGTTTGGTGTCATTGAGGGCGATTGGCTTGACCCTGATACGATCTTTGCAAAGCATCCAAATTGGCGTGACTGCTCTCTGCTCCCTACCACACCGAAGGAAAGTAAAGTAGCTGACAGAAAAGTACAGCAACAGAAAGATCCACTTGAAAAAGAAGGTGTAGTCGGAGCGGTGTGCCGAGCCTATACGATTCAGGATGCTATGGATACATTTCTTTCTGATGTTTATGCACCAACAGCTGATGGTTCAGGCAGATACGATTACATTCCCGGCGAGGGGGCTGCGGGTGTTGTGATTTATGAGGATAAATTTGCTTACAGCCATCATGCAACGGACCCGGCCGGGGGCAAGCTGTCTAATGCATTTGATTTGATTCGAGTTCACAAATTCGCAGATTTGGATGAAAAGAAATCTTATGCTGCGGCAGTAGAGTTTTTGCTAAAAGATGAGCGTGTAGGAACACAGCTGTTAAAAGAAAAGCAGGAAAATGCCAAGCAGGAATTTGAGGATTGGACGCAGGCACTGCAGCGTGATAAGAACGGGAATCTTTGCAATACTCTGCGTAACCTTACATTGGTGCTTGAGAATGATGAAAAATTGCAGGATATCGTATTTAATCAACAGCTTGATGGTATGGAAATCAAAGGCAGTGTGCCTTGGCAGCATCCTGCTAAATATTGGAGAGATGCAGATGATGCACAGCTGATTAGCTACATTGATACGAACTATGGCAACTTTTCTGAAAGGAATTATAAAATCGCTGTAACGAAGGTGACGGATGACCGTTCCTACCATCCGATTCGTGAATTTCTTCATGCATTGCCGGAATGGGATGGCATTAAGAGGGCGGAAACCATTCTGGTTGATTACCTTGGTGCAGAGGACAATAAATATGTTCGTGCGGTAACAAGGAAATCATTATGTGCTGCAGTAAAACGAGTATTAGACCCCGGCTGTAAATTCGATACGATGATTGTGCTGAATGGCCCACAGGGTATCGGTAAAAGTACACTTATTTCACTGCTTGGCGGTGAGTGGTTTTCGGATTCACTGAGCCTTAGCGATACCAAGGACAAGACGGCAGCGGAAAAATTGCAGGGATATTGGATTTTGGAAATTGGAGAACTGGCAGGACTTCGCAAGGCAGAGGTGGAAACACTGCGTTCTTTTATTTCAAGACAGAATGATATTTACAGAGCCGCTTTTGGTAAGAGACCAAATCCGCATCCCCGTCAGTGTATTTTCATTGGTACTACGAATGCAGAGTCAGGCTATCTTCGTGATACTACAGGCAACAGACGATTCTGGCCAGTAAAGACACCGGGAAATGGACAAAAGCATTCATGGGAATTGAAAGAACAGGATGTGAAGCAGATTTGGGCAGAAGCACTGGAACTTGTTGAGGCAGGCGAAAAGCTGTATCTGACACCAGAAGAGGATAGTCTTGCTAAGGATGAACAGCGAGCTGCTATGGAATCAGATGAGCGCGAGGGTTTGGTGCGCGAGTACCTTGATACGCTGCTCCCTGACAACTGGGATGCTATGGATTTGTTTGAACGCAGAAATTTCCTAAGTGGAAATGAGCTGGGCGAAATCGGCAGAAAAGGCACCGTAAGAAGAACACAGGTCAGCAGTATGGAAATTTGGTGCGAGTGCTTTGGCAAAGAAAGAGCCAATATCGGACGGGCAGATTCAAATGCAATTACAGCGATTTTGATTAAACTCGAGTGGAATCGTCTGGCGAATAAAATCAGAATGCAGTTATATGGACCACAGTATGTTTTTGTTCCTAAAAGTGTTCCTGACGATGTTCCTAAAAAACTGTGATGTTAGGAACTGTTCCCAACCTGTGTTTCTGTTCCTAAAATGAGTGACAGGAACAAGGCTGGGAACACCTCAAGGGTGAGGGCGGTAGCCAACTTTACTGCTTTTGTACCTGTGTTCCTAATAATTATATTAAATATAAAATAATTGTAATAAAGAGTAGATTGCATCGAGTACGCACACATTCGCGCGTATAGGGATTTTAGGTAATGGGAACAGGAGGATGAAATGAGAGAAAAAATAATAGAACAGAAACTTGCAATGGCAGTAAAAAAGAATGGCGGGATATGTCCCAAGTTCACTTCTACCGGCTTCGATGGTATGCCGGACCGTTTGGTGCTTATTCCGCATGGTAAGTTTGCCTTTGTGGAAGTCAAAGCACCGGGAGAAAAGCCAAGACCGTTACAGCTGGCAAGGCACAGACTGCTGAGCCGTCTGGGATTTCGAGTGTATGTTCTTGACAGTGAGGAGCAGATTGGAGGGGTTCTTGATGAAATTGAAAATTCAATGTGACTGGTGTGGAAAAGAATTTGAGAGAAACCATAATCACATTCATGAAAAAAAATATTGCTGCAGAGCGTGTTTAGGAAAAGCAAACGCAGAACGTTTTCGATTGAAGAGTCTGCGAACGTGTGATAACTGTGGGAAAATTTTTGAATACAGAGGTAACCATAAAAAGAGAAACGAACATTTCTTCTGTTGCCCAGAATGCAGCTATGAATTCAAAGTGAAAAAAATATATGTATCATGCGATTGGTGTGACAATCCAATTTACAAAAAGCGTTCTGATGTTGCAAGAAACGAGCATAATTTTTGTGATTATGGGTGCTATATCGACTACGTCAATTTTGAAAAAGCTGGTGCAGATAATCAAATGATATCAGGAGAAAAACTGTATCGCAGGCTTGCAGAAATGAAGATTGGACGAAAACTTCAAGAGAATGAGGATGTTCATCATATTGACGGCAATCATCTAAATAATGATTTTGCCAATTTAAAAGTTGTTACAGCTTCAGAGCATATGAAAATACACGCTTCCCAGAAAGAGAGAGACTGTCATGGCAGATTTATTAAAAAAGAATGATTTGCATGGGTATCAGGAATATAGTGTCAATTTTATTATTGAACATCCTGTAGCTGCAGTCCTTTTAGATTGTGGACTTGGGAAAACTGTAACATCACTTACGGCTATAAATGATTTGATGTTTGACTATTTTGATATTCATCGTGTTTTAGTTATATGCCCTTTGAGAGTAGGTAATGTTTGGGCGAATGAGATACAACATTGGGAGCATCTGCACCTTTTGCAGTATTCGGTGGCGGTGGGTTCTGAGTCGGAGCGGCTGTCAGCACTGAAAGCACAGGCAGATATTTACATCATCAACCGTGAAAATGTGCAGTGGCTGATTGAGAAAAGCGGCATCCCCTTTGATTTTGATATGGTGGTTGTGGATGAGCTGTCCTCCTTCAAGAATTATCAGTCCAAGCGGTTCAAGGCACTGATGAAGGCAAGACCGAAGGTAAAAAGAGTGGTAGGTCTGACAGGCACTCCTTCCAGTAACGGTCTGATGGATTTATTCGCAGAGTTCAAACTGCTGGATATGGGAGCAAGGCTTGGCAGGTTCATCGGTCAGTACCGAACGGCCTATTTCTCCCCGGACAAGCGTAATGGTCAGATTGTTTACAGCTATAAGCCACTGCCCAATGCCGAACAGCAGATTTATGATAAGATTTCGGATATTACGATTTCCATGAAATCTACCGACCATCTGAAAATGCCGGAACTGATCAGCACACAGCTGGCGGTGGAATTGTCGGAAGCGGAAAAGAAGAAATACGAGGAACTGAAAAAAGACCTCATTCTTCAGCTGCCGGATGGAGAAATCACAGCCGCCAATGCCGCATCGCTGTCGGGCAAGCTGTCCCAGCTGGCAAACGGAGCAGTCTATTCTGATGATGAGAGCGTTCTGGAGATACACCAGAGAAAGCTGGATGCACTGGAGGATATCATCGAATCGGCAAACGGAAAGCCTGTCCTTGTGGCATATTGGTTTCGTCACGATTTGGAGCGTATCAAAAAACGCTTTGATGTGAGAGAAATCAAGACCGCAAAGGATATAGCCGACTGGAATCACGGCAGTATCCCAATTGCCGTAATACATCCGGCATCGGCAGGACACGGCCTGAACCTACAGCAGGGTGGTTCTGCCTTGGTATGGTTCGGCATCACATGGTCACTAGAATTATATCAGCAGACCAATGCCAGACTTTGGCGGCAGGGTCAGTCCGCAGAAACCGTGGTCATTACCCACATCATAGCAAAAGACACCATTGACGAGAGAATCATCAAGGCACTGAAAACCAAGGATACCTCCCAATCCGCCTTGATTGATGCCGTAAAAGCCAATCTATGAAAATCAGAGTCAACCTATGACAATCCAAGCCAATCCGAGTGGAATACAAAATTTCGGAGGTAAGGATATGACAGAAAAAGAATACTTATTGCAGGCACGATATCTGGATGAGCGTATTCACTCGAAGGTTCAGCAGGTGGAATCCTTAAATGATTTAGCTACAAGCTGTTCCGCTGTAATCAGTGATATGCCGAGAAATCCAAACCGTGGCGGTTCCAAGATGGCAGATGCCGTAATTAAAATTGTTTCTTTGCAGGAAGAAATAAATATGGACATCAATGCGCTTGTAGAACTAAAGCGAGAAATCATGGGTGTTATAAAAGCCGTGCCAAATGTGGAATACCAGACGCTGTTAGAAAAACGATATCTGTGCTTTATCTCATGGGAGCAGATTGCCGTGGATATGAATTATTCTATGCAGCACATACACCGAATGCATAGTGCGGCACTGAAAGAAATTATCTTGCCACCGGAACATGAGAGTTAATGTGATAGAATGAGAGTAAGCACCTGTGATATTATTATAATAGCGAAAAGCAAAAAAAATATAAACGGGTAAAATCGTAGAAAGCCTTGTGGGTCACACCGACCTGCAGGGCTTTTATTATGCCTAAAATGAGGTGAGAAGATGCCAAGAAAACCTAAACGACCGTGTTCTTATCCAGGCTGTCCTGACTTAACGGATGGACGGTTTTGTGAGAAACACCAGAAAGAAGAAAACAAACGCTATGAGAAGTACGACAGGAATCCTGCTGTACGCCGTAGATATGGACGCGCTTGGAAGCGAATCCGTGACAGCTATGCTGCGGAGCATCCTTTGTGTGAGGAATGCTTAACAAAGGGCAGGTATGTTGCGACTGAAGAGATACACCATAAACTTCCGTTGGCCCAAGGAGGAACGCATGATAGGAAGAACCTCATAGCTTTGTGTAAAGAATGCCATGCAAGGATTCATGCACAAAATGGTGACCGTTGGCACTGATGAAGGTGCAGGGAGGGGGAGGTCAAATCTCAAAACCCTTGTACGGGAGGAACGGGCGGGGGGCTTCACGCACAAAAAGAGCAGTTCAAACAGGGGATTAACCCTAAGATATAGATTGAGGAGTGTGAATAATGGCAAGGGACGGTACGAACCGTGGTGGCAGAAGAATCAGAGCAGGTGATAAGCCGACTGCAGCCGCAGAGAAAATACAAAATGGGAAAACAGTCAAGGTTCTAGCCAATGATATTCCTGTACTTAAAACAGCGGAATTAGAGGCAGTAGATTTACCGGAAGGAGCAGTTTTAGAGGGCGTGGATATGCCAAAACCCAGCGACTATTTATCGGCAAGGCAGAAAAATGGAGTTCCCTTAGGTGCTGATGAAATATATAAAGAAACCTGGCTGTGGTTAAAAGAG
>JBNRML010000097.1:0-4036 GCA_050309585.1 Lachnospiraceae bacterium
ATTTATTATTTTTTCATATTTATTCTGTATTTTTAATGCTTATTTCCTTACTTTTTACTGTTTTCACCATTCATTTCCTTATTAGAAAAATATTTTTTGAAAGCAATCATAAACAAAACCACCGCCAGGGTTGCTGCAATATAATCTGTAACAGGCTGTGCTGCCGCAAGCATTCTTTCATTATTGAATATGGCTTTAAACATGAATAAAATAGGAATATACACCAATCCCTGACGGCTGATATTTAAAATAAGTGCCTGAACAGCCGCTCCCATTGACTGTATGGCATTCACGTATACAAATAAAATTCCCATGATTGGTCCCGAATAAATGTATGTTCTTGCAAATAAAATACCATAATCATATGCATTTTTATCCTCAAGAAAAGCATTTACCAGAGTTCCCGCTCCAAAATAACATATCAATGTCATTACCAGGCTCATACACAGGGCCAAAACCGTGGAGAATTTCAATACAGCCACATATCGCTTTTTATTTCCTGCTCCGTAACAATATCCCAGCAATGGCTGAATTCCAACACCGAGACCAATCAAAAGCATTACCACTATCATATTTACCTTTATGGCCACTCCCAGTCCTGCCACCGCCATATCCCCAAATTGCTTCATCTGATTATTAATTAAAATATGTGAAACACTCATAAGTATACTGTTAAGGGATGCCGGTATTCCTATTGCCATTACCCCTGTTGCAATGCCCTCGGAAATTTTATAGTCTCTTATGTTTATGGATAAAACCGTACTTTTCCTCACTATATGATAAATATAAAAAGCCGCAGAAAATACGTTCCCGATAACAGTTGCAATTGCTGCACCTGCCACATTCCATCCAAACAGCAAAATCATAACAGGGTCCAGCACCACATTCATCATATTTCCTATTATCATTCCTGACATTGCAGTCCTTGCATGTCCCTCAGCGCGGATAATATTGCTGAAAGCATTACTTATTATTAAAAATGGTATACCGATTGAAACAATCCTAAGATACTGTGATGCATATTCCATGGTATCCCTGCTTGCCCCAATCATTCCACAAACAGGCTTTGCAAAAATAAATATTAAAATCATTGACACCACGCCTATGGCGGTACTTGTAAAAAAGCAAAAGGCAGAAGTGTGTTTTGCCTTTTCTGCATTTCCCTCTCCCAAAAGTCTCGAAATCAATGATGTTCCACCTATTCCAAACAGCATACCTACTGCCATAAAAAACAGGAATGCCGGTGTTGCCACAGATACGCCTGCAACCATGTACGCATTTTTAGTCTGACCTATAAAAAATGTATCTGCCAAATTATAAATCAAAACCATCAGCATACTGATAATTGATGGAATTACATTACTTATTACCGCCCTGGGTACCGGTGCATTTGCAAATACTTCAGTTGTTTTATCTCTCATATCTCACCATTCCATTTCTGAGCCGGTTTATTTCCATAGACACGCTCCATTTTCCACAGATATATTTCTGTAGTTGATTATAATATCACCATTTTTACTAATTCTCAATAGGATATTTACGCAGTTTTTTCTTGACCGCCCCATATTTTAACATATATAATATCAATAGTTTACAAAAGAAGGAAAGGTGAAATTAAAATTGTATTCACTGCTTATCGTTTTACAATACATCGGGATATTTATCTTTTTAATGGAAATCCTCTACATTCTCAAGCAGCGTCCATCCAGGCTTCAATTAATATTGCTTTTTTTGTGTATATCAGCATTAATAAATTTAACGGGATATCTTTTTGAAATGCAGTCAAGAACGCTTGAATCTGCAATTTTATCTGTAAAATTCATATATCTTGGAAAACCCTTTATTATTTTTTCCATGATATTGTTTATTTTTGAGTATTGCAAAGTAAAAATCAGCCGTATGTTTAAGACATTTATGTTTCTATTCCACTGCAGTATCACTCTCCTTGTTTTGACCTGCGAACATCACAGATTATTCTACAGCAGCATTGATTACACACAGTCGGGACTTTTTCCCCACCTGGTGCTTGGACACGGTATAATGTATATGATTTACACGGGGTTTATTTTTCTGTCATTTATTGTTACAAGTATTACATTGATAACATATTACTCAAAGTTAAAGACTCATATAGAGCGGGTACAGATTCGCTATCTTTTTTTTATGATTTTTTCCTGTATATTATGTGATATACTCTTCCTGTGCAAACTGACCCGTGGGTATGATACAACAGCCCTGTCATACCTGCTTTCAACAATCCTTCTTTCAGTATCGATGTTTAAATACAATCTGTTTGATATCGTTACCCTCGCAAAGGACTATGCAATAGACCAGTTTACAGATGGTTTGGTGGTAATCGATAATTATGACAATATTATTTATACCAATGCCCTTGTACTTAAGCTTTTTCCCGGTTTAAATGATACAAACAGCTCAGACTTTCTTGAAAAGCTTTCTTTCCATAACGAAAATAACAAAAAGATACGAAAAAATAATAAAATATTTGACATACTCAGACACAATATTGAAAAAGACCATATCCTTTACGGATATATTTATATTGTAAAGGACATTACTGACAGCTATAATTACACCTCCCGCCTCAGGGTTGAAGTGGAAGAAAAAACAGAGCACATACGCCTTATGCAGCATAAAATAACCCTTGGAATGGCAGATATGATTGAAAGCCGTGACAGTAACACCGGTGGTCATGTAAAACGCACCAGTAATGTTGTAAAGATTTTTGTTGATGAATTGAGAAACTGTAAAGCAGGATGTAGGTATTCCGACGAGTTCTTTAACGATGTAATTGATGCAGCCCCAATGCATGATTTAGGAAAAATCGGGGTATCTGATGCCATTTTAAACAAGCCCGGTGCTTATACCAAGGAAGAATACGAAGAAATGAAAACCCACTCTGAAAAGGGTGCCGTAATCGTTAAACAGGTACTTGACGGAATAGAGGATGAAGGGCTTTTGAACACAGCCATAAACATTGCCCATTACCATCATGAAAAATGGGACGGCACCGGTTATCCATGTGGTCTTAAGGGAGAAGAGATTCCTCCTGAGGCAAGAATAATGGCTCTTGCAGATGTTTTTGACGCTCTGGTTAGTAAGCGATGTTATAAGGAAAAAATGTCTTATGATGCGGCCTTCAAAATAATCTCTGATTCATTAGGTACTCATTTTGATGCAGAATTTGGTCATCACTTCCTTGCGTGCAGAAAGCAGCTGGAAGCATATTATGATGCTGCTGAGTAAAAAAGGGGCTGTCGGGAAATAGACAGTTCTAAATAGGGCGAGGTTCAACTCTACTAGCCGCACCTCGCCCTGAATTTTATCAATTAATCCATTGCCTTTTTAATGGCTGCCATTAATTCATCATATGTTTCAAATGCCGGAAGCTCCGGGTTATCAGCTTTAATCTGCTCTGTGCTCTTAAACAGGAAGCCTGCCTTACTTGCTTTAATCATTCCCAAATCATTATAGCTGTCACCACTGGCAATTGTGTCATAACCTATTGACTGAAGCGCCTTTACTGTCGTGAGCTTTGAATTCTCTATTCTCATCTTAAAGCCGGTAATCTCTCCATCCTCTGCTACCTCCAATGAGTTACAGAATATTGTTGGCCATCCCAGTTTCTCCATTAATGGACCTGCAAACTGTGAAAATGTATCACTGATGATGATGACCTGACAAAAAGAACGAAGTTCGTCCAAAAATTCCTTTGCTCCAGGAATAGGGTCTATTTTTGCGATTGTCTCCTGAATCTCCTTAAGTCCAAGACCGTGCTCTTTTAAGATTCCAAGTCTCCATTTCATTAATTTATCATAATCCGGCTCATCACGTGTTGTCCTCTTAAGTTCCGGAATCCCGCTTGCCTCTGCAAATGCTATCCAAATTTCAGGAACTAAAACACCTTCCAAGTCTAAACATGTAATGTACATATATAATCCTCCGTTCTTTTATTATTCTCTTCATTACATTAAAACAGTAAATCAAAAAATCCCATATATAATCTAACATATATCTC
>JBNRML010000098.1:0-5316 GCA_050309585.1 Lachnospiraceae bacterium
CAATTACAAATGAAAGGCATGCATATGCATGAGGGTATGAATATGGATAATAATCAGAACCAGAATGGCTATCAGAACCAGAATGGCTATCAGAACCAGAATGGCTATCAGAACCAGAATGGCTATCAGAACCAGAATGGCTATCAGAACCAGGATGGCTACCAGAATCAGGGCTATCAGAATCAGAATGGCTACCAAAATCAGGGCTACCAAAATCAGGGCTACCAAAATCAGGGTTACCAGAATCAGGGCTATTCAAACCAGGGTTATCCTAATGGAGGATATCAGAACAGATTAGTTTTGAAAACAGACAGAAGTTTACTTATGTATATCTTATTATCTGTTGTTACTTGTGGGATTTACGGCTTGATTTTCTTGTCAGGTGTTGGTGATGACATAAATACTTTGGCTTCAAGAAGAGATGGAAAGAAGACAACAAATTTCTGGCTCGTGTATTTCCTCTTAGGACCTGTTACTTGTGGGATATATACACTTATTTGGTGGCATACGCTTAGTGACCGTATTGGTGAAGAGGCAAGAGCACGTGGAATACAGACAGGATTTTCAGCATCAACTTATTGGCTTTGGAACGTATTAGGTTCACTTTTATGTGGTATCGGTCCATTTATCTATGTACATAAATTGTGTGAAACTATGAATGCTATATGTGCAGATTACAATATGAAAGGCTTCTAAGAAAATATGTATTTTTATTTGGCACCCATGGAGGGAATCACAGGGTTTGTCTATAGAAATGCGTTTGCTAAATATTTTGGAGGTGTTGAGAAGTATTTTACTCCATTTCTTACACCCAGCCAGAAAGTATATTTGAATAAAAAAGAGAAAAAAGATGTAATGCCGGAAGTTAATTCCGGCATTATTGTTGTACCTCAGATAATGACAAATAAGGCTGAACATTTTACAGGTCTTCAAAAGGAATTAATTAAGCTTGGGTATAATGAAATTAATTTAAATCTGGGCTGTCCTGCACCAACTGTGGTGACAAAAGGAAAAGGTGCTGGATTTTTGGCAGACACAGAAAAATTAGACGAGTTTTTGTATGATATTTTTGAAAAAGATTTGTGTGATATTTCGATAAAAACAAGACTTGGAGTGAGTGAACCAGAAGAGATTTTTCCGTTAATGGATATTTATAATAAGTATTCAATGACAGAGTTAATAGTTCATCCAAGAGTAAGGGAGGATTTTTATAAAAATTCTGTTAATCTTGATGTATTTGAACAGGTTATGAAGATGAGCAAAAATAAAATAGTGTATAATGGAGATATTCATTCGCTTGAGGATTATATATGCTTTGCTGACAGATTTAAGGATGTTGATAAAATGATGCTTGGCAGAGGATTGTTGTATCATCCTGACCTTATTTTAAGTATTGAGCATTATGAAAATAACAATTTTGACCATAATGGTTATAAGTGTGATGTTGAAAAAATAATAAAATTTATGGACGAAGTGATGATTGGATATTATAATTATATGAAGAGTGAAAAAAATGTATTGTTCCGAATGAAGGAATTGTGGTTGTATTTTCATAAAAGTATTTCAGATGGGGAAAAATATTGGAAGAAGATTTGCAAGGCAAAGGATTTTAAGGATTATTATAAAATCATTTCGATGATACAGGAGAATATTTGTGAAACAGTTAATTAAACAAAATGAACATATTGTTAAAAAAGTGTATCAGGATTCTATTGCAGAGGAATTGGAAATTGAGCCGGGAGATGTTTTGGTCAGCATAAATGATCAGAAGATTCAGGATGTATTTGATTATCGTTATATGATTCAGGATGAATATATTGAGGTTTGCATCAGAAAAACTGATGGCGAAGAGTGGCTTTTGGAGATTGACAAGGATTATGACGAAGATCTTGGTATAGAATTTGAAAATGATTTGATGAGCGAATACCGTTCCTGCAGTAATAAATGCATTTTCTGTTTTATTGACCAGATGCCGCCGGGGATGCGGGATACACTTTATTTTAAAGATGACGATTCCAGACTCTCTTTTTTACAGGGAAATTATATTACATTGACAAATATGAATGAGGAGGATGTGGAAAGAATAATCAAGATGCATCTTGCACCTATAAATATTTCTGTACAGACCACAAATCCAGAGCTTAGATGCAAAATGCTGAATAATAGATTTGCAGGCGAAAAACTTAAATATCTTGACATGCTCTATGATGGAAATGTTGAAATGAATGGTCAGATAGTATGTTGTAAAGGGGTGAATGACGGCGAGGAACTGAGAAGAAGCATAAGTGATTTGAAAAAGTATCTTCCGTTTATGAGAAGTGTTTCAGTTGTTCCTGCCGGTATTACAAAGTACAGAGAAGGCCTTTTTGACATTAAGCTGTTTAACAAAAAAGAGGCTGAAGAAATCATAGATATGATTGAAGAATTTCAAAAAGAGATATTTGAGGAATATGGTTTGCACTTTGTACATGCCAGTGATGAGTGGTACATTCTTGCAGATAGAGAGTTTCCGGAAGAGGACAGGTATGACGGTTATATTCAGCTTGAAAATGGTGTGGGGATGATGAGACTTTTGCTTACAGAATTTCAGGATTATTATGAAGAGCTTTTAGCTTCTAAAAAATTTGAAGAAATAAAATCAAATGTTGAACGCAGGATTTCCGTAGCAACTGGAAAACTTGCATATCCGACTATAAAGAAAATATCAGATAAAATGATGGAAGCTTTTCCAAAAATCAAAATTAAAGTTTTTTGCATACGCAATGACTTTTTCGGAGAGACAATTACCGTGGCAGGTCTTATAACCGGTCAGGATTTAATTGCACAGATAAAAGAAAAGAAAGAAGAAGGATGTAATTTGGGAGATACACTTTTGATTCCGAGTTGCATGTTAAGGACAGGAGAAGAGGTATTCTTGGATGATATTACTGTCACGGAACTGGAAAAAGAATTGGGAATAAAGGTGGTTGCGGTGGAATCCGGAGGCAGGGACTTTATAGAGGCAGTGGTATCAGAGGAATATCATATGGAAAGAGTTAATGATAGTTTTGGCTACGTAAAAGCCTATGATTAGTACTAAAAAAATATATATTAAGAAGAAAAGGAAAATGGAAATAGTTATGAAAGATTATGAAATTTTTGCTGATGTGTCTATTGATATTGACAAGGAATTTGCAGACAAAAACGGTTTAAAATATGTTCCGATGGAATATGTTTTGGGAGAAGATACATTTTCGTGTACCGAACCGGAGAGTGATGAAATGATGCATAATTACTATGAAAAATTACGAGGAAAAGTCGAAACACATACAAGTCAGATTGTTCCATATAATTACATTTGTCTATTTGAGCCATATGTGAAAGAAGGAAAGGATATTTTATATATTTCTCTTTCCAGTGGGCTTAGTAATACTTATGAGTCAGCTCTTATGGCTGCACGAGAGCTGAAGGAGGATTATCCTGATTCGAATGTACTGGTTGTGGACAGCCTGGCGGCTACAGGTGGAATGGGACTTTTGACCGAAATTGCTTTCAAGCATAAACAGGCAGGAATGGATATTAATGAAAATGCTGATAAACTTACTGAGTATGCTAAAAGAATAAGCTATTGGTTTAAGGTAGAGGATTTAATGTACCTGATGAGAGGGGGAAGAGTTTCAGCGACTACAGCAATATTGGGAACTGCACTTAATATAAAGCCTTTGTTGACGGTTAATGACAAAGGTAAGTTAGAAACCATTGATAAAAAACGTGGCAATAAACAGGCAATGAAGGCAATGATTGAGAGGTTTGAAAAGAACTTTGACCCGGATTTTTACCCGGTTGTTTACATATGCTGTTCTGATTGTGTCGAAGAAGCGGAAAAATTGAAGGGAATGGTATTGGAAAAACAGCCGGGGGCTGAAGTTAAGATTACAATGTTAAGCCCGATTATCGGAGCACATACAGGCCCGGATATGATAGCACTCATTTATTTTAACAAGGGAAATGTATAAAAAAGAGACATAATACAGCCTGAAATAAATAAGGTTGTATTATGTCTTTTTATGCATCCAATGAGAGTCGAACTCACGCACATGGCTCCGGAGGCCATTGCTCTATCCACTGAGCTATGGATGCGCTTAGTGTATTTTATAACAAGATTGTTTTTTTATCAAGATATTTGGTTGCAATTTTATTTCCAATTTGTTAGAATATAAAACCTAGAAGTGTACAAAAATCGACAAAATAATACTACTTGATGTAAAGTTTACTATATATGTTTTTTTAGAAATGAGGAAGAAATGAGTTCGAAAAAGAATAGAAATAACAAGAATAAAAATTATATACAGAATAATAACGAAAGAAATAAACAAAGTGTTGACAGAGATACAGAAGAATGTGACAAAATCATAGAACAGCTTGATCAGATTGAAAGTGAAGGACAGATTTCAATGTCTTCCAAAGTGAAAAATCTTATTAATAGTGACAAAGAAGCAATAAGGCTTATGAATGAAAAAATCAAGGAAATGGAGAATGATGAACTTGATTATCTGTCCGATGAAACACTTATGGATGACATAGATGTTGAAATAAAAGTTAAAGAAAAGAATGACGGAAAAGAAAAACCAAAGGAAAAAGATAGTGATAATTCTGTAAATGAAAATGGCAGTCAGAAAGACAGGCAGGATGAAGATGTAACTCTTGATTTTTTTGAGAATCTTGAGAAAAAGGATGGCGCAAAAAAAGAATTTAACATATATGCAGAGAGAATCAGAAAGCAGCAGCCTAAACGTTTGCATAATAGCGCAAATGATTTGAATTTTCTGGATAAAATGCTTTTATTTGCAAAGCAGAATACAAAGAATTTTGTGGTTGGAACTTTGATTTCAGTGTTGTTTGTTGCACTGATTATTGCTTTGGCATTAGATTCATGCAATAAAGAGATTGAAAAAAAACAAGGTAAGAAACAAATACAGTTTTTGGTAATGGACACCACGGAAATGCGTAATAATATAGAGATGTTCTACGGAGCACTTGCAGGTAATGATGCTGAAAAAGCGTTAAAGCTTATCTCAGAAGATTCTAAGCCTACTGATGAAGAATTAAAAAATTATGTTTCATCAACAGAACAATATAAGAAGCTTTTTGGTGAGAGCTTTAGTGTCATGGATTGTTATGTGCTGGATTCAGGAAGTAAGGACGAATATATTGCATATGTGAAATTTAATATAGAGTTTAAGTCGGTTGAAACACCAGCAACAGGTATATTCATTACCTATTTTAATAAGATTAAGACTGAAGATGGAAAAGATGATTATAAGATAAATCTTAATA
>JBNRML010000099.1:0-3555 GCA_050309585.1 Lachnospiraceae bacterium
CGCAAATAAATTTGCTCCGACATGGAGGATTAGTGTGAAAAATCACACTGAAGTGCTGATTTTTCACACAGCTAATTGTGCCGCAGGCGCCCCAATTAGATTTATCGCAGAGCTGAATCTGAAATTCAGCCCGCGATTCCTCCGACGCAAAGCGTCTGCGGAATGGAGATTAACATGAATATAACAGGAATAATTATTGCCACGTGCCTTGTAGGTGGAACAGGTCTTATTATTGGTTTGTTACTTGGTTTTGCAGGCAAGGCCTTTGAGGTTGAAGTGGATGAAAAGGAAATAAAAGTCAGAGAAGCTCTGCCTGGAAATAATTGTGGTGGCTGTGGCTATGCCGGCTGTGATGCCCTGGCAAAGGCTATTGCGGCAGGGGAGGCAGAGGCCAACGCATGTCCGGTAGGTGGAGCGGATGTTGCAGGTAAAATTGCAGAGATTATGGAAAGTACCGTTGAGGTGACGAAAAATGTGGCTTTTGTCAAATGCAGCGGTGTGTGTGAAAAGGCTCCTGTGAGATTTAATTATACGGGAAATATAGATTGTAAACAGGCGGCATTGTCAACGGGTGGAGGACCAAAGGCTTGTAGTTTTGGGTGTATGGGATTTGGTTCCTGCGTGAATGTATGTGAATTTGATGCCATTCATATTATTGACGGCATAGCAAAGGTAGACATTGAAAAATGTGTAGCCTGCGGAAAATGTATAAAGGAATGTCCTAAAAATCTTATTGAGCTGGTTCCGTATGAGCAGAAGCAAAAAGTAGTCTGCAATTCCAGGGATTTTGGAAAGGATGTCAAGTCAGTTTGCCAGACGGGTTGTATTGGGTGTAAGATATGTGAGAAAAATTGTGAATTTGATGCGATTCACGTGGTTGATAACATTGCACACATTGATTACACTAAATGTACAAATTGCGGTAAGTGTAAGGAAAAATGTCCGGTCAAGGTTATTTTGTAGAGAACTGATAATAAGAAGAGAGATATCTGTATTGCTGTTTTAAATTTTGTTTAGCAGACAGATATCTCTCTTTTTTATTTAAGTATGCCTGATTGAATAATACATTATTCTGTTGGTTTGCTTTTCAAAAATTCAATAAAATTTTCCAACAACATTTTATCATCTTTACAAAGAGAACGATAAGTAAATAACAAATTTTCCTCTTCGTCAGAAAGAACATATGTCTTTGGTGCATCTAAAGGAGTGTCATTGAAAAAATCTGAAATTTGAATTCTAAAACCTTTGCATATTTTTTCTAATGTAGGTAAAGTGGGCTGGGTGTTTCGTATAAAAATATTATTTACACTGGAGTAGGGTATACCGCTTTCCTTTGCTAACTTGTAAATTGACCATCCTCGCTGGTCACATAGTTCCTGTATTCTTTTGAGTGATTCGTTTTGTTCCATAGTAATACCTCTCTAAAATTAATGTATGTCTTCTGAAATCAAGTTTAGACGAGATTCTTGAATACGATTAGATGTGAAAAAGAGATATAATAAAGAAATATACTACTCAAATGAGCTGTAAATGCGTAGTGTATGTATACTAATCTTGGGAATGGGAATGGGAATGAAATAGGGAATGGGAATTGAAATGAGAATGGAAATGAGAATGGAAATGAGAATGGAAATGAGAATTGAAATGAAATCAGATGTTTCATTTGGGAAGGAGTATTTTGAAATTTCTGCCTAATTGACTTAAAAATTAGATTTGGATAGAGAAAATAATGGAGAAATAAGTCGAATAAAGAATATTTTAGGGAAGTCGTCTATCCAAAACGCATAAATTACAGACATTGGGTAGAGAAAATAGCTGAAAATAGTCAAGGATAATAATAAAACCAGGAAAATTCAAGAAAAAAATCTACCCAAATAAGATAATTTTTAAGTTTTGGATAGAGAAAATGCTTGAAAGGATGATAAAAAATAAAAAAAACAAGGATATTGCTCTGCCCAAAAAGAATAAAAATAGAATTAAGGAAGAGAAGGAGCTGTATCATCAATGATGAAACACTGAAACAAATGCTCCCTTACGGGCAGACAAGTGATAAAAAAAACTTGTTACCCAGGAGGGAGCATATTTTATGCCTAAAGGGTATGATTCTTGCGTCTTTTTTCTTTTATATACAGGTAGAATTCACCTAATCCAATAAAAAAGATAACCAAAAATATCAAAATATAGCCAACTCCTATACCAAGGGATTCAACTCCATCCGCGGTTGAATCAAAACCGAACCAGCCGGCCTTCGAACCAAAATTAAGAAAACTATATGGCGCGTACATTGTGCCATACCATCTGACTCCTGAATAAGCCATACAACTAATCATGGCAACGTATAAAAGCGGAGGTATGGTTGCATATATTGCGTGATACTTATTTGAGACATAATCATAATCAAACATAAAGAAATCAATAATTGAAAGAACCGGTCCAAAAAAATGAACACAGAAGCTTCCTGCATAATTATTGAAATATGCACCGAAAAAACCATGCTGGTTAAATGGTGCAAGTAAAAACATATATACCAGAAATGTGACCGTGATTGATATCGTCATAACAAATTTTATTATATAAAAAAAGTTATTTTTTAAATCCTTTTTTCCACTTGTCCTGAGCCAGATAATGTCAAAAATCAATGAGACAAACAATGTCATTGAAATGGCGATATTTGAAAGAGTAGTAAAGAAAGTAAAGGTCTTAATGCTGTCGTAATTAATAACTATTCCATAAACGGATGCGACAATTGCAATTGTCTTGAGTATGCATCCCACTATTTTTTCTTGTTTAATCTTTTCCATCAGATAATCCTTTCATATTTAGTTTTAATAGTAATTTTAATTGTAATCTTAATAATTGTCTTAATAAAATGTCTTAACTTATCGTATCTGTTCAGAGCCAACCTCAAAAACTGTCGTTTTATCGGTGTGGCGTATCCGATAAATATCCCCGCCAAATATCTTTGGAAAATATAGCACGAATTAGCTGTAAAATCAAGCTGATTGGCAGGTTTTTGGTGGAATTTATTTTTTGTGGTTATCATTTTTGTGGTTTCGGTTTTTAAGCAAAATAAGAAAATCAACCAATAATGATTTGTTGGTGTTTGACAAAGCACGATATCCTAAAACCAGTGCTTCCTCATCTTTGGTAAGGACATAAGAATTAATTGTGTTCGAAGAAGTTTCTGAAAAAGATTCTGAAAAAAATTCACTCAATTGGATACCGAATCCAAGACAAATTTTTTCTAATGTTGGAATTGTGGGCTGGGTATTTCTGAGAAATATGTTGTTAAGACTTGAATATGCAATTCCACTTTCTTTTGAAAGCTTATATAGTGACCAGCCACGTTGATTGCATAATTCACGGATTCTGATAAGGATTGGATTATCTGGCATAAGGATTACCTCGTTTTCTGTAAGATAATATATAGTTTAGGCTGCATAATCAATATTAATACGAAATTAATATGATTAATGCAATATAAAATATGAGTTATAAAATTGACAATATAATTCAAAAGAAGTATAATTCAATATATTAAAGTTTCTTGAAATG
>JBNRML010000100.1:0-11516 GCA_050309585.1 Lachnospiraceae bacterium
TATGTGGACAGTACATATATAATAGATTTTAAGAAATATTATGACAAGGGATACAGGGGGATATTATTTGATATAGATAATACTCTTGTGCCACATGGAAAGCCAGAGGATAAAAGGGCGGTTGAATTATTTGAGGAGTTGAGAAAAATTGGATTTAGGACATGCCTTATTTCAAATAATCAGGAACCCAGGGTAAAGCCCTTTGCAAAGGCATTGAAAACAGACTATATTTTTAATGCACATAAACCATCAAGAAAAAGTTACAATAAGGCTTTTGACATCATGGGCACAACAAAGGATGAAACAATGTTTGTTGGTGACCAGATTTTTACGGACGTTTATGGGGCAAACAGGGTGAATATGTACACAATTCTCGTGAAACCTATTCACCCCAAGGAAGAGATTCAGATTGTATTGAAGAGATATCTGGAAAAGATTGTTCTGGCAACCTATAATAGGAAATAAAGTGAGTATATAATTCTAAGAACGGAGGAAACTGAATGAAGAAAGATACTTACGGTAACCTACACGAAGAATGGTGGAACTAAGACAAAGGACATCACCATTACTGTGAGCCACAATATGGTCCTTTCACCAGACAGGATAGAGGCGGTCAAGACAAAGACGTCATACATTGCAGGAGACATTCTTAACCTGGATGACGTAACCGTGACAGCATACTATAGTGACGGATACAGTGAGATTGTAACAGATTACACGACCAATGTTGAATCTGTGGATATGTCAGCAATAGGAGATAAGACGTTGACAATAACTTACACAAAGAATGGAGAGACAAGGACAGATGACATCACTGTTAGAGTTTCAAAAATGAGTTATCTTATTACAAATGGGGAAGGTAGCGTCCACACAATAGGAAGCAACAAAAACATTACAGTTAGGGAAAATGGAGAGTTTGCTAAGTTTTCAGTTGTGAAGATTGATGGCAGTGTGGTTGATGACAGCAACTATACGGCAAAGGAAGGCTCAACAATTATTATATTGAAAGAAGCTTATCTTGATACATTATCTGTTGGAACACACACCGTTGAGATCGAATGGGTTGATGGTTCAGCATATACAGAATTTTCTGTTATAGAAGACAATTCAGAAATTACAACAGAAGACGAAACAGAAATTACTTCAGAAAGCACAACATAAGCTCAGAATAATAAAACGTCAGACGTTCCGCCTACAGGAGACAGAATGACGATGGTGGTACTGATTTTGACATTGTGTCTATTCATGGCTGGTCTTGTTGTTTCACTTGGATTTTTGTCTAAGTGTAGAGAGAGATAAACATAATAAGATAGGATTAGCGGAGACATATTAAAAGAGTTGTTATTATATTTAAAAGAGACCGTCGCATTAACTTTTGAAAAATTGTTAATGCGACGGTTTAATTTTTATCACTATAGGTAATATAGTGTGAAAAATAAGGCTCACATTGTGAACCAATTTTAAGGTATTCCCACCTGAGAAAAAGGGTCGCACAACCTGCACATCAATAGCAAAACGGGTGGGTGCATCTGATATTGATGCCGGGATGCCTTAACAATTGAGTAAGTTATAACACGAAAACTTGAAGGTGTAAAACATTTTCATTACTATTTGTGCCGCAGGCACCCCAATTAGATTTATCGCAGTCGAGAAACAGGATAACCTGATTTCTCGACGCCTCTTCGCGTAAATACGCTCAGAAATGAGGATTAGTATGGCTAATTAATAACGATGTTCTAGCTAAAATACTTCTCTTTGATTTCCTTGACAGGCATCTCTTTTCCAGTCCAGATTTTGAAGGCTTCTACTCCCTGATATAAGAGCATATACAGGCCGTTAAATGTCTGACAGCCGTGGGCTTTGGCAATCTGTAAAAGCCTCGTCTCTCTGGGATTGTAAATTACGTCAGATACAATTAAATCCTTTCTGAAGACATTTTCGTCCGTGATAATGCAATTATCTGTGTTTGGAGCCATACCAACGCTTGTTGCATTTGTTAAAATATGGCTGTTTCCAATACTCTTATTTAGCACTGTCTTGTCAGCTAAATCATATAATGCTGCTTTACAGTTTGTGCTTGCGTTGATATTATCAACCATCTTTTGTGCCCTGTCAAAAAACTGGTCGCGAATACTGAAAACATTAATGTTTGCAACCCCGTCTAATGCGGCCTGTGTGCATACGGCAGTGGCAGCGCCACCTGCGCCTAAAAGAGTCATATTTTTTCCTATGATATCATGTCCTGCATCTTTAACAGCCTGCATATATCCCATTCCATCTGTATTGTGTCCTGTTAATACACCGTTATCGTTTACAACAGTGTTAACGGCACCTATAAGCTTTGCAGCAGGGCTTAATTCGTCAGCCAGCTCGCACATTAAATTTTTGTCAGGCATAGTGCAGTTGAATCCTCTTACACCGAGAGCTTTTAAGCCTTCAACTGCAGTTTTTAGATTATCAACTCCAACATCAAAGCAGAGATAGACATAATCAAGGTCAAGCAAACGGAAGGCTTCATTGTGCATTAATGGTGAAATACTGTGTGCAACAGGGCTGCCTAGAAGTCCTGTAAGTGTAGTTGTTCCTGTAATATTTTTGCTCATAATTGTCCTCCGGGTAGTTAGTTATATGTACTCTCGTAATCTTTTTGCATATGCCTTTCTGACAGTGAGTACATCAATAATACTAATACCCCATTGAAATAATGTCAATAAAAGCAATGTTAAAATTAGACCAAATTAGACCAATACATTGATTTTTTATGGATAATAAAATATAATTGTTTTCGAAATTTGAATATCCCTGTGATATGGAAATGAGGTACGGATGAAAAATATAAATTTAGATGGTATGGTTATAGGTGAGGGAAAGCCAAAAATCTGTGTGCCAATAGTGGCAGAAGGTATGACAGAGGCAGTGGCACAGGCAGAAAAAATTGTTGGCACAGAGGCTGAACTTGTGGAATTCAGAATTGATTATCTCAAGGAAAATGCTTCAGCCAGACATATAAATGAAATAACATCAAAGATAAAAGAAATAATAAAAAGACCGGTGATAATTACTTTCAGAACTGCTTTTGAAGGTGGAGAAAAGGAAATTTCAAGAGAAGAATATAAAAATCTTCTTGTGGAGCTTATGGAAAATAACGAGGCTGAAATATTTGATGTGGAATTATTTTCAGGCGACGCTTTGGTAAATGATATGGTAAATAAGGCACATGAAAATGGAAAATTCATTATAATGTCTAACCATGACTTTGACAAAACACCAATGTCGGATGATATTTCTGAGAGATTATTTAAGATGGAGAAGCTGGGGGCAGACATTGCAAAGATAGCAGTGATGCCACAGAGTAAAAAAGATTTGCTGACATTACTGGATGCCACAGTTATTTTAAATGAAAAATTAAGCATTCCTGTTGTTACAATGTCCATGGGCAAATTAGGGATGATAAGCAGGCTTGCAGGGGAAGTATTTGGAAGTGCAATAACCTTTGGTTCGGTTTTGAAATCATCGGCGCCGGGTCAGGTAGAAGTAAGCCAGCTAAAGTCGGTTTTAGATGTAATACATTATAATTTAGTTTAAGGATGGAGAAATACAATGAGTGAATATACAAATGCTACTGATAATAATTGTTTGAATAATTCAAATTATAACATTATGATTATAGGCTTTATGGGAGTTGGAAAGACCACGGTTTCAAAGGAGCTTTCGAAGGAATTGAATATGCCAGAAGTAGATATGGATGCATACATTGTGGAGCATGAGGGGAAAACTATTGCAAAGATATTTGAGGAAGTAATGGAAGAAGGCTTTAGAAAGATTGAAACCCAGTGCCTTAAGGAAATACAGATGGTAAAAGGAAGAATTGTATCATGTGGTGGAGGAGCAGTCTTAAAGGATGAGAATGTAAAATGCATGAAAGAATCGGGAGTGATTCTTTTGCTTACGGCAACACCTGAAACGGTTTATAATCGTGTAAAGGATAATAATGACAGACCTATTCTGAATGGTAATATGAATGTTCCATTTATTGAGGAACTTATGAACAAGAGAAAAGACAGATATAACGAGGTGGCAGACATAATTGTTGAGACAGATAACAAATCTGTATATGAAATATGTGAAGAGATTAAGCATAAGCTTGATGAGTTTGTAAAATTTCATCACATTTAACTGTAAAAATATGCTTGGCTCTGAACAGATACAAATAAATAATACATAATTTGCTAAAAAATAGTTGAAAATTGTGCAATATTATTATAAAATGTAGGAAGTCGTTGAGTTAAATTTTAAGGAGGACTATTAGATGATATCAGCAGGCGATTTTAGAAATGGTATTACAATTGAATTTGAAAATAATATTTATCAGATTATTGAATTCCAGCATGTTAAACCTGGTAAGGGTGCAGCATTCGTTAGAACAAAATTAAAGAATATTAAGAACGGTGGAGTTGTAGAAAAAACTTTCAGACCAACAGAAAAATGCCCACAGGCAAGAATTGACAGAAAAGATATGCAGTATCTTTACTCAGATGGTGATTTATACCACTTCATGGACGTTGAGACATATGATCAGATTGCATTAAGTGCTGACAATGTAGGTGATTCTCTTAAGTTTGTTAAAGAGAACGATATGGTTAAGATTTGTTCACACAATGGAGATGTATTTGCCATTGAACCACCATTGTTCGTTGAATTAGAGATTACAGAGACAGAGCCAGGCGTTAAAGGTGATACAGCTACTGGTGCTACAAAACCTTCTGTGGTTGAAACAGGTGCAACAGTATATGTTCCATTATTTGTTGAACTTGGCGATAAGATTAAGATTGACACAAGAACTGGTGAATATTTATCAAGAGTTTAAAAATGAACAGTTTTGCCACTTCCCATAAATTGTGGGAAGTGGCTTTTTTACGGTGTTTTTTGGATTTTTATTTTGATATAAATTGATGATAAATTTATTAATAGACAACAAGTAGACAACAAAATCAATATTCTAATTTATTTACTTCTTCAAGAAGTTGTTTTTCTGAAATATGTGTGTATACTTTTTCGTGTACGTCATTAGAACTGTGACCTACTATTTTTCTGACAACTAAATCATCAAGTTTTAGTTCATGAGCTCTTGATATAAATGTGTGCCGGGTATCATGCAGAGTGTGTGTTTCTGTTAATGTTTCATTTATTTTTTTAAAGTTTCTCGATACATAGTTGTTGTATGTAATTACTGTTCCGTTATCATTTGTAATGAGATTCTGTGATGCCCTGGAATAGAATTTTAAAAGCAAAGGGTATATTTTATTGTGTATTGGAACAAATCGTTCTGATTGCTTGTTTTTTGCAATCTCAGAAGGAATATACAACAGTTTTTTATCAGGGTCAAAATTTTTCTTGTTATTCTTTAATAATTCATTTACTCTCATACCTGTATAAACTAGGATTAACAAAATCGCATAATCCCATTCTTCAGAATGTTCCCACAATGTATTTATATCTTTTTTACATAATATTTTTCTTTCGATAACTGGATCCGAATCTTCAATGGTAATCAATTGTGCAAGATTTTTTTGTAAAATATCATTTGCAATAGCCATTTGATAAGCAGAATTCCTAATCTTATCGAGGTTGGCAGTTTCCCAGAGGGAATACGCTTCTGCAAAAGTCATATCCCTGTTGTCGATATCATAAGGAGAGTAGTTATAGTTCTCCAGAGCCCTAAGGGCTTCAGCCTTAGTCTTAAAGCAGCCAAGAGATTTCCTGTCCTGAATATAAGTTATTTTTCCATCTTTAATAATTTCCTTACATCCTACAGTAATCCTTACGTTATAAGGTTTTCTTCTTTTTCCGGAAAGCTTAATTATTGAGCCATATCCATTTGGTAGTTTCATAATGATCATCCTTTCTTTTTGGTGAGTTGTACCGGTGCAACTAAATTTGGGTATAAAAAATACACCCTATTGTCAGGATGCTCGTTAAATGTTATAATACTGTTGTTTGGGCGGTATTATAACTGGAGCATCCGGTTAATAGTATCCTTTAAATGTCCTCTGTTGGTAGCAGGGGGCATTTTTAATTATTTAATTTTTTCTGTTCCTTTTCAATTTGTTTTATACTTTTGTCTGGAGTAGGTAAATCTTCTGGCATTGTTCCACCGAGTCGCTTAATGGTATCTCGGACTTCTTTGCCAACGTCAAAATGTGTTTGATTGGCATTATCCTTGCCTTGTATATTTTCACGTCTAAGTTTAGCTTCTGTCTGTGTAGCACGGAATAGGTTAGCAGCTAATTCTTCATATCCCATATATCCAAAATTTTGGAATATTGCATAATCTAAAGACGATTCAACACCGGCATCTTTAGCAGCAGCTACAAGTTGTTTATTATGTTCTATCATTTCGTACCGGATGGCTAATCTTTTTTGGTCCTCTGTTAATGCATCATAATTATCTATAAGCTCCTGTTGACGTGTTTTAACAGCGAAATATGTTTTACCGAGTGCAACGACTTCTTTATCTGCATCAGCATTTAGAACAATTAGGTATGCAGCATAGCGTGATAATTGCATATCATTGATAGGTTTAGAAGTTACTCCGGCTTCAACGATTTTGTTGACATCAACAAAATGGTCAGAAACATCATAATTACTAGCTTTACAATTGTTCTTGGCTTTATTAATTACATTAAGAAAATTTCGCCATTCTGTATGGAATATCATGGCAAGAAATAAAATAAGATGTTATTTGGACGTTGTGGCACATCATCCTGATTGGACTACAGAAGATTATGATGCAGAGGAAGAAAAGCTTAAAGAAGAAAGTGATAAGCTGAAGGATTGGCCAGAAATAAACTAAACAAATACCACCAGTCGTAAGATTGGTGGTATTTTTATACCCAAGTTGCACCGGTGCAACAGCAACTAAATAAAACAAGTAATTAGACAATGATATAAACATGGTCTTTTTATATGCCCGAAGGCAAAGTGAACACTATGTTCACAGAAAACTACACGGAGACACCGGGTAATCAACTGATGTGGTGAGACACACCTAAAACTGAAATGAGATACACTATTATACGGATATTGGTATATTGCGAAAAAACTGTATTGATGGATATGCGCTAGTGAATTGACGATTACATTGAATAATAATATAATGGTATTTGTTCATAGCCAAATATATTTTTACAGCTAAACGTTCACGAATGCAAGCATTCATCACGTTTAACTGTAAAAGTATGCTTGGCTATGAACAGATACATATAATGATAATAAAAAGGGAAAATATGAAGGAGATGATAGCGATGGGTGAGAGTAAAATTGAGATAATTAATGGATCTTGTGCAGATCAGAAAGTGGACGTTGTTGTTAACGCTGCAAATGGTGGCTTACGGGCTGGTGGTGGAATTTGTGGTGTGATATTTAAAAAGGCAGGAATGAGTGAACTTACTGCTGCTTGTAATAAACAAAAAACACCGGTTAAGGACGGTGGGGCTGTGATTACTTCATCATTTAATCTGAAAAATGCAAAGGCAATCATTCATGCAGTGGGTCCTGATTTTGGTAGAAATCCTTCAGCATTCAAGGAATTATTCGACGCATATTATAATTCTTTGGTTCTACTAAAAGATGAGGGATATCATAGTATTTCCTTTCCGTTGATTAGTGCGGGAATCTTTGGAGGCAATTTGCCTAATCCGGCTGAAGAATCTACAAAACAGTGTTGCAGAGCATATAAGAAATTTGTACAAGATTATCCTGACTATTTTATCGACGTCAAACTGTGTGCTTTTTCATCAAGCGAAATGGTCAAGGCTGAAAGGGAGTTTAAAAAACATTTCACTTAGGAGATTAGTGTGAAAAATCACACCGAAGTGCTGATTTTTCACACAGCTATTTGCTTCTGAGCGAAGGCAAATAGCCCTGATGGCAGAAGAGAAACTGCCTGCGCAGATTTCTCTTCGCCTCTACGCGTAAATACGCTCAGAAATGAGGATTATTATGGAGGATAAAGTTATTATAACGATTGGCAGACAATTTGGAAGTGGTGGAAAAGAAATTGGAGCAAAGCTTGCAGAAAAGCTGGGAATTAAGTGCTATGATAATGAGTTATTAGCTATGGCAGCCAAGGAAAGTGGCTTATGCGAAGAAATATTTGAAATTCACGACGAAAAGCCAACAAATAGCTTTTTGTATTCACTGGTAATGGATTCATATCAGTCTTATAATGCACCGGGAGTTATTAATGTACCAATCAGTCAAAAAGTGTTTTTAGCTCAGTTTGATACAATAAAATCTATTGCAAAAAAAGAAAGTTGCATTTTCGTTGGACGTTGTGCAGATTATGCACTTCAGGATGATTTTGATTTTACAAGTGTCTTTATTTCATGTGATATTGAAAAGAGAATACAGCGTATATCAGAACGAAATAAAATTTCAGAAAATAAAGCCAGAGATTTAATTATTAAGACTGATAAAAAACGTGCCAGCTATTACAATTATTATACTGATAAAAAATGGGGATATTCAGACTCATATGATTTGTGTATAGATAGTGGAAAAATTGGAATAGATAAATCAGTAGAGTTAATATATACATACCTAAAAATGCAAAATAGAATTTAATATGTTTACAAACACATAATCCTCTGTATATTGTATAGAGGATTATGTTATATTATGGAATATTAGTTGAGATTAGTTAAGAGAGGAGATGTCTAACTATTCGCAAAACCATAGTTTAACGAATAGTTAGGTAGTGCTGATATTATAATTTTATAGCACTATGTGAAATTATATGGAATTACAGAAATTATACAGTTATACGAGACGCGCTTTTGAACAATATAATATGATTTCAGAAACTGATAAGATTGCTATTGGAGTTTCAGGAGGTAAAGATAGTCTTACTTTATTGTATGCCATGCATGGATTGCGCAGGTTTTATCCAAAACATTTTGAACTGGTTGCAATTTCAGTTGATTTAGGTTTTGGTATACAGGATTTTAATGAAATTGAGGCATTGTGTAATCAATTAGAAATACCTCTATACATCGTTCCTACAGAAATTAATCAGGTTGTTTTTGTTGAAAGAAAGGAATCAAATCCATGTTCTTTATGTGCCAAAATGCGTAAAGGTGCATTAAACGAAAAAGCCAAGGAATTGGGATGCAATAAAATTGCATATGCACATCATAAAGATGATATTATAGAAACCATGATGCTGTCTTTGTTATATGAAGGAAGGTTTCACTCTTTTGCACCAGTAATTTACCTGGATAGAATGGAATTATTTGTAATTAGACCTCTTATGTTTATTTCTGAGGCTGAAATTATAGGTTTCCAAAATAAATTTAGTCTTCCTGTTGCCAAAAACCCATGTCCTGCAGATGGAAATACAAAGCGAGAATATGTAAAAAATCTTATAAAACAGCTAAATATTGAGAATCCAGGCGTTAAGGAACGTATGTTTAGTGCAATTGTAAACGGAAATATTAAGGGCTGGAGGTGATAGGATGCCTGTGAATAGGAATTATCATGAGCAAATAATTGTTGATAACAATTTGAAACTTCGAGAAAAATTAAAAGAATTGCCCACATTTTGTACTTCATTTTTCAGAGGTATAGAGCCTACTACTTCTTCAAGAACCCGTATTGCTTATGCCTATGATTTGGGGATTTTCTTTCATTTTATTAAGGATAATAATCCACAGTATAAGGATACTGAAATAAAAGATTTTTCAATAGAAATACTTGATAAGATTACAGTTAATGATATAGAAGAATATTTAGAATATTTAAAAGTATATTCGAAAAATGATTCAGAGCATACCAATAAAGAAAAGGGGGTTAAACGTAAGTTATCCTCCCTTAAATCGTTTTATAACTACTACTTCTGTAATCAAATGATTAAAGATAATCCCGCAGCTAAGATTCCGGTTCCCAAAATGCATGAACAGGAAATAATACGTTTAGATGTTGATGAAGTGGCCGAATTGTTAGACGAGGTGGAATCCGGTGACAAATTAACAAGCTCTCAAAAAAGATTTCACGAAAAGACAAAATATCGTGATGTAGCATTGTTAACTCTGCTTTTAGGTACAGGAATGCGTGTATCTGAGTGTGTTGGTATCGATATAAATGATATTGATTTTAAAAATACTGGAATAAAAATCAGACGAAAAGGCGGATATGAAGCTGTTGTATATTTTGGAGATGAGGTCGAAACAGCATTATTGGATTATCTGGAAATCAGAGAGAAACTTCCTGCACGTGAAGGACATGAAAATGCGCTGTTTTTATCATTACAAAATAAACGAATTGGAGTCAGAACTGTAGAAAATCTTGTAAAAAAATATGCAGGTCTGGTTACTTCTTTGAAGCACATTACTCCGCATAAATTAAGAAGTACTTATGGTACAAACCTCTATAGAGAAACAGGTGATATTTATCTTGTTGCCAATGTTTTAGGACATAAAGATGTTAATACAACAAGAAAACATTATGCAGCAATTGAAGATGAAAAGCGCTGGAAGGCACGTAATGCGGTAAAATTACGAGAAAAATAAACAAAAGTATAAACTAAAGTATATACAAAAATGTATACAAAAAAACATTTTACTTCAATGTTATACTATTATTTAATAACGTAGTATTATATAAAAATAAAACATCGGAATTATCAAAGCTTACATATTCATCAATCGAGTTACTGTTAATATATCTTATATCAATAAGTGTTATTGTCGAATAGCTGCTTATAAATAGTGGAGCTATGCTGCTTCCAAATGAATCCCTAAATATAATTAATTTTTTATTATTATTACTATTAGGGTTATTGATTTCAATAATGTCTTTTGAGCCCTCTAAAAACATTTCATAAGGATCAGAACCCTGGGCTTTTTCTAAGTTGTACACTACTCCCTGGGTAGATGAATTATTATCATAAATGGTAACGCTGCATTGCTCTATTATAGAATTGGTAAGATATGAGATTTTATCACATTCTACAGGCAGCGTATATTGATGATAATAAGCACCAAAAAATGGATTTGATATGGTTTTGAGGGTATAACACTCCTTATCTGCTAAATCCATATTCATTTCTTTACCAATTTTTTGAGCTGTATCGAGTATCTTTACCTGATTCCAATGGGGATCTGTATAATAATAATCGTCAACAGATAAAGTATCCCTAATTTCAATATGGTTCATAAAGGGTGCCTTATTACGAACATATTCATAAAAATAGTTATAATCCATAGATAAATAATTGTTTTCTTGTGCCAGATAGTAGTTTTTGTCAGGAATAACAACCATATATGGAGTAATATTTTTTTCTTTTAAATATTTAGTATAGATGTTTTCAAATTTCGATATTGCGTAGTTTATCATTTTTTCATTTAATGGATACTCTATTTTACACAGATGACCATTAAAAAAATACAAATTATTGTAATCAGATTTACTAAATAAATATAATTCATTCATGGCTTTTATTTTTCGTAAACTATCTC
>JBNRML010000101.1:0-7665 GCA_050309585.1 Lachnospiraceae bacterium
GTGTGCCAAATGGGGCGCTGCCCCCTTTGGAAACCCCCGCAACAAACAGGTGCTATGCACCCAGCCGGGAGCATAGCGCCGTTTGTTGTCAGCAGCCCGTTTCACGGTCTGCGTGTAGTTCCTTGTAAACTGACCTAAACCACATTTGAAGAAACGACTGGATAATGAGAAAAACATAAAGTTCAAGTCGTATGTGAGTTTTTATAAGAGTATCGTGGATCAGGATAGATGTGCAGTAGTAATATGCAATTTGAATCATGAAATTATTTATATGAATCCGGCGGCTGTACTTAACTATGAGAAATGGGGCGGAGAAAAGTTGATTGGAAGAAGCCTCATGGAATGTCATAACCAAGCGTCTAGAGAAAAGATACAGCAAGTGGTTGATTGGTTTATTGAAGATAATAACCACAATATTGTATATACTTTTCACAATGAAAAACAAAATAAGGATGTATATATGGTTGCTCTTCGAGATGAAGGAAAGCTGATTGGGTACTATGAGAAGCATGAATATAGAAATACAGAGAAAATGAAACTTTATGATTTGTGGTAGGTGAAGCAGATGAATATCCAGATTTTTGGAACTAAGAAATGTAATGATACAAAGAAAGCAGAACGCTTCTTCAAGGAGCGTGGCATTAAATATCAGTTTATTGATATGAAAGAAAAAGGCATGAGTAAGGGAGAGTTTACTTCTGTTGCGCAGGCTAATGGTGGTCTGGAAAATATGATTAACTGGGCTGGAAAAGACCAGGATACTCTTGCTCTTATTAAGTATATTGCAGATGAAGATAAACTGGAAAAGGTACTTGAGAATCCACAGGTTATTAAAACACCAGTAGTTAGAAATGGAAAGCAATCTACAATTGGATATCAGCCTGAAGTATGGAAGGGATGGAATTAATGGTAAAGAAGATAATGCATGATCCGTTGTTTCTGGCACAGAAGTCAGTGGATGCAACAGAGGCAGATAAACAGATTGTGACTGACTTGCTTGATACACTTAGGACAAATTTAGAACACTGTGTTGGTATGGCTGCCAATATGATTGGTGTAAAAAAGAATATCATTGTAATAGCAGCCGGACCATTTCAATTTGCAATGATAAATCCGATAATTACAAAGAAATCCGGAGTGTATCAGACTGAGGAAGGATGTCTTTCTCTGAAAGGCGTAAGACCATGCACGCGATATCAGGAAATAGAAGTGGACTATCTTGATCAGAACTTTAAGAAACAGCATGGAAAGTATTCAGGGTGGACAGCACAGATTATTCAGCATGAGATTGACCATTGCAATGGAATAGTAATATAAGAATCAGGCAGGTGGTAAAATGTATTTAATAAAGACGGTAAAAGGTGATATTACGAAAATTACAGATGTTCAGGCAATTGTAAATGCTGCCAACAACTCTCTTTTAGGAGGTGGTGGAGTTGATGGTGCCATTCACAGGGCAGCAGGACCGGAACTTCTGGCAGAGTGTAGGACTCTTCATGGTTGCGAGACAGGTCAGGCTAAGATTACAAAGGCTTATAATCTGCCATGTGATTATGTGATACATACGGTGGGTCCGATTTGGAATGGTGGCAGAAGTAAGGAAGAGGAACTTTTGGCAAGCTGTTATTTTCATTCTATGCAGGTGGCACTTGAGCATGAGATAAGAAGTATCGCATTTCCTTCTATTTCAACCGGAGTATATAGTTTTCCGGTAGAACTTGCAGCAAAGATTGCGGTTAAGACGGTCAGCCGATTTTTGGAGGATAACAAGAATAGCTTTGACCTTGTAGAATGGGTTTTGTTTGATTCTGTGACAGAATCAGTGTATGAAAAAGAAGTGGATAAGTTGTATTCATAAAAGTATTTTGAGCAATACGTTTGTGTGGGGGGTTAAATAGATGTGAATTTTAAGTATCAAGTAAAAAATATAATAACATTGCGAAAAGTAGACTGATATTTTAGCCAGTTTACTTTTTTATTCTTGATAATTTTTATTTTAGGAAGAGTTTTTATAGATTAAAACTGAAAGATATGCTATAATCAACATATGTCGGAAACGAGAGGTGATAAAATGCCAAGACCTAAAAGATGCAGAAGAGTCTGTAGTGAACCGGAATATTCATGTTTTGAACCGGAAGGAGTTACAAATCCGGAAAGTGTGGTTCTTTCTGTTGATGAATATGAAGTGATAAGGCTTGTAGACTTTGAGAAACAAAATCATGAACAATGTGCGGCAGTTATGGATATTTCACGCACGACAGTTACAGAAATATATGAGAGAGCAAGATATAAAATTTCGGACTGTATTGTGAATGGGAAACAATTAGTGATATCCGGCGGAAATTATAGAATCTGTAGCGGAAAACATAAAGCTTGTTGTGAAAGACCATGCCGGAGATATGCAGAAAATTCAGAAAAAAATATAATAACGAAGGGACAGAAAGATATGAAGATAGCAGTAACTTATGAAAACGGAGAAATTTTTCAGCACTTTGGACATACAGAACAGTTTAAGGTATATGAAGTAGAAAATGGTGAGATTGTAAAAGCAGAAGTAATGGATTCTAATGGAAGCGGTCATGGAGCACTGGCGGGCTTGCTTTCGGATTCAGGCATTGAGGTTCTGATTTGTGGTGGAATCGGAGGCGGAGCACAGATGGCTCTTGCGGAAGCTGGCATCAAGCTTTATGGTGGAGTGTCCGGTAATGCAGATGAAGCAGTTCTTGCTTTGATTAATGGAACACTTGGATATAATCCGGATGTACGTTGTGACCATCATGACCATGAGCATGGAGAAGGTGGACATACCTGTGGCAGTCATGGTTGTGGAAATAACTGTCATTAATCTATGTTGATGCTGGATGGGATGAAGGATGGATATTAATGAACTAGTAAAGCAAATACCTTTTTGGAATAATCTTGTGGATGAAGAGAAAACACAGCTGTTAAGTGGTGTTGTTTTACGCGTGTATAATAAAGATTCCTATATTTATGGAACAACCGATGCATGTCTTGGAATGATTTATGTACAAAAAGGGTCTATACGAGTTTATATCACAAATGAAGAAGGACGAGAGATTACATTGTTTCATATCGGAAGCGGAGAATGTTGCATTATGTCAGCTTCCTGCGTGATTACAGGAATATCGTTGGATGTTCAGCTACTAGCGGAAGAAGAGACTGAGATTTTGGCAATTCATTCCGGCATGATTCAAAAACTGATGGATAGCAATATTTATGTGAGATGTTTTGCCTATGAACTTGCGACGAAAAGATTCTCTGACGTGGTATGGGTGATGCAGGAAATATTGTTTGCAGGATTTGATGTGAGAATGGCAAGATTTTTACTGTCTGTTTATGAAAAAACCGGAGAAAAGAAGATTCAAATGACACAGGAAGCCATTGCAAAAGAAGTCAATTCAGCAAGAGAGGTAGTGGCGAGAATGTTGAAACAATTTGCATCAGATGAGCTAATAGAGCTTAACAGAGGTGCGATTCTTATAAAAGATTTTGAAGGATTGAAAAAAATTATTGAATAATGAGACTCAGTCACAGAAAAGAGAACTCCTAATCTATATAATGAAGTTAGAAATCAGGAATGATTGCTAATACTTATGAAATCAGGAGGGCTAATAAATGGCTGAATTAAAAATAACAAGAGAAAATTTTGAAAATGAAGTGATGAAATCCAATATCCCGGTGCTGATTGATTTCTGGGCACCTTGGTGTGGACCATGTCGAATGATGGGGCCAATTATTGAACAGCTGGCAGAGGAGTACGAAGGAAAAGCAAAAGTCGGTAAAGTTAATGTGGATGAGGAGGGTGAATTATCACAGGCGTTTGGAGTGATGAGCATTCCAACCATTGTACTCGTTAAAGATGGAAAGGTTGTAAGACAAGCTGTCGGTGCAAGACCAAAGGCAGAAGTGGAGGCGATGTTACAATGAGTATTTTCGGATTTTTAAAACAAGCAGATATCAATGCAGGAGTTCAGGAATTTCTGAAAACAGAAAAAGCAGTGTTATTAGATGTTAGAACAAAGGAAGAATATGAATCCGGACATATTGAGAATAGTGAGAATATTCCTCTTCAACAGATAGAGGAGGTTCTTGCAAAAATAACGGATAAGAGTACACCTCTGTTTGTATATTGCCAAAGTGGGGCAAGAAGCAGCAGTGCTGCATCTGCATTGAAACAGATGGGATATTTAAATATTACCAATATTGGAGGTATTAGTTCTTACAGAGGAAAGGTTGTGAAAGGATGAAGGTTGTAATTGTGGGTGGAGTTGCAGGTGGTGCAACGGCAGCAACCAGGCTTAGAAGATTAGATGAACATGCACAGATAACCGTTTTTGAACGCTCCGGATACATTTCATATGCAAATTGTGGACTGCCTTATTATATTGGCGGTGTAATTGAGGATAAGGAGGAACTGACACTTCAAACACCGGAAAGCATAGGAAAAAGATTTCGCATAGATATGAAGGTTCATCATGAAGTGACAGACATCAATGTTTTAAAGAAAACGGTTACAGTTTGCAATCTGGATACAGGAAAAGTATATGAGGAATCTTATGATAAATTGATTTTATCACCGGGAGCAAAACCGGTAATGCCGAATCTTCCTGGAATAGAAAATGAGAAGATTTTTACATTGCGAACAGTGGAGGATACTCTGAAAATTAGAGCGTTTGTAGAGGATAAAAAGCCTAAAACGGCAGTTATGGTTGGTGGTGGATTTATCGGACTTGAGGTTGCGGAAAATTTATGTGACTTGGGTGTTAAAGTAACAGTTGTACAAAGACCGAAACAGCTGATGAATATACTGGATTATGATATGGCAACTCTTGTACATAACAAGCTACGCAGTAAAGGGATAAGTCTAAAGCTTGGCGGTGACGTAATCGGATTTGAGGAGAAGGAACAGTTACAGGTTCTTTTAAAAGATGATGAGCCAATAAGTACCGATATGGTTCTAATGGCAATCGGTGTCAGCCCGGAAACTACACTTGCAAAAAAGGCAGGACTTGAACTTGGCATTAAGGGTGCGATTGTCGTAAATGATAAAATGGAAACATCCGTGCCGGATATTTATGCGGTAGGAGATGCAGTACAAGTAAAGCATACAGTTACGGGAAATAATGCGGTTATTTCTTTAGCAGGTCCTGCAAACAAGCAAGGCAGGATCGTGGCAGATAATATTTGCGGATTAGACAGTCATTATAAAGGGAGCATGGGTTCTTCGGTTATCAAGCTGTTTGATATGACAGCTACAAGCACAGGGCTTACCGAAAAAGCAGCGAGAGATGCCGGAATAGATTATGAAAGAGTTGTTTTATCTCCTGCTTCCCATGCAGGCTATTATCCCGGTGCAAAAGTCATGACTATGAAGGTTGTGTATGAAAAGAGTACTTTAAAAATTCTTGGAGCACAGATTGTGGGTTATGATGGTGTCGATAAGCGATTGGATGTAATTGCAACAGCAATTAGTGCCGGTATGAAAGCAACAGAGCTTAAGGATTTGGATTTGGCATATGCTCCGCCTTATTCCTCTGCAAAAGACCCGGTAAATATGGCTGGATTTATGATTGAGAATATTGAAAGCGGAATTGTAAAACAGTTCCACTATGATGAATTGGAGAAGCTACCAAGAGATGGAAGTGTGACACTTCTTGATACAAGAACGCAAGGTGAATATGTAAGAGGTCATGTGGATGGATTTATCAATATTCCTGTAGATGATTTAAGAGAAAACATCGATAAGCTTGATAAGTCAAAACCAGTGTATGTGATGTGTCAAAGCGGATTAAGAAGCTATATATCCTGTAGAATTTTATCTGAGGAAGGATTTGATTGTTACAATTTCTCAGGCGGATATCGCTTCTATGAGAATGTCATGAGGGAAACTAATTTGATAGAAGAATCACTTCCGTGCGGAATGGATAAGCAGTAGGGGGGTACATAATGAAAAAATTACTGATTCTGTGTATGACGTTTATCTGTATCCTCTCGGGATGTGGAAATGCTGATTCTGTGCAGAACACGGAACAAAAGTCAGGTTATAAACAGGTTTCCATGGAAGAAGGACTTGAGCTTATGGAGGCAGATTCAGACTATATTCTTTTAGATGTCAGAAGAGATGATGAGTTTGAGGAAGGACATATTCCCGGAGCAATCAATATTCCGAATGAATCCATTGGAACAGAAGAGATTGCGGAACTTCCGGATAAGAATCAGACAATCTATGTATATTGCCGAAGCGGAAACAGAAGTAAGCAGGCTTCACAGAAGCTTGTGGACTTAGGGTATACAGATGTTATTGAATTTGGAGGCATAATTGACTATTCCGGAGAAATAGAGAAGGGTAGACAATAGCTTTTCATAATAAAACAAAAGGAGGTATTTTCTATGAAGTACGTTTGTCAGATTTGTGGCTATGTCTACGATGATGCCAAAGAAAAAGTCCCATTTGCAGAATTGCCGGATGATTGGAAATGCCCACTATGTGGTGCTGCAAAATCAGATTTTAAACCAGAAGCAAATGGTGACGAAAAGAAAGTTGTTACAGCCATAGAGCCAATGGAAGCAGATTTGGAGAAGCTTTCAGCAGGACAACTGGCAGCACTTTGTTCCAATCTTGCCAGAGGCTGTGAGAAACAGTACAAGCAGGAAGAAGCAGATTTATTTAAGCAGTTAGCAGATTATTTTACCGCAGTTGTACCGGCGGTAAATGATGCATCCGTTGAAAAAATTGCCAAGGAACTTCAGACAGATGCAGATAATTATGCAGCTGTAAGAGCTACCGCAGATGCTAATGCAGACAGGGGGGCTGCAAGAGTATGCGTATGGGGTGAAAAGGTGACAAGAATGCTTTCATCGTTGGTAAATCGCTATTTGAACGAAGGTGAAGCCATGTTAAAAGATACCAATATCTGGGTATGTACAACATGTGGATTTGTTTACATAGGCGATACACCTCCGGAACTTTGCCCGGTGTGCAAGGTTCCTGACTGGAAATTTGAGAAAATAGAAGGGAGAGCATAATCATGGATGAAAAAGTAGCTGTAAGAAATCTAAGACTTTGTACCAAAGATTGTCTGTGTCTTTATGTTTGCCCTGTTGGAGCCACAGACACAGAAAACAGTGTGATTGATGTAGAAAAGTGTATCGGTTGCGGAATGTGTGCACAGGCTTGCCCGAGTGGAGCAATTTCTATGGTGCCAAAGGAATATCCTGCACAACAGCCAAAGACAAATCAGGTGAAAGCAGTGCTGAATAAGACTGCACAGGCAAAAGCGGATGAAGAAAAGGAAGCACTTCAAATAGCAGAAGCTACTGATAAAGATGGACTGTATCGTTTGATGAAGGCGGTAGCAAAATCAGAAAGACTGGTAGCAGAAGACATTATGAGAGAAGCAGGATTTATGCTTCCTCAGAGCAACAATGCACATGAGCTTTTAGAGGATTTGATTGCAAATCCACCGACCAAAGATTTTCCTGTGGATGTTGCAAGAAAGTTATTAGAAATGATTCCAAACAACGAAAAAAATAATATTAAGAAAGAAGGAAAGACTATGAAGAAATGGGTATGTACAGTATGTGGTTATGTTCATGAAGGAGAGGAAGCACCGGAACAGTGCCCTGTTTGCAAACAGCCAAAGG
>JBNRML010000102.1:0-2544 GCA_050309585.1 Lachnospiraceae bacterium
TCCTGTCTGCACCATCGAAGGCTGGTACTTTCTTTGTTTCACTTCCCATTGCCCATACTGTTGCTCTGGGACGGATGATTTCATTCTCCAGGGATTTATCCATCAGGAAGGCTCCGTATTCCTCCGGAACGGAATAGCCGCCAAACTCGGGTATTCCTTCCACCATACTGGTATTTATCAGCCTGTTGTCGGCTCTTCCCGAGTGAAGTGTTTTCAGGAATTCATCCATGGAATGAAAACCGTTGTTGTTGAGTTTTACTGTTTCATTGCCATAGAACATCCCTCTGAATGATTTTGATACGGCTTTTGTTACAGGAGTTTTTGATTCTTCAATAGGAGATACAGCTTTTTGTGGTGTAATTAGAATTGGCTCAGAGGTTCTGATATTTAATAATTCCTCGTTAATGCTTTCATTAATGCTCTTTATTTTGTCTGTGTAGCGATTAAACTGTCTCTCCTGTTCCTTAGTCAAACTTCCACCTGCTTTTTCAGCTTCCTTCAAAATGGCTTCTGCTTTTTCCACCAATTGCTTTTTCTCATGTACCAAATCTGCTATAAATCTCATGTTTAAACCTCCATTTTCATAATTGCTTTTTGTTAATATGGTTTGGGGTTAATACCCCGTTTGAATCTGCATTTTTTTACGCGGTGCTGCCAGCCCGTTGTCTTTATGCTTTGCTGTAGAGATATGACCTCCCCCTACCCCTCAAGTCCACTGTTCTTAATGCTTTCACACAATTCACCTCCTTTAATGTTTAAATATTTATTCTTATATTGTTATGGGTTTAGAGTTGTGATGTGTTTTTGTAAAAGTCTATATAGAAAATTAATATATAAAAGTTACTGAAATTTCCATCACAACCCACCATCTCACCACACACTATTTGAGAAAATCAATTTCTTCAAAGTCCTGCTTGGCATTTTCATATGGCTTTGTGAGTTCAATGTTGAGGTAAACCACCCCAGTCCTGCAGTTCCGTTTGTTAAGGTAGCGGTTCATATCTCTTCCAAACTTTGTATTGCTGAGAACATACTCACCATTTTCACTACACCACTGGGTGTAAACCTTGTACAAAGCCAATGCCCCGACACTGCTGTTATTCTTGGGCTTTGTGCAATCATCCAAGAATTTCTGCATTATGTCCATTTCGCATCGGTAGTCCGTTGTAGCCAATTTCATTGTTTCCGGCATTTCCAAGCCCTCTTTCTGCCACAGCTTTAATCCCTCCAATGCCCAGTTCAGTATTCCATCTATCTCTTTTTCACGAAGGAAGTCCTTCAAATGAGGGTCACGCTTCTCTGGGGGAAAATATACTGTGAAGGGTAGCAGCTTAACTCTGCTCCAGATACCCTCGTCATTGCCGGATATCTGAGGTTTGTAATTTGTATTAATCCAAAGCTTAAACTCGGGGCGGTATTCAAACTCTCTTCCATAAAGGAATCTAGCTGTAACCATGTCACCCCCTGTAAGCTGCTTAATAAGGCTTTCATTGAGCCTTGAGTTTTTCTGTGGTTCTGCTGCATTAACAACTCTCGCACTTTTGAGCCTTGCAATGTCAGGATTGGCACAGCTGCCGGATACATTTTTGAGCATTAGGCTGTCTACCTGCGCAGTTTTGGCATATGAACCTAAAAGATGTATTAATGTTTCTGCAAATGTTCCCTTGCCATTTCGCCCAGTACCATAGAGGATAAACAGACATTCCTCGCCTGTATTCCCTGTTAGGGAATATCCGACCGCCTTTTGCATGTATTTCATAAGGTCTGCATTGCCATCGGTGACTTTATCAAGGTAATCCAGCCATCTTGGGCATTTAGCACTTGGATTGTAACTGGCATTGCTGATTTGAGTTATCATATAGTCGGGATTGTGTGGATAAAGCTTGTCTGATTTCAAATCAAGGACTCCATTTTGAAGGTTCAACAGCCACACATCCTTGTCAAAGTCTGCCGGAATAACAGGTATACCCTCCAAGTGCTTTGCTCCCTCAATCATTGCTTTTCTGCCCGCAATAGAGCGAGTCTTTGCTGCATGCTTCAGAAGTTTGTCTCTCTTGTCTTGGTCTGTAAGCTTTATAGCCTCTGTATACATGGCTTCAACGGTATTATCCGCAAGACGGTTGATTGCTCCTGTATCATCCTCCAGCCAAACCTTACCGTCCCAGCAGTACCAATTATTTTTAATATAACTGAAACGGATGCTGTTACCACACATGGCTACAAGCCTTCTGGCATTACCCATATCATCAAGGGTGAATTCCTGCTGTTTGCAATACTGCTCATCATCCCCGGCAGCAGTGGAGGTCAAGCCTTGCATTGCTTTTGCAGCGGTTCTTTGGAGATAGTCAGACCGTTCCAGCTTGGTTGTGTGCTTGTCATCCTTTTCTGCTACATAGGGGGATTTGATAAAGGCTTCAATGGCTGCATCTATATTGCCGGAGCACCAATAGAGCAGCTTACCCATCAGTGCAAGGTCTGCTTCACTCTCGCTGGTACACTTCTCACTTTGGTATTCACCATCCCAAAGAGCCTTGAACACAGCAT
>JBNRML010000103.1:0-2641 GCA_050309585.1 Lachnospiraceae bacterium
TAATTAGGCTATATTAAAACAGGAGGTGAGCTTGTGGATTCAAAAATCTGGTATATCCCGGTAAAGAATGACCGTTTAGAAAAGAAAGTCGGAATTTACTGCAGGGTCAGTACAAACGAAAGAGAACAGCTTTATAGCCTTGCAGCACAGATTTCCGCTTTGACAAGAGCGGTTGCGAATGTCAGTCAGTGGAGACTGGCAGATGTTTTTATCGATATCGCTTCAGCGAAGGGAGAAATACCTCGTCGGGAATTTGAACGACTGCTTCGAGAATGTGAAGCTCACAATATCTCCGTTGTCCTCACAAAAAGCATCAGCAGATTTGGCAGAGATACGGTTGAAACCTTATCAGCAATCAATCGGTTAAAGGCAGCCGGTGTCAGAATAATATTTGAGGAAGAAAACCTGGATACCGATGAAATTGACAGCAATCTTATGATTTCGGTGATGGAATCCTTTGCCCAGGCTGAAAATGAGAGTCGAAGTGAAAATATCCGCATGGGACTTGCTATGAGAGCAGCAAACGGAACTTCTGGACTCTATAAAAGAAAGTTGTATGGTTACAAAAAGAACAAAGATGGCGAGCTAATAATTGATGATGGACAGGCCAAGGTTGTACGGGATATATTCCGCTGGTATCTTGATGGTGCCAGCGTGCTTGGTATCATCAAGAAACTGTCAGTAGCAGGCGTCCCTTCTCCTACTGGTAAAGAAACATGGAGCAAGCGTTCTATAGAGAAGATGCTCGAAAATGAGAAATACACAGGTACAGTTACACTTTTAGATTCCGCAACACAGCAATATGAATTTCAGATGAAAGAATGTCATCCGCCTATTATAACGGAGAGCGAGTTCAGGGCCGTTCAAGAAGAAAGATTCAAAAGGAGTAACGTCGTGACGGACGATGACGGCACTCATCGTAGCAGCAAAAAATACAGTTCGAAGCAAAGGAAACAATAGAAAATTACATGTTATAAGGTGGAAGATTATAATGAATGGTGTAGATTTATTAAATATAAAAGTAAAACATAAAGCCTTTGGTCAAGGTGTTATAACAGAGGTTTCAGGTAATTATTTGACTATCAAATTTGCGGCGAAAGAATCGAAGTTTCTATACCCAGACTCCTTTGAAAAGTTCATAGTGGCTGATGATGCGTCAGTACAGGCTTCAATTATGGACGAAATCAAGACTGTAAAAAAGGCTGAGGAAGAAAGACGTCAGGCAGAACTAGCAGCTCGCAAAGTTGAGGAAGAAAGAAAAATCGCTGCGGAAGTAGTAAAGGGTGCTGCAGTATCACATAAAACAGGATATATTCCGAAGCCAGTTGCTCGTTCTCAGCGTATTGAAGGTAAGCGTATGACATTCTTTGTTTTCCAAGGGAACACCTTTGACAAAGAGTTTAGTGGCGGGTATATATGGGCACCTATTTCAAATAAAGCAGGAACTATGCCTCATCACTGGACACGCCTTCTTGATGTTCGCAAGGGTGATATAATCCTACATGGCTATGATGGATATGTAAAAGCAATTAGTACTGCAAAGGCGCCTTGTTATGAATGTGTTCAACCAAACGAATTAACAGTTGAAGGGCTATGGGAGCGTGACGGCCGTAGAGTTGATTGTGATTACATAGAAATTAGGAATCCTGTAAAAACATCAATGTTTAAAGATGATATTATTAGATTATGCCAGGTGAAATATTCTCCGTTTGATAAGGATGGAAACGGAAATATGGGATACCTGTTTGAGATTAATCGTGAGCTTGCAAAGATATTTGTTGAGGCTTCCGTAATAAATAATAGCTATCTTTCTGAAATTAACTACATATCTGACTTTTTAGCTGAGGAATAATGTGATGAAAACAATAAAAGTGGTAGCTGCAGTCATTTGCGATTCTTTGGAAAACCCTACAAAGATTTTTGCTACCGCCAGAGGTTGTGGCGAGTTTAAAGGACAATGGGAATTTCCTGGAGGTAAGATAGAAGCTGGAGAAATACCGCAACAAGCACTAATAAGAGAAATCCAAGAGGAACTCGCCGTAAAAATCGAGGTCAGTGAACTGATTGAGACCATCGAGTATGATTATTCTGATTTTCATTTAAGTATGTATTGCTTTTGGTGTGTTGTGATAGATGGAGAGATTATTCTTAAGGAAGCAGAATCTGCAAGATGGCTTAATAAAAATGAATTGTTCAATGTTAATTGGCTCCCTGCTGATGTGACGCTGGTTAGGAAATTGCAGAATAGCCTACTTATGTGAGTTAACAGATTGGACGTCGGCACTTCTGATGAATGTGTAAAACGCCTGTAAAATCAAGCGTTTTCATTGCATTTTGGACTTGTTTCCGCGAACACCTACCTATCACACGTTGAGTGCGTGACATTGATGTCAAGAGTGGAGAAATAGGAGTATTCAAAACACTGATAAATAAAGGGTTTTCTAGGTTGAAAGATTTTCTGCCTAATGTCTGGCAGTGCCTTTTAATCTTGAAAATCCTTATTTTTGGTGAGGAAGATAAGGTACAATAAGTTGCGCAAATAAAAAAAGGACAGGGATTCAGCCTTTTGGTAGAATAAAGTTACCACAACCAAGTTCACCGAAAGGAAGGCTGCACCCATGTCCAAGAAAATTGTACAACT
>JBNRML010000104.1:0-3775 GCA_050309585.1 Lachnospiraceae bacterium
GTTCTAAATAATAGATTTCTTATCTTAATGACATTGGTGGAATAGGGGGCCGTCAGGCAGTTTACCGGTTCCGTCCTCCAATCGGTCATGAATACGCCATAAAGTCCACATGCCTTCATGAAAATGAGGATAGAGATGGCAATGGAAAATAACATCTCCAATTGTGCCGTTCAGGCTGCCTGCACCATGAAGAATATCAAGTGTATAACATTCCTGAGGGCTGATTGTAATGGAATCAATTATGGTAGAAGTTGGATTATCGCCTTCCTTATTCTTTATTTCCAATTCATCATGGAAGAATACTGCATACTCCCGGAAGGAGGGTTTTGCAGGATTATAAATATCAGCAAACAAACCACTTTGCAGTTCCTGTCCGGTTTGAGGGTCCAGCCAGGTGGATTCAGCCGCTTCTATGATGATTGCTCCGAACAGACCATGAATATTGGTGCCATCCTCGCTGCTGGTGGCATCACCCATGTCGTTAAAGAGATAAACTCCCTCTTTGGCAGCATACCAGGTATAGGTAATCGTACTGGTTGTCGTAGTGTCTTTGTTGTAACCAACATTTGCTCCGTCAGATGTCTGTACATCGTAATCCAGTCCCTGCACATGGATGGATAATGGCCTGTTCAGTGGGTGGGAAAATGTAATGATTATTCTATCTCCTACATTAGCGCGGATTACCAGTGGAACAACCTCGTCACAGGGTTGTGGAATCTTTTGATTGAACAGCTCAAGAGCTTTTTTCTAATATGTTTCGCATCTTTTTTCAGCACAAACAATAATCCGTTAGGGTCGTAATCACCATATTTGTTATACACAATGGGAATCTGTATGGCTTCAATATTGTAGTACCTGGTTTTGATAGGGTATGAGGTGAAAATTTATTGCCATTATGAATCTTCGGCAACTTTTGCTTCAAATTCTTCTACAGGCATTGGCTTTGCAAAATAGTACCCCTGAATGAGGTCACACTCATTTTCTGCCAGGAAATCTACCTGTTCTCTTGTCTCTATTCCCTCTGCCACTATACGCATGTTCAGTTTCTTGGCGAGACGGATTGCATCGCTGACAATCACTTTTCCTTTACCTTCCTTATCATTACCTCTAAAGAACTCGGCATCCAGTTTTACCACATCTATAGGCAATTCTTTCAGGGAATTCAATGAAGAGTAACCTGCACCAAAATCATCCATGGATACAGCAAAACCATAGCTTTTCATCTTATTTACTATGCCTATGAGGGTCTCTTTGTCGTCAAAGAATGCACTCTCTGTCAATTCAAGCTCAATGGCTTCGTGTGGAACATTGTAGTTGTCAACGATTTCACATATGTGCTCAGCCAGGTTTTCCCTTGTGAAATGTGCTCTTGACACATTTACGGAAATAGGTACAATTTTTTTGCCTTTTGAAATCCAGTCTGCCTGTAATTTTGCCACTTCTGCAATCATATAATCATCAAGTTTGGTTATGAAACCATTTCTCTCAAATATGGGAATAAACTTATATGGTGCAATCAATCCTTCCGTAGGATGGACCCACCTTACCAGAGCCTCTGCGGCTGCGAGCTTTTCATTGTTAACAGAATATTTTGGCTGCAGATACACTTTGTATTCGTGGTTGATTAAAGCCATCTCCATATCATTTTCAACTTTTCTCTCCCAGAGGAGTTTGTCCTTCATCTGTTGTGTGAAAAAGTTAATAATTTCATTGTGTGAATCCTCAATCCCAGCTCTTGCTGTAGTTGCCCTGTTATAGCTTTCTGACGGCTCCAGCACTTCTTGATCAAGAATATGAATACCCGCTTTAAAGTAAAGTTTAATATCCGGCCTTTTTTCAGCCATCATTTTCAATATATTTTTAACCCTTTTTTTCAGCTTCTCCTCATTTTCATAACAGAGCAGAATGCCGAAATCACTCATTTCATGTCTTGCAAAAGTTTCTTTCTTAGTAATATTATTACGAATGACATCATAAAAGTCGCTGACAAGTCTGCTTCCTTCCTTGTCTCCATAGCATGAACAATAACTTCTGTATTTTTCCATTCGTATATGAATCATTGCAGCATTTATGGATTTTCTACGGTATTTTTTCATTTTCTTTGATGCCTGTTCAAGGAAATAGTACCAGTTATTACCACCAGTTTCCTTATCGGCATAATACAGTTTCAAAAGTTTTTTCTGACTTCTCACAAATCTCACAAACATGAAAATGGTAAATATCAAATATATGATGCATATTAATGCCATTCCTACAAGTACCAATTCTATGAAAATGATATCCAGCACCGTAATATGAATCTTTAATGTGATATATGTGGATGTACCATCATCATTAATAAATTCATAATAGCAGGTCTGCTGAAACACAGATAAGTTTAGAACATCATGCAGATTGGTGGATTCATCTATTGTTTCTGAATAATCCAGACATTTATGTAGTGATTTCTGTATGAATTTTAAATCTCCGGATGCAAATTTATTAAAATAAGAGTCATCAGTGGTATCCAGATAGATGTTAATGTATTCGGAAGTCTCAGCTATATCAACAAACTGGGTGTATTCATTAATGTCTCTTTTTGTATCTGGAATTTCTTTTCCATTTTTGTAGATTACGTTTTCACCGTCCATTACAGTGACACCCAACATGTCATTTATCACGGTAGAATAGTTTGTAAATGCATCATTCATAGCAGCTTCGTCACCTGTGTTTATGTCTTTTAACTGGGTGTAAAATCCGTTTGCCCATTTGTACCCCTGGCTGATTTTGCCCTTTGTCATATTATAGAAGATAGCCCCTGATATAAGGACCATAGATACCCCGATTATCATGGTGATAATTATAAAGATTATGATTAAGGGATATATATGTGTTTTTTTTAGTTTATCAGAATTGTATTTTTTCATACTAATCTCCATTCCGCAGACGCTTCGCTCGGAGGAATCGCGAGCTGAATTTCAGATTCAGCTCTGCGATAAAACTAATTGGGACGCCTGCGGCACAATTAGCTGTGTGAAAAATCAGCACTTCGGTGGGATTTTTCACACTAATCCTCCGGTAAAAGATTACTTTTTTCGTTTTAAGCAGATGTCTGCAAGAGCATGGCACCATAATAATAATTATATCACAAGAACATAATTAAGACTATAATTTTCAATGGATGAATATAGGTAAAAAAATAATGTATCTGTTCAGAGCCAACCTCCAAAATGCTTTGCACTAGGACCTTTGCGAACATTGTAAAATGCGGATATAATGATTTGCTTCCCTGAGAACGTGGTCAGCCAGCAAAGGCAGGATTATTGACGAAATGCTGCAGTTTAAAATTCCTTCTGTACCGGCAGCTTTAAAGTCACGATACTTGAGTGTTTCCGTCAATGAGGCTGTGGTCATTTTGTACATTGAATCGTAGTCAGTATGCTCCATCATAATCTGATTCCAGAATGCCTCCGTTCCCCAAAGAGACCTGTAGGAAATGTGTGTGTTGTGAATCAGGTTTTGGACTGTGGAACGATATAGTTTAGCTTCCCGTATTATATGATGGATGAGCAGGGGATAATTAAAAGAAAATAGATGACAGTTTTCTAAATTACTCAGTATGGATTCTTTAAATTCAATAAAACCATTTAATGAGTTGCCCGACAAATGGAAAATTTATCGCACTTTGAAAACTTAACGAATTAGCTTCAAATGTAGTACAATAGAGACATATTTTTAACAAGGAGTATATAAAAATGTCATTTGCTACAAATCAATCACAACAGATTAGTCTTTT
>JBNRML010000105.1:0-20102 GCA_050309585.1 Lachnospiraceae bacterium
ATATTAAATAAAAAGGAGATTAAAATTATGGCAAAATATGTTTGTTCAGTATGCGGATACGTTCATGAAGGAGACGAGGCACCAGAATCATGCCCAGTATGTAAGGCACCAGCTGATAAATTCACAAAACAGGAAGGCGATTTGACATGGGCAGCTGAACATGTTGTTGGAGTTGCATCAGATGTCAGCGAGGATATCAAAAATGATTTAAGAGCAAACTTCACAGGTGAATGTACAGAAGTTGGTATGTACCTTGCAATGGCAAGAGTTGCTTACCGTGAGGGATACCCAGAAATCGGTATGTACTATGAAAAAGCTGCTTTTGAAGAGGCAGAACATGCTGCTAAATTTGCTGAATTATTAGGAGAAGTTGTTACAACATCAACAAAGAAAAATCTTGAGTTAAGAGTTGAGGCTGAAAATGGTGCTACTGCCGGAAAAACAGACCTTGCAAAACGCGCTAAGGCTGCTAACCTTGATGCAATCCATGACACAGTTCATGAAATGGCCCGTGACGAGGCTAGACATGGCAAAGCATTTGAAGGTCTCTTAAACAGATATTTCGGAAAATAGCACTAACACTACGGTGTCAGTAGTATTTTAGGTATTCGTGGTGCGGAAGTCGCATGACTTCTGCACCTATTTTTTCGCCCTTAAAACCGTGCAGAATGCTGTGTAACATTTTCTTAACTATGTCCTTTTGAGCATAAAGCGTGTTTTGAATTACACGGTCTATTTTGTTCTCACACTTCTTGATTTTGCTGTTTTCAAAGGATATAATCAAATTATCAAAGTTAAGCCGATTACATTTTCATGTAGTCAAAGTATAGAATTTTTTAAGTCAAGGCATAGAAAAAGTATAGGCGGTACATAGTACCCTAAAGTGAAAGACAATAGCTCCCCTGCTGTTGTCTTTTTTTCGTGCTGACAGAAAGGCGGTCAATATGACAAAGAAGAAAAGCAATACAGCAAAAGCAAAAACTAAGACATCTAAATCAAGAGAGATGGTGCAAGAAGAAATTAACCTTACCCTTGAACGCTTGCAACAAGGTGTAAAAGATGTGTTCACATTAGACAACTACAAGAACTATTTACGTTTCTTTGCAAGAATGCACAATTACAGTTTCAATAACACAATTCTCATTCTTAGCCAACTTCCGACAGCAAGCCTGTGTGCTTCGTTCCAAACATGGAAGTCTTTGAAATGTCCTGTCAAAAAAGGCGAAACAGGCATAAAGATTTTAGTACCTATCCCTTATCAACAGGAGTTGCTTATGGATTGCAAAGACCAACAGGGAAATGTGATTTATAACGCAGACGGTACAAAACAGAAAGAAAAAGTGTATGATGAACGAACCGCCTTTCGGCTCGGACACGTTTTTGATGTGTCGCAAGTCAATGGCGAAATCCCCTCTCTTTCCCACGAATTAGAGGGAACAAAGAAAGGATTTGCTAAAGCTATAAAAGAACTTATGGCAAATTCAGATGTGCCGATAGCCTATGATAATGAATTGGCTGGTACAAGCACTAATGGATATTACCACATTACAGAACACTGTATTGCTCTAAGGCGTGGTATGTCTGCAAATCAAACTATGAAAACGCTCATACATGAGAAAGCTCATTCCCTGCTCCATAATGGAAACGGTGCTAAGTACAGCAGGAATGAAGCTGAGGTGCAAGCTGAAATCATTGCATTTATAGTGAGTGAAATTCTCGGACTTGATACAAGCGACTATTCCTTTGGATATATTGCTTCGTGGTCTGGTGGCAAGGAATTGAACGAGCTACAACAATCTGTTACTATTATAGATAAGACGAGCCGAGAAATCCTCAAATGGATTGACGAGAATAGCTCTTTATCAATAGCAACACCCTTAAAGGCGGCTTAACCACCGCCTTTTCGAGCGGGTTATATGCAAATATAACCTGCTAACGAGTGGGCAACCCTTAATATATAGGATATTGCTGTGGAACAAGGCAAGAATCCGCATGGTTTAGGCTTTTTCCTAGACAAAAAGCTACCGTTCCAAACTTAACATAGGAACTTGCAAGTACTTTTAATACTTGCTTTTCTAGGGGCATACTATGCCCTTTAATATTATACAGAAAGAAGATGATACAATGGCACGAGCCAAAAACATAAAATATTTAATGAAAACGGAGTTAAATCGCATGGAAGCCTATGGGCGAAGTAAACACGCAGACCAAGAGCGAACACGAATTGAAAGAAGCCATGCAAAAATTTCTCGCTGGTCTGAGTGCAAGACCTGAGATACTAATCCTCATTTCTGAGCGCCCCGTCACTATGTAGCGCAGGCCTAAGCCTGCAATCTATTTAAAGCACCGCACCTGTCAGACAAATGCCAATGCGAATTGTAACTATAATCTATAATATGCATTTAGCTTTAAATAGTTCCTATTTTTCAAGAAAATCATGAGGATTTACAGGCTCTCCATCCTTAGATAGCTTGTAATAAAGATTATTTCCTTCCTTGGCATAAAATCTTGTAGGTGCTGATACATTTGCAATGCTTATTTCCGGTGTGACATAATCACCTTCAGAAACCATAACATTTTCAAGCTGCCCAAAGGTCAGCTCGTAGCCATTTCCCAAGTTTAATACAATATACTTTCCTATTTCATCATCTGTTCCAATTTTCTTAACCTCGCCACTGACACCGGCTCTCACCTCTGCTCCCTGAACCGAAGAAATAACCATTGCAGGACTGCATTTATAAGTATCCAGAGTTTTAAAATATACTGTCTTGTCCATACTGTAATCAATTATGGTTTCACCCTCTACAGGCATCTGAAGCTTGCAGTTTTCCTGAAAATTGAGCTGGATTTTCTCAGCTTTACCTGCCACCTCATTAACCTGCTGACCAGGAGTTTCCTTTACCGCCGGAGTTTCCTTTACCACCTCATTTACGTGCTGACCAGAAGTTTCCTTTACCACCGGAGAATCCACGGGCATATCATCATATTCTTCCTCCTGTGGTTTTTCATTAGAATTTTCTATCGGGCTTTTCGATGCACTTTTAGTCTCTTCCTGTTTTCCTGTTGTTTCATTTTCAAGCCTGCTGTCATCCGTCTCATTTAAGTCGATGATATTATTCTTACCATTATCGCTCTTTTTATTACCTTTTCCGATGGTTCCCACCATAAACGTTCCTGCCACAAGCACTCCGAGACACAAAACACAACCCAGTGTAATAACCAGAAATTCTTTTCTTTTCTGTTTTTGATTGCTCTTAATTTCTATCAACTTTGTCACCAATCCTTTCATCATTATGAAAGTATTGTTCCCTTAATAGCAATAAATATTCACTTTCGAACCTCAACATTGTAAAAATAATAATTTAAAATTTCGTGATATCCCTTATTTTCTTCAGCCATTTTTTTTGCTCCGTATATACTCAATCCTTTTCCATCGCCTATTCCCCTGGCATCTATTTTGTAACCGCCATCAAACTCTTCCATACTAAATCCATATGTATTAATCCCAAATAAATTTATGAAATCATCCCTTGGTATTTCCTTTCCATTAATTGTTATTTTTTTTACATAAACCTGATTTTCCTCATATTCCACATTGAGAGATTTCTTCAAGTCTTCATTTGTCTGATTTCCATCGTAATACTCTTTTAATTTTTCCCTCATTTCATCAAAGGTAATATACAGTATTCTCTGAAATTCCTTATTCTCCTCATCCCATGGAGATGTTACACTTTTTATGTATTCTTCTCCACCATCGTTTGTCACTCCTGCTGAAAGCCTATGATAAAATGGCATAACAAGCTCCCCATTATAATAAATCACCTCGCCATTAGTCTCCACCAACATCTTCATGGTTTCATTGTATCTTTTATCATACTTCTTTCCCCACTTGTTTTCTAATTCAGAATAGGTTGTATATTGAAGTCCCAAATCCGATGCATTTATTGTGTTTGAATCTCCCATTTTTTTTAAAATATAGGTTCTTGTTATGACAAACTGTGCCTTTAATGCCTCTTTTTCGTAATCATAGGGCATCATCGAATACACAATCATTGGAACAAACATCTCCACATCAATTTTCTGGTTTTTTTCGGGAATTAAAACATATTTTCCATACATCTGCGGCTCGTACACCTTGAAATCCTGCTTTGATATATTTATTGTTGTCACGATATACGGAAAAAAATTCACAAACAAAAAAAGGCCTAAAATAACAAATGCCTTTGAATTTATTTTAAAATTAAATTTATACATACACTGCCTCATTTCTGAGCTTACACTTTTGCTCAGTTTTATTGTATGCAAAAAATCCCCTGAAATATTACTATTTCAAGGGATTAATTTTTCTGTATTATCCTGCCTGTCTTATCAAATTACAATTGCCACAAATATGCTTACATATCCACAACAACTTTTTCAAGCTTCCATATATCATCCACATAATCCTGAATCGTTCTGTCTGATGAGAACTTTCCGACATTACTTACATTGAGAATAGCTGATTTAGCCCATTCCTTCTCATTTTTATATTTCTCACTGACCTTCTTCTGAGCCTCGGCATATGACTTAAAGTCTTTTAATATAAAATATCTGTCTGCCTTGTCTGAAACATTTGTATTTAACAATGAGTCATATATTGGACGGAATCTCTCAGGGTCATCCGGTGCATAAAATCCATTAATAAGCTGCATAAGAACTTTTCTGATATCAGCATCGTTGTTGAAGATATCCATTGGGTTGTATCCACCATGATTTTCATAATTAATTACTTCATCTGAACTAAGTCCGAAAATAAATGCATTTTCTTCACCAACTTCTTCAACTATCTCAACATTTGCCCCATCCATTGTACCAAGTGTAAGGGCACCATTGAGCATAAACTTCATATTACCTGTTCCAGATGCTTCCTTGCTGGCTGTAGAAATCTGTTCGCTGACATCAGCCGCCGCAAAAATCATCTCCGCATTTGAAACCCTGTAATTTTCAATGAACACAACCTTTATTTTTCCGTTGATTGATTTATCATTGTTGATTACATCAGCAACACTGTTTATTAATTTGATTGTAAGTTTCGCAACCTTATAGCCTGCCGCTGCCTTTGCACCAAATATAAATGTTCTCGGGTAGAATTCCATATCCGGATGCTCTTTAATCTCATTGTAGAGATACATTACATGTAAAATGTTAAGCAGCTGGCGTTTGTATTCATGCAATCTCTTAACCTGGACATCGAAGATTGATCTAGGGTCAACATCAATACCATTATGCTCTTTGATATATTTTGCAAGTCTGAGCTTATTCTGATATTTAATATTCATAAACTCTTTGTGGCACTTCTTGTCATCTGCATAGATTTCAAGATTCTTAATGTGCGAAAGATTTGTTGTCCAGTCATCACCAATCTTATTTGTAACCCAGTCTGCCAGCAATGGATTTCCATGAAGAAGGAATCTTCTCTGGGTAATACCATTAGTCTTATTGTTGAATTTCTCAGGCATCATCTGATAAAAATCCTTTAATTCCTGATTTTTAAGAATCTCTGTATGAAGTCTTGCAACACCATTTACGGAAAATCCTGCACAAATCGCCAGGTTTGCCATCTTAACCTGACCATCATAAATTATTGCCATCTTCGCAACCTTATTCTGATCTCCCGGGTATTTATTCCTTATTTCGATAATAAATCTACGGTTAATTTCCTCAATAATCTGATAACATCTTGGAAGAAGTCTTGAGAACAACTCAATCGGCCATTTTTCCAATGCTTCAGCCATAATTGTGTGGTTTGTGTATGCGCAGGCTTTTGTAGTTACTGACCATGCATCATCCCAGGATAATCTGTACTCATCCATCAATATTCTCATAAGTTCAGCAACCGTAACTGTAGGATGAGTATCGTTTAACTGGAATACAACCTTCTCGTAAAGCTTCTTAATGTCATCATGCTTATCCATATATTTCTTTACTGCTGTCTGGATGCTGGCTGATACAAAGAAGTACTGTTGTTTCAGACGAAGCTCTTTTCCTGCATAATGGTCATCGCATGGATATAAAACTTCAACTATATTTTTTGCCAGTGCCTCCTGCTCTGTTGCCTTCTGATAATCACCCTTGTTAAACGACTCAAGCCTGAAGTGCTGAATAGGCTCTGCATCCCAGATTCTCAAGGTATTTACCACATTATTTCCGTAGCCCACAATCGGAAGGTCATATGGCACAGCTCTTACTGAGCGGTAATCTTCCTGAATGTAGTTATCCCTTCCCTCTGAGTCACGCTCTACGCGAATGTATCCGCCAAACTTAACTTCACAGGCATATTCCTCGCGTTTAACCTCAAATGGATTTCCATTTCTTAACCAGTTATCCGGCACCTCCACCTGATATCCGTTCTCAATTTTCTGCTCGAACATACCATATTTATAACGAATACCACATCCATATGCCGGGTATCCCAATGTAGCCAATGAATCAAGGAAACATGCCGCAAGACGTCCAAGTCCGCCGTTTCCAAGAGCTGCATCCGGCTCCATATCCTCTATCACATTGAGGTCAAGTCCCAATTCCTCAATAGCTTCCTTAATTTCATCCCTTGCCGCAAGATTTATAATGATGTTTCCTAAAGCTCTTCCCATTAAAAACTCCATTGACAGATAATAAACCGTCTTAGCATCCTGCTTTTCATACTCTTTGTGGGTAGCAATCCACTGATCCATAATGAAATCCTTAAGTGCATAAGCAACTCCCTGGTATTTCTCAAGATCATTTGCCTCGTCTAATGTCTTGCGAGACACAATCTTAACATAATCATTTACCTCTTTCTTAAATTCCGTTTTAGAAAAAGTGTTCATCTGGTCCTCCAATCTGTAATTAAGCCCCAATGCAAAATTACGTTTCTATTTATCATCCCAAAATACATTATATAGTTTTTGCCCAATATGTTATATATTTTATCGTTTTTTTTGAAAATATTCAACAAAATTTTGACAATTAGTCAACTTTTTTGCAACAGCAAAATCCACGCAAAAGAGAAACACATAAACGCAATTATGAGAGTATAAACCACCTTCTGTAATTGTATTGTGTTTTTTAGTCTGTAAATCCTTGATTTGTCCCCATCAATTAATTTATATCCCGCCTTTTTTAAAACCTTTTCCTCCCTGCAGTCAATGCTTCCATGAGGAAATGTAACCTCCCCCAGAAGCTCCACAAAATCATTTTCATTTTCTCCTTCCATAACTGCTGTTTCATCCTTCCATTTAACCTCCACATCCGAAGCCTGAGGAACAGAACGCTTAACTTTTTCTTTGATATTATCATTATTTCCATAAGGAAGCCCATATCCCAACTCAATTTTATATATAACCTTTTGACTGAGCTTTTCATACAGCCCATATCCCTGATTCACTGCATGGCCTAAAAAAATAACACCGGCAATTATTAAGATTGTAATCCACTTAACCCTGTCACTTCGTTTCCTTGCCTTCAAATAATCATTTACAAAGCTCATCTTTTCTCATTTCCTGTCTTCGATTGTAAATAAATTTAACTGTAATAATAACAATTAACACTGCCGAAATACCCAGCATTACCACCATAATATTCCACCACTGCTCAGGTTTATCCTCTTTTTTCTTATTCGTATCAATATCATAAAATGGTGACTTAACATTCACGGTTAACTCCTGAAGTTCCTCACACTGTTTTCCAAATTCATCCTCATATGTAAACTTCATTCTTCCCTTTGTAATGCCATAACTTGAATGCCCACTGGTGAGCCCCCTCACAATGGCGGTAACCGTCTCTCCCGCATCTGTCCCCGGTTCCAAATTCCCCACATATATGGTATTTATATCTGGAAAACACTCCATACTAAGCTCTGCCCTTAAATTATATATCTTTCCCCTTCCAACATTCATTGCATGTACAGACATTGTTTTTACTTCCCCCACCTCCATATCCGACTCCAAAACCACCGGGTCAATAATAATCACAGATTCCTGAACAACCCTTACTTTAGCACAGCCTGACGAATTATATGTATTCCCCCTAATATCAGAATAGTCCATATCAACCAAAAAGTCATGCTGCCCGCTTTTTGCATCCTCACACACATGGTAGCTCATTCTAAACTGCCTGCTTTCTCCCGCAGAAATATCCCCGATATAAATTGTGTCCGACGGACTCATTAGCCAGAAGCACTCACTTTCTTCCCTGATGTTCAATGACAGATTATATACTTTCTCCTTACTGCTTTCATTTTTTATATTGACCTGCAGGATTATGTTTTTCCCGGCAGTACATTCCGAAATCTGTGTAACGCCATCCTCCTCAAATATTTCACATCCACTTACTAATACTTTTGGAGTAAATACCACCTTTTCCGACGGCATCTCCCCTGCAGACAGATTTTCAGAAATTACAGGCTCCCCGTTTACAAAATTACTCTCATAAACAACTGATATCAACACTACTAATCCACAAATAACTTTAATAAGGTTTCTTTTCATTTTCACCACTCATTCTCCATATCATGTACCCTGTCACAAAGTTCCTCTATATCCGCTGCATTATGGCTTGCCAATAATATTGCCTTCCCTTGTTCTTTCAGTTCTCTCAGCAATTGCCTCATCTCCCCAACACCATTTCTATCAAGCCCGTTAAAGGGCTCATCGAGAATCAAAAGTTTCGGGTCCTCCATAATAGCCTGTGCAATCCCCAGTCTCTGTCTCATACCAAGTGAATATTTTCCGACCGGTTTTCGCATAAACGGATCCAGACCCACACGCCTTATTGTTTCCCTTATCTTCTTTTTTCCAATTATCCCTTTTAATGAAGCCAGTATTTTCAGATTTTCATATCCACTCAGGCTGTTTAAAAAGCCCGGACTCTCTATTATTATTCCCATGCTTTCCGGAAAATCCACCTGTCTTCCGATTTGCTTTCCGCAGACCGTGATTTTTCCGCTGTCCGGCTTTACAAAACCACATATGCTCTTCATAAGCACAGTCTTTCCACTTCCGTTATTTCCTACCACTCCAAATATTTCACCTGCATTAATGACAAGATTCACATCCCTTAACACCTGCTCTTTCCCAAAAGATTTCCACACATGCTCCATTACAACGACTTGTTCTTCCACATTGTTACCTCCCGTTTCTTTATTCTCCTCAATGCAATCAGGTAAATCATTATTGATAACACGGCAAAAAACATATATGACTGATAAATTTTTGGCAGCTTATCATATCCAAAATTGTGATTTACATATGTTCCGTGACTTAAGGGTGAAATCCACCCACAGATACTATAGGCCTTGTTAATCTCAAATTTTTTCAGTCCCATCCACTTTTGTATAAAATCGGGTTTTAAAACGTATCCTGCCACTGAATAAATTATTCCTGCCACAATACCACGATTTTTTCCGTTGATGTTAAATAAAAACAATACAGACGATAAAACCATTGAATATCCCAGCATAAGTAAAAAAATATCCACGCTGCACTGATATGGAAACGTTCTCTCCAGCACCTTTACATATGCAGGAACCGCAATATGCTCTCCAAATTTCGAATAAGCGAGAATGGCTGCGGTTTTACTCCACATATTTGAACTGTATCCACGATACCCCGCCAAAATACAAGTAGACAAAAACACAAATATCTGATATATGAAGGTTGTTACCACTCCATACAGTATCTGGCCAAGCATCCATACCCCCTTGGTTGTGCGGTGCAAAACATATGGCGTATGCTGATTGAATCTCGGCGCATCAGACAATAAAATAATTAACGGAAGAGAAATAATAAAAATTGATGAAGAATCACCAAATGTCCATATAAACGGCTCCAAAAACTGTATTGTTGATTCCTGTTGGCAAGAAAATTTAACCACCTTGTCAGATAAAATGTAGCATATTGTAAATGTCAGTAAAAATGCCATTATAACCTGTATATTCTTTCTCCAGCCCTTAAAATTGTACAGTGCAATCAATATAATCTGTTTTAATTTTACCAACATTTTAATAACCCTTTTCCCTGTCTATCACTGTTCCATCAATGGCATTAATGGTCATGACAACCATCTCCCTGCTGAATATTCCTCCGCCCTCATATCCATACTTACCATAGAAATTCCATACAGGCACCAATAATCCCGCATTAAAATTGTCCTGCTCACTTATTATTGCATAACCTAACTCTATTCTGTCCACATCAACCTCTGCGTAGGTATCCGGCAGCTCATCATTTGCATAAATAATAGGTGTCATTTCCCTGAAAATTTCCTTTATCTCTTCAAAAGGTTTTATTCCCGCCATATCAACAACTGTTTCACTAACCTTTAGAGGGGCGTTGTAAATAATACCCACAATGCCATTATCATTGACCTCTATAACTAATTGTTCAAAAGACCACACATATTTGTTCATCCCATATTCGTCACTTGAAAACTTTTCATCTCCTGAAAGTGCAAACACATTTCCTATATTACGCCAATATGTAAATACATATTCAGGTCGTGAATTTCTGCTCCATTCGCCGGGCTTAATCATTGCGCCGGGACACACACTCCACTCCTCTATGCTGTAAAGCCCTAATCCATCTATCCCCATTGCACTGATAAAATCATTTGCGTACTTCTCCGCCTCCTCTTTCGATATTGTCAGGCTTTCTCCCTTAAGAAGCTTTCTCTCATCCTGAATCACATTTAGGTTATCATTGTAATAATCATAGAATCCCCTGGGCCAGATTCCCAAACTGCCAATCTGCCCCTCCTGACATTTAGAATATCTGAAAGCTGTTCCGTAATGCTCGCTGTTTTGTATGTATATATTTTGAAAATTACCGTCACTTCCATCTGTCACACCGTAAAACATAGTTACATTGTCACTCTTCGCATATCTGTTATAAAAATAATCATCATCATTCTCCCTTATGCAGTCAGCGGCATTTACCAGTTTTCCAGAGCTTTCATAAGCTTCATAATCAATATAATCCCTGTAGTTATCATACTGTTCTTGAAGATGTTCCAGCTCGGATTTAGCTGACTCATCCCCCATATCAATATCCTCCTTGCACTGGGCAATCCAATCCTCCAACTCCTGTTTACTATAATGAATATCCAGACAGGCTCCATCATACAATGTTTGTCCCGGCACAAAGTAATTGATGACTTTATCTAAAAATTCCTGATCAAATTTCTTGGTCTCAACCCTTAAAATAGAAAACTTTTCTGCATCAGGAACAACCACATCTGCATCCACATATATTTTTGAGTGGAGATTGTCATCTATCAGGTTTTCCTCATAATGACTGTTTTCAACTACATTCTCCTTGAAATTAATCATTATCCTCTCCCTGTCAGTAGCCTGCTCAACAAGATTTTCAATATCCTTATTCTGCACAATGGGCTCTTTAGGCTCTTTTGCACATGAAGAAGCTACCGTAATTACTCCTGCCATCAACAGTGCAGCACGTATTACAAAACATTTTTTTCTCATTATTTCACACATCTCCTAACTTTTTTCGTCCTTTTCATTCTCCCCTGAATCGTTTTTCCATGATAATGAAATAAACCATAAATATTATTATGTTAATCCATCCCAGCATAAGATAAATCCCCGTATTTCCAAATACCCACTCATGCTGCTTATCCAGCCATTCCCTGGGATTTAAGCAATACCAGTCTTCAAAATGCCGTTCCTGAAGCATTGACAGCAAATGATACAAAATAAAACTACCGCCATATGCCATATATACACTTTTTGAAACTCCTGACAACATTATGGCTACTCCTGCCCACAACATTCCCGAAAAAAATAATTTACCATAAGGAAAGCTTATCCCTCCCGATTTCTTTGTCAGGCTGAATAGCATATGTCCTAAAACAAGACTACACCCACCTGCCATAATTCCTGCCAGATATTTTCCGGCAAAATATCCTGAGCATGATGTCCTGGTAATAAATACTTTTATGAAACCACTCTCCTCTTCCTTTATGAGCACATCAGAAAATGGTATGGAACACAAAATTGGAATCGACGAATAATACAGTCCTGATTTATACCCGCTGCAATACAGAATAATAAATTGTGCGAATGCAGCAATAATGAACATCCTCGAATATAAAGCACGCCTTAAATCCACTTCAAAACTATTCATATGTTTTTTCCTAATATCAGTTTTATTAATCCTATTCCGTTAGTCTATCTCATTTTCTGTTATAAAGTATTCATCAGATGGTAAACAAATTGTAAATTTGCTTCCCTCTCCCGGGATACTTTCAACCATTATCCCGTAGCCGTGCTTTTTTATGATTTCGTGAACTATGGAAAGTCCCAGCCCAACTCCGCCTTCTTTTCTGCTTCTGGATTTATCAACTCTGTAGAAGGGTTCCATTATCTGTTTCTGTTCACTCAAAGATATTCCACACCCCCAATCCTGTATTTGTATAAAAGCCGAATTACCCATTATCTTACCTGACATTTTTATACTATTTCCGTAATCCGAGTATTTAATTGCATTTTCCAAAAGATTTATAACAGCATCTGTCATCAAATCCTCATCACCATATATTTGAGAAATTTCAGCTTCCTGAAGGATTTTTATGTTTTTGTTATCAATCAAAAATCTGCATGAATTCACAGCATTCTCAAAAAGATGTTCCACACTAATCCATTTCATGTCTTTTTCCAATTCTTCATCTTTATCCAATTCCAAAAGCCTTAATATCTTTTTTGATAACCGTTCCACCCTTTCGCACTCCTTATAAATATACATAAGGGCCTCTTCCTCATCCTCTTGGCTAAGTTTTGTATACAATAATGTCTGTGCATACCCTGATATGGCAGTCATGGGTGTCTTTAACTCATGTGCAAGATTCCCCATGAATATATTTTTTTTCTGTTCTATCTCTTTCATTTGACAAATATTATTTTCCACAGCCTCTGCCATAGAGTTAAAACGTGTTGACAAAATGCCTATTTCATCATATTTGTTATGTACTTTTACTCTTTCTGAATACACCCCTTTTGAAATCTTCTCACTGCTTATTCCCAATTGCTTTAATGGTCTCATAATCCTGGTCATCATTATTTGCAGAAATAACAGCAAAAAAAACATTACTGTGGCTGTAATAACCACAGATACTAACCTGTAAAATTCCATTTTTTCATCTATTGATGTAATGTCCCTGATATGAAAGAACTCAAAATTTCCATAGTAAAATCTATATACTATATATCTTCCGTTCTTATATTCCATATACGAATATTCAGCTTTCTCATATGCTTTATAATGTAATTTTTCCAGTGTCTCCCTGTCGAAAACAGTATGGTTATATACTTCTCCATTACCATTTGAAAAATTAACATCCATAAAACACAAAAGCATATCATCTCCGTTGTGTCTGAGATAATATTTCAAATATTCCTCACTGTCTTTCACAACCATACTGTCAAATTTACTGCTTATTATTTTTTGTCTGCTATCCATGGCAGAAATATATCCATTTGATAATGCTTCCTTTTCAAGCACATCCTTCATAATCATCCACCACACTACATTGATTACCATAGAAACAGCTAAAACCAATCCGCCACACAATAGCATAATCTTTGTCTTTAATTTCACATTTATTCTCCTTTCACACTAATCCTCATTTCTGAGCAAATTTATTTGCGAAGACACTATATTTCCAGTCGATATCCCACCTTTGACACAGTTTTTATTTCTTCAGTAAGACCTAATTTTTTGCGAAGCTGGCCCACATGAACATCTACCGTTCGTGTTTCACCATAATAATCGCATCCCCAGACCAGGCTGAGCAATTTTTCCCTTGAAATTGCGATGTTTTTATATTTTATTAGAACCATCAGCAAATCAAATTCCATAGGTTTCAAATTCACTTCCTGACCATCTTTTATTACAAGGCGTTTTACAGGATGCACTTCCACTTTTCCAATATGTATACATTCGTCTTTCTTTTTATTTCTTTCCAGTATTTTTTCTACACGGACTAATAATTCCAAAATCTCAAAGGGCTTAATCATATAGTCTTCTGCTCCACCACGAAGTCCGCTGACTTTCGATTCAATATCATCTCTCGCCGTAAGAAAAATCACTGGAATGTCATATTTTTTCATATGCTTCTGCAATTCCAGTCCATCCATGGATGGCAGCATAATATCCAATATTGCCAAATCAAAATCATGATTATCCGGAAGGGACTTTGCTGCATCCCCTCCATCGAAAAATATTTCCGTATCATATCCTGCAACTCTGAGATTCATGGAAATCATCTTTGCAATTGCCTCTTCATCTTCCACAATAATAATCTTGTTTTTCAAAAAAACACCTTCTTTCCACCAGGTAATAATTATAAACACTTCAATTCCGTAACACTTCATCGAATATAACAAAAAGAGGCAGATTTCTCTACCTCTTTTACATTGTTTTACATTGTTTTACAATTTGTTTACATAAATTAATTTTTCTTCACACCAAGAGTTACTTCTTCTCCATTGATGTTCCAGTCTTTTTCGTAGCCCTCCACAGTGCCTGTGACGATATCCGTAGCCATTACGTCTGAAAGAATTGATTCTTTATTCTTATTCATCACTTCAGCTACCTTTTCATTATCCTTTGCGAAAATTGTAATCTTATCCATTACCTCGAATCCGGCTTCTTTTCTCATTGTCTGAATCTTACTGATTACTTCTCTGACAAAACCTTCCTCAAGTAATTCTTCTGAAAGATTTGTATCAAGAACAACTGTAATCTTGTTGTCTGCCTCTGATACATACCCTTCTTTCTGAGCTATGTCAATTAACAAATCATCTTTTTCAAGAACAACCTCACCGCTTGGAAGTGCAAGCTTAAGTGAACCTGTTGCATTTACTTCATCCATTGCATCATTTCCGTCTAATTCAGAAAGTGCTGTACGGATTTCCGAAAGCTGCTTTCCAAACTTCGGACCAACGGTCTTAAGCTGTGGTTTGAAGCTGTATGATGAAAACTCTCTGACATCATCTGTAAATGTAACATTCTTAACATTTAACTCATCTGCAATAATATTTACGTAAAATTCAGAAAGTTCAAAATCTGCCTTAACATACATCTGTCCGATTGGCTGTCTGTTTTTGATGTTAGAAGCATTTCTGCAGGCACGTCCCATGACAACAACCTCTAACAGGTCTTTCATATTTTCTTCAAGCTCCTTGTCAATCATCTTCTCATCAACTTCTGGGAAGTCACATAAATGAATACTTTCCGGAGCATTTTTATCTACACTTATTACAAGATTCTGGTAAATATCCTCTGTCATAAACGGAATCATAGGTGCTGCAGCCTTACTGATTGTAACCAAAGCCGTGTAAAGAGTCATATATGCATTAATCTTATCCTGCTCCATTCCCTTTGCCCAGAAACGTTCCCTTGAACGTCTTACATACCAGTTACTCATGTCATCAACAAAGTCATCTAATGCTCTTGCAGCCTCTGGGATACGATAATTTCCGAGATTTGTGTCTACTGCCTGTACCGTTGAATTAAGTCTTGATAAAAGCCATTTATCCATTACTGACAATTTGTCATAGTCTAATGAATATTTTGTCGGATCAAATTCATCAATGTTTGCATATAACACATAGAAAGCATATGTGTTCCAGAGTGTTCCCATAAATTTACGCTGTCCTTCTGTAACAGCCTTTGCGTGGAAACGATTTGGAAGCCATGGTGCGCTGTTTGTATAGAAATACCAGCGGATTGCGTCTGCTCCGTGCTGTTCCAATGCGTCAAACGGATCAACTGCATTTCCCTTTGATTTCGACATCTTCTGTCCATTTTCATCCTGAACATGGCCAAGAACGATTACATTTTCATAAGGTGCCTTGTTAAATAACAATGTTGATTCAGCCATTAATGAATGGAACCATCCTCTTGTCTGGTCAACTGCCTCTGAAATGAACTGTGCCGGGAACTGCTGCTCAAATAATTCCTTATTTTCAAAAGGATAATGATGCTGTGCGAATGGCATTGCACCTGAATCAAACCAGCAGTCTATAACCTCTGGAACACGCTTCATTGTCTTTCCACAGTCAGGACACACAAATGTCACCTCATCAATGTATGGGCGGTGTAATTCAATCTTCTCTGCCTCAGGATTTCCAGAACGTTCTGCAAGCTCTTTTCTGCTTCCGATAGATTCCTGATGTCCACATCCTTCACACTCCCAGATATTTAATGGAGTTCCCCAATATCTGTTACGCGAAATTGCCCAGTCCTGAATATTTTCAAGCCAGTTACCAAAACGTCCTTTTCCTATAGATTCAGGAATCCAGTTAACTGTATTATTATTTCTTATCAAATCTTCTTTTACTGCCGTTTCACGAATGTACCACGACTCTCTTGCATAGTAAATAAGTGGTGTGTCACATCTCCAGCAATGTGGATATTCATGTTCAAATTTTGGTGCATCGAAAAGCTTGCCCTCTGCATCAAGGTCTTTGATAACCTCAGGGTCAGCCTTCTTTACAAAAATTCCTGCATATGGAGTATCCTCAGTAAGCTCACCTTTACCATTTACAAACTGAACAAATGGAAGATCATAATTTCGTCCAACATTCGCGTCATCTTCACCGAATGCAGGTGCAATATGAACAATACCGGTACCATCTGACATGGTAACATAGTTGTCGCAAGTTACAAAGAAGCCTTTCTTGTGCTGCTTGTCCGCAACATCCTTTGCACATGCAAACAATGGCTCATATTCCTTATACTCTAAATCCTTACCAACATACTCTTCTAAAATCTCATATGCCTTATTTCCATTTTCCTCTGTGGCAAATTTACCAAGAACTGCATCAAGCAGAGCCTTTGCCATATAATATGTGTATCCATCCGCTGCCTTTACCTTTACATAAGTATCCTGCGGGTTAACACAAAGTGCAACGTTACTTGGAAGTGTCCATGGTGTAGTTGTCCACGCAAGGAAATAAGCATCCTCTCCTACAACCTTAAATCTTACGATTGCCGAACGTTCTTTTACAGTTTTATAACCCTGTGAAACCTCAGCACTTGAAAGAGGTGTTCCACAACGCGGACAGTAAGGAACAATTTTAAATCCTTTGTACAATAATCCCTTTTTCCAGATTTCATTTAATGCCCACCATTCAGACTCAATGAAATTGTCATCATATGTTACATATGGGTCATCCATATCTGCCCAGAAACCTACTGTACCTGAGAAGTCCTCCCACATTCCTTTGTATTTCCAAACAGACTCTTTACATTTTTTGATAAATGGCTCCATACCATATTCTTCAATCTGTTCCTTTCCGTTAAGACCAAGTATCTTTTCAACCTCAAGCTCAACAGGAAGACCATGTGTGTCCCATCCGGCCTTTCTTGGAACATATTTGCCCTTCATTGTCTGGTATCTTGGAATCATATCCTTGATAACACGTGTTAATACGTGACCGATATGTGGCTTTCCATTTGCAGTAGGAGGTCCGTCATAGAAGGTATATGTTTCTCCTTCTTTTCTGTTTTCCATACTTTTTCTAAAAATGTCATTTTCTTTCCAAAACTTTTCTACTTCTTTTTCTCTCTCAACGAAATTGAGATTTGTGGATACTTTCTTGTACATACTTTCATTCCTTTCCTACATTTTCCTCATCGCCATAACTAATGTAGCAGTTTCTTAATAATGTATAGTTAATTAAAAAGAGAGCTTTTCCTGTAACAGGACGAAGCTCTCTACAAATTCGTTATACCACCTTTACAGAGATACCTTTTTTAAAATACGTGCTAATTATACTAACATTCTTTTTGAATGTCAATTTACTTTGTACTCTTTTTTCTTGCAATATTGTGGTTGTCAAGAAGCTGTTTTTTCACATTATAAAGCTTATCTGACAAATCAACATAAACTTTGTGAGGATTTACAAGACGTCTTGTTTCATCCCAAAGTGTTTCCTGTTCCTTTTTACAGTAATCTCTGATATCCATAACCTTTGGTGATTCATAAACACATACACCCTTTTTGAATACAGGCACAATAAGCTCTCTGACTTCATATACCCCCGCATCTAACATTGTCTTTTTCCAGGTCTCAATAGGGTCAAATAAAAGTAAATCTTCATTTTCATCTATTGTTTCATCTGCCAGTGCAATGACATCTGCAAGAATCTTTCCATTTTCTTTGTCATAAAGTCTGAATACAGTTTTATTACCGGGATTTGTTATCTTCACTGTGTTTTCTGACAGCTTAATCTTAGGAATAAATTCTCCTGTCTCTTCATCCATAATGGCAGCTAATTTATAAACGCCGCCAAAAGATGGACAATCTCTTGATGTTATAAGATTTGTACCAACACCCCAGGAAGTAATTTTTGCCCCCTGAGTTTTCAAGCTGTCAATAAGATACTCATCCAAATCACTTGAAGCTGATATAACAGCATCCGTAAAGCCAGCCTCATCTAACATTTTACGTGCTTTCTTAGACAGATATGCAAGGTCTCCACTGTCAAGTCTTATACCATAATAAGTGAGCTCTATTCCCTGCTCCTTCATTTCATTAAATACCCTGATTGCATTTGGCACACCGGAACGGAGTGTGTCATATGTGTCTACCAATAATATACATGCAGAAGGATATAATTCTGCATATGTCTTAAATGCAGTATATTCATCCTTAAAGCTCATTATCCAACTATGTGCATGAGTTCCCAGGACAGGCACATCAAACATCTGACCTGTCAAAACATTTGACGTTCCCATACAACCGCCAATCATGGCTGCTCTGGCACCATAAATTCCCGCATCAGGTCCCTGGGCACGTCTTAATCCAAACTCCATAATACCATCACCCTGTGCAGCAAACGCAACTCTTGCTGCCTTTGTTGCAATAAGACTCTGGTGATTAATAATATTTAATATGGCCGTTTCCACAAGCTGCGCTTCCATAATCGGAGCAACTACCTTGACCAAAGGCTCCATTGGAAATACCACTGTCCCTTCCGGTATTGCATAAATATCTCCCGTAAAATGGAAGGAACTCAGATAATCCAGAAAGTCCTCATCAAATTTTCCAAGACTTCTTAAATAATCAATATCATCATAAGAAAATTTCAAATTTTTAATGTAATCCACAACCTGTTCAAGTCCGCAGGCAATGGCAAAACCACCATCGTTTGGATTTTTACGATAAAAGGCATCAAATACAACTACCTCATTTGTATTATTCTTGAAGTACCCCTGCATCATTGTCAATTCATATAAGTCTGTTAATAATGTTAAACTTCTGCTCATTTTTCCTCCATTCCGAAAACACTTTTACTCTTCAGCTTCATCAAGCATTTCCTGTATAATTTTCTGAGTATAAGCACCTAAAAACTTCTTTTCTTCTTTTGTCAGTTCTTTAATGTAAATAGGTTTTCCAATTTTAATTGATACAACACCAGGCCGAATTTTTGGAAACTGTCTTTCAAAGCGCTCAGCTGTTCCTTTAATTGCAAGCGGTACAACAATTCCTGTGGACTTTTCAGCCATCTTCATGCTTCCCTCTTTAAATGGAAGCATTTTTCCATCAAGAGAACGGGTTCCTTCAGGAAATACAAACATCGAGATTCCATTTTTAATATAATCCGCTGCCTTTAGTATAGTCTTAAGTCCCTGTTTTATATCCTTTCTATCCAAAAACAGGCATCCGATAAGATGCATCCACACATTTAAGAATGGCACTTTTTTCGCTTCTTTTTTTGAAATGAATCCCATAACCTTACCAATGGCAACGTAAGTTGTCACGATGTCAAAAAATCCATTATGGTTTGCCACAAAAAGACATGCCTCTTCGGGAATATTTTCTTTTCCTTCTACCTTAAGCTTAACACCTGAAATAAATAAACAAAATCTGAACGCATTGGATATAATAAACCTGCAGCTTCTGTGCCTTGCATTTATATTAATCTTTCCCAATATCCATTCAAATAAATAAATTGGAATACTAATAATAAAGAATATTATTAGAAAAAATATTATTAATAAAAATCTAATCATTTTTTCCTTCCCGCATTGTGCACTTTTTATTTTTTTATGATAATACTC
>JBNRML010000106.1:0-4384 GCA_050309585.1 Lachnospiraceae bacterium
CTATTTTTATGTTTGTTATGATCTGATTCTTTAGTATCATTATGAGTTCCTCCTTGTAACTCATATATCATAACATTTGTACATTCTTATTTAATATTTATTGTACATACTTAATTATAACTTTATAGATGAGTTCCGGAAACTTTCATCGGATGCCAAGCTTCTCTATGGCTTGCTCCTAGACAGAGTGTCCTTATCTAAGAAGAATGGATGGGTAGATGAGGATGGACGTGTGTACGTGGTATATACGCTTGAAAATATCATGCTTTCGTTAAATTGCAGTGATAAGACCGCCACCAAGATGATGGTGGATTTAGAAGAACATGGCTTGATAGAGCGAAAGCGTCAGGGACAGGGGAAACCTGTGATTATTTATGTGAAGAATTTTATCCACTCGGAGAATCTACGAGTCTTGACTCGTAAAAGTTACGACTCTGGACTCGTAAAATGTACGACCCTAGACTCGGAGAAGTTACGAGGTAATAATACTGAGTTTAATAATACTGATATTAGTGAGACTAATCTTATCTTATCGGGAGATAGCGATATGGATGAGAGAGAAACCTACAAGCAATACTTCACTGCACAATTGGATTATCAGGCATTAAAGCAGCAATATCCGTATCAGTGTAGGGAGTTGGAGGAGATTCTGGATATTTTAGTGGATACTGTCTGTTCAAAGAGTAAGACCATCCGAATTGCCGGGGATAGGAAATCGCTGGCAGTGGTAAAAAGTCAGTTCATGAAGCTGGATTATTCGCATATTCAGTATGTTTTGGACTGCATGGAAAAAAACGGTGCAGAGATACGTAACATTAAGCAATATTTGTTGGCTACGCTTTATAATGCACCGCTTACAATCAATAACTATTATACGGCGATGTTCAATAATGACAGAGCCAATGGAAGAATATAAGGAGAGATGAATAAATGGAAAGCGTAAAAGTAAGAATTGACGGAGATGCAGATTACGGCTTTAAATTTACTGCCGTGACACCTACGATTCCTAAGAAGGTAGCCCTTTATATCAGTACAAAGAAATCTCTTTGGCTCATGGATTATGATAGGGCATTGGGTGTGATTGAGGATTATGGTGAGAACTGCTTGTCAGCAATGATAGGTCATACAGATTATATGATTATTTATCCGGTTGGTAGTGCGGCTAGTATTGATGGCTGCAATTTAGTCATGGGCGAGTGCCTGATTATGAAAGCCGCTAATGATGGTGTGTGGTGCATGAATCAGAAGGAGCTTGAAGAGGCATTTATTGAATTTGTGAGCAGAACAACTAACGTTTATGCAGGTCAGTATGAGTTGCCTGCGTATCAGGTGGATTAGGAGGAACTATGAGTAGAACATTACCCAGAGCATATGTAACGGCAGCGTGGAGCAAGAACCGTTTTGAAGCAGAAGAGGAAGCAAGGAAGTATTGTCAGATATTAGCGGATAATGGCTATATTCCTATCTGCCCGGTGCTTGCGTTTAGCGGAATCTTTACAGAGGAGAATCCGGATGCACACAAGCTTCAAAAGGAGATGGAAGAGGACCTTCTGCGTAGAGCGAGATTCTTGGTGGTATGTGGTAATCGCATTACTGAGGATATGAAGGATGACATTACCATTGCGAAAAAGGCAAAGTTGATTGTGACTTCGATGGAGGGTATTACAGGATATCTTTAAGAAGCACAGAAATAACTAACGAAGGGAGTGAGATTGTTGGTAAATGAAGAAGTTGCGGACAAAACCGTGCGATTGGCTATTTCAACTACGAAACTGACCGGTAGAACACTTTGTAGGGCATTATCTATGTACTTGCGACACTGTAAGCAGAAGAAAGCCGTAAAGGACGACCATATTAAGGGTAAGCAGACAGTAAAGGAGTTGATAGGTCAAAATCAGGGTGTTTCCAGTCTTCCGGTAGGAGAAACCGGGATAAAAGATTTTGAGCGAATTGCAAAGAAATATGGTGTTGATTTTGCTATTGTGAAGGATAAGACTGTCACACCGATGAAGTATATGGTATTCTTCAAGGCTCGTGATGCAGATGCCATTGCACAAGTATTGGCTGAGTATACTGCAAAACAGGTAAAAAAGCAGTCTCAGAATCGCCCTAGCATATTGAAAGTTCTTAAAAAGTTTAAGGAGCTGGTAGCGAATATGCCAAAGAAAGAACATGAGAAGAAAAAGGAGAAGAGTCGATGAGTACGAAGTATAAGAAGCTGCTAATCCTGAATCTGCCTTATGTGATTATTGGATTACTGGCTACAAATGTTGGAGAGATTTGGAGAATGGCGGTAGGGGAAAATGCTTCTGAAAAGGTTCAGAGCATAGTGCTTGATGGACTGATTATGAAAGCTTTTTCTAATCCATTGCCAAGTTTGCATCCGATTGACCTGATGATTGGTATTGCTGTCGGAGTAATACTTCGTGTAGCAGTATATCTGAAAGGTAAGAATGCAAAGAATTATAAGCATAACGTGGAATACGGTTCTGCCCGGTGGGGAAAACCTGCGGATATTGAACCGTTTGTGGATACGGAGTTTTCGCAGAACGTGATTTTATCCCAGACGGAGCGTATTACCATGAATAGCAGACCATCGCAGCCGAAATATGCGAGAAACAAGAATGTACTGATAGTCGGAGGCTCCGGTTCCGGTAAGACAAGATTCTGGCTGAAACCGAACCTTTTACAGATGCATTCGAGCTATGTTGTGACTGACCCGAAGGGAAGCATAGCTTGCGAATGCGGTAATGCCCTTTTGAAGAATAACTATCGAATAAAGGTATTTAATACCATCAATTTTAAGAAGTCGATGCACTATAACCCTTTTGCTTATATCCACTCTGAGAAGGATATTCTAAAGCTGGTAACGACACTTATCGCAAATACAAAGGGAGAAAGCAAGGGCGGTGACGATTTCTGGCTGAAAGCAGAGACACTGCTTTACACGGCACTTATCGGATACATTCATTATGAGGCTCCCGAGGAAGAGCAGAACTTCTCTACACTCCTTGAGATGATAAATGCGATGGAGGTTCGAGAGGATGATGAAGAATTCAAAAATCCGGTGGACTTGATGTTTGAGGAATTGGAAAAGCAGAATCCGGACCATTTTGCAGTGAGACAATATGCGAAATACAAGCTGGCTGCCGGTAAGACCGCTAAGTCGATTCTGGTATCCTGTGGTGCGAGACTTGCGCCGTTTGATATCAAGGAACTTCGTGATATTACTGCTTACGATGAATTGGAACTGGATACGCTGGGAGATAAAAAGACTGCATTGTTTTTGATTATGTCGGATACAGATGCAACCTTTAATTTCCTGATTTCTATGATTTACACGCAGCTGTTCAATTTGCTATGTGAAAAGGCGGATGATGTGTATGGTGGAAGACTGCCGGTGCATGTACGATGCCTGATTGATGAGTGTGCCAATATCGGTCAGATTCCTAATCTGGAGAAGCTGGTGGCAACCATTCGAAGCAGAGAAATTTCTGCCTGCTTAGTATTACAAGCGAAGTCACAGCTGAAAGCAATCTATAAGGATAATGCCGATACCATTATTGGTAATATGGATTCGCAGATATTCCTTGGTGGCTCAGAGCAGACCACCCTAAAGGATTTGAACGCTTCCCTTGGTAAAGAGACCATTGATATGTTTAATACCGGGGAATCGAGAGGTAGCAATATGAGCTACAATTTGAATTATCAGAAGCTTGGAAAAGATTTGATGAGCATTGATGAGTTAGCTGTCATGGATGGCAGTAAATGTATCGTGCAGGTAAGAGGTGTGCGTCCGTTTTTGTCAGATAAATATGATATTACGCAGCATCCGAATTACAAGTTGACTTCTGATTATGACAAGAGGAACCATTTCGATATCGAGAAGTTCCTCAATCACAACTTAATATTGAAAGCGGATGACGAATATGAGGTCATCGAGGTAACAGAGAATTAACTCTTTGATTTGTGATAAAGGCAGATTGAGGAGTTTTTTTATCGCCCGGATTTCGGTTCGGGTGAGGTACGGCCGTACTTCCAAAGTCAGTCGACGGGCTTTGGAGCAGTAACTATTCACGACCTTTTGGTCAAGGAATTTTATATCACACAAATTTTATAACATGGAGGATTTTAATTATGGCATTTTTTCAGAGCGCAGTAGGAACATTACAGACATTAGTAGTAGCACTTGGAGCAGGTCTTGGTATCTGGGGTGCAATTAACCTTATGGAAGGTTACGGTAACGATAACCCGGGTGCAAATGCTCATGTACGGTAAAGTATCACAAGAAAATTATGTCGAATTGACAGCCGCCTCCGCTATACCGAATAAGGAAATAAAGAGTCCTCAAATTTTGCGCTACTAAATGAAGACGAGCGGAAGT
>JBNRML010000107.1:0-4424 GCA_050309585.1 Lachnospiraceae bacterium
GTGCACAAGGGCTATATTGCAAAAATATGCAATTTTATCAGATGCAAGTAATAAAACAGAGGATGATATTAAAAACGAAATATTAATAAAAATAAAAAATGAGTCCCTAATTGCTGAAATTGGGAACATAAAAGTAAATAAAGGGGAGGAAGAGACAAATATATGTGTTGAGATGAATTTTTCGCTAGGATTTTTTGGGATAATTAGAAATGATAAAATTGAGATTGAAATGGTTAATATATCCACTAAAGATTATTTGACCACAACTAAAGCCATTTTTGATATGATTAGAGAGAGTAGGGGGAAATAAAATGGAGGTAAAGTATAAACATAACTTAGAAGACAATTATTTGATAATTTCTGATAACAGCTTAATTGTTGATGATTACAAAATAAGAATGATAACAGAAAATAATATAGGCGGATTATTGAGTATATATATAAATTATATAAATGGACACACAGAGATGTCTTACATAATTACTTCGAAACAAAATTTAAGGGAATATTTTGAAAAGAACAAAGTAGGATTTAGTGATTTACAAAAGTTGACCATTGCTATGCTGAAAGTATTAGATAATGTTAATAAGTATCTGTTGGAAGAAGATAGTATTGTTCTGGATATGAAATATATCTATATAGATATGACTACGGAAGAAATATATTTTTGTTATTATCCGAATTATAGACAAAATGTAGAAAATCAATTTTATGTTTTGATGCAGGAAATGATATCGATGGTTGACCATAAAGATAGAAAATCTGTTCAGTTTGCGTATGGAATATTGGAAGTATCAAGTAAAGATGGGTTTAAAATAGAAGAATTGCAGGATTTTATTGGCGATTTTGAAAATAAAAATAAAGAATTTAAAGAAGCTGATTTTTATAAAGAAAATAGCAGACAAAAAGAAGAATGTTGTCGTGATAATCAGCAGGTTGTAGAAGAAAGAATGGAAGAAAGAATAGATGAAAACGAGGAAATATATGTTGATAGTGCATCTAATATGATTAAGAATGTATTAAGTAGTATTAAGATACCAAGTATTAAAAAAACTGAAAAAAGAGATAATGAAAATACAGCTTTATATTCTCAAGATAAAAAAGAAACCGGGTATTGTAAGTATGAGAAAGACTATGAACAGGAGAGAGAATGTGATAATACTTATGTTGCAGAGAATGATACTATGTATATAAATGATATTGTATGGGAGCAGCAAAGAAAACTTTTTAGTATGTCGGAACAGGATGATATATTATTAAATAATTTTCCGTTTATAATAGGGAAGATTCCGGGGAAGGCAGATGGAATAATAAGAGACAATAGTATAAGCAGGATGCATGCAAAAATAGAATTAAATGACAACAGAGAGTTTACAATAGAGGATTTAAATTCAAAGAATGGCACATATGTAAATGACGATATCTTAAATCCATATGAAAAAGTAAAAATAGATTTTGGAGATAAAATCACTATAGCAGCATTCGATTATATTTTTAGGTAGATTGAAGGATATAATGTAGGAAATTAATTTGACATAGAAATACATAAGTGTTAATGTAAATTGCATAAAATGTTATTAATGTGTGACGAAAGGAAGAGTAGCCTTGAGTGAAAGTAGTATTAGTCCATTATTAATCGGAAAAAGATATGTTTTGCTTAATAGCAATGTACCTAATGTGCAATTTTATTTAAAGAGAGAAAATAATGAAGTATATATTGTAGGAATCATAAATGATATTTCTAAATTTCCAATTTCAAGTGATCAATTGGATGACATATCAAGACAACTTGAAAATAATTTTTTACTGAAGGGATATTCAAATGTAAAAATTATTTATATTGCATACAGTAGGAACCTTGATAGGGCTAAGAGTTATGCAATGGGAAAATATCCAATCTGGTTTATTGATAATTATGAAGGAAGGTTAATAATCTTTGAAAACCAGCCAGAGGAGTTTGATGGCATAAGAGAGCAACTTGAGAGTGTCGTTACAGATTTGTGGAAAAAACAATTTGAAAAAGAAAAAATAGATTTTAGAAAACTTCCATTTATTACAATTGCTTTGATTGTGATAAATGTTATATCTTTTATTTATTTAGAATCGAGAGGTTCTACGCTTAACGCAAGATATATGTTAGATAAGGGGGCGTTGTTTTACGTAAGTGTTTTTGAGGATAAAGAAATATACAGATTAATTACCAGTATGTTTATGCATTTTGGGGTGATACACCTGGGAAATAATATGATGTGTTTGGCATTAATCGGGGATAAGGCAGAAAGTTATTTTGGACATATCAGATATCTGCTCATTTATTTTTTAAGTGGAATATTTGCAGGAACAGCTTCAATATTTTATTATAGTATGTTTAAAACTATTACGGTATCAGCAGGTGCGTCTGGTGCAATATACGGAATTATGGGGGCGGTTGTTGTAAAGATTATTGAGGAAAAGAAAAACAAAAAGAATGATTTTGGAAAGATAGTTCTGGTTTTACTTTTACTTATTGTGGCAGGAAGAAATCAGGGAAATGTGGATAATGTTGCGCATTTAGCAGGATTTGCAGCAGGTATTGTTTTAGGAATAATAAACTATTTATCAATTAATTTGTCAAGTAAAAGAAATAAGTATGTTGAAAATAAGTAGTGTATATATTAAAATAATTGTTGGAAATTCAATAGACTAGGAATGAGAAAATTTGAGGCTCTGAATGGAAGGAGGACACAGTTATACTGTGTATTATGTCAATGAATATAAATATATATTATGGCGGAAGGGGTTTAATTGAGGACCCTACATTGTATGTCTTAAATAGAGTGGAGAAGGTATTAGAAGAGCTTAGAGTAAATATTACCAGATATAATCTTTATGAAATGAAAAGTTCAATACCTACATTGCCACAGACTTTTAAAGATGCAGATGCAGTTATATTGGCATCAAGCGTGGAGTGGAGAGGTATTGGTGGATATATGCATGAATTCCTTGATGCGTGCTGGTTATATGGTGATAAAGAGAAAATAAGTAAACTATATATGTTTCCAATAATAATATCAACAACCTACGGGGAAAAAGAGGCATTAGCAGATATTAATAATGCATGGGATTTGTTGGGAGGAATGACAACAAATGGTATATGTGCATATGTTCAGGAGTCTATAGATTTTGAGATGAATAGAGGATATGGTGAAATAATAGAACGAAAAACGGAAGACTTGTATAGAACAATATCTCAAAAAAGAAAGCCACTGCCTTCAAGTAGTTATGCAATAAAACAGAATATTATGAAAGAAACTCTTGATTTGACACCTCAGGAAACGGAGCAGTTGTCTAAGTATGCTTCAAATGATAAATATGTCAAAAAGCAGAAAGAAGACATAGAAGAATTAGCCAGCATGTTTAAGGAAATGCTTCAAAATCAGGAGGGAACCTTAGAGGACGAGTTTATTAAGTTATTTAAGAATAAATTTGTACCACTGGATGGATTTAAGGCAAGGTATGCATTGATAATAGAGGATAAGAAAAAAACATTACAGTTAATTGTAGACGGTGACGAATTGGAATGCAAATATGAAAAGAACTTGGATGCAGATGTGCTTGGAAAATTATCTTCAGATACATTAAGTGGAATTGTGAAGGGAAGATTAACTTTCCAAAGAGCATTTATGACAGGTGAGATGACTGCCAAGGGAACCTTTAAGATATTAAGAAATCTTGATGTTTTGTTTCCGTTTTCAGAGAGCTGAAAATATTTTATTTAGAAAACATTTTACCGAACGGGAAGAAGTATTCTAAATGTGGTTCCTTTGTCTATAGACGAGGTTACGCTTATACTGCCGTTATGAGCTTCAATTATTCTTTTCGAAATTGGAAGACCAAGTCCGGTACCATTAGGTTTAAAGGTGACCATAGGAAGAAATATTTTATCAATATCGCAATCGGGTATTCCACATCCATTATCAGAAATGGTTATTGATATAGTACCGTCACAATAGTCGATGGAAATATGTACTAATCCAGATGTATCTGGCGAGATGGATTCAAATGCATTTTTTATAAGGTTTATGAAAACCTGTTTGATTTTAGTCTTATCTGCATTTATTTCCGGTGGATAATTGATTGTTTCAAATTTTGAAGTAACGTTTTTGTCAGCATATAAACCGTTGTATGTTGATGAAACTGAGTGGATAAGTTCTGTAATATTTATAGTTTCCAGATGGAGTTTAGTGCTATTATTATATGTGGAAATTTCAGATAAAAGGCTTATCATATAATGAACATCATTTGTAGTTGAGTTCCAGTATTTATATTCAGATACTTCAGGATGGCTGGATTCAATGATTTGGAGGGAACTATTTATTAATGTTAAAATATTACCAAATTCGTGAGTAATATTGCGTAATGTCATAATATGTTCAGCCTCTAAT
>JBNRML010000108.1:0-2776 GCA_050309585.1 Lachnospiraceae bacterium
GACTTAACATTCTCTTCAGATACACCTGCACCGAGGAGTGCTTGTTCTGCAATCTCCACCTGTTCCCTCGCATCAGCAAGCTGAAGGTCAAGAAAATCCTCTGCCGCACCAAGCGCCATCTGTCTGTCCTCTCTCCAGCACTCACCATCAAAACGAAGGTAATCGGTAGCTGTTGTGTATTTAAGTTCAGAACCATACTCCTTTGCGAGAACCTTCGCTTCTCCGATGTCCGAATAATCCTCTGGCTTTAATCCGCCATCAAACTCTGCGTTGAATTCTTCTGGTGGAACATAGCCTTCCTGACTCTGTATCTTCTTTGCAAATCCAACCGCACTATTCCATATGGTCTTAAGTTCTCTGTCATCAAGAGGTGGGTCACACTTTGCTGCTCTTTCAAGAAAGAGGTCATGTGCCTTATCTGTGATTCCGAATTTCTTTAAGACCTTACCTGCGAACAAACTCAAAGTATTATTTCTGCTGCCTTCGAGAATGACACCTCCACCAGTCTGGTACTCTTCCTTTTCCACTGCCTCTTCGATGTAATCATCCTCATCGAGAGTCTCATCAATCTGAAGAAAGCCTTCATTCCAAATGATGTCATCAGCATCACAGGACGAACCGAAAAAGAATCTCGCAGCATCCATAGCGTTATCATCAAGAAATGGGAACTTCTTCTGAATTGCTCTTTTTACTGCTGCGTACATGGTCGAATCCTTGTATGGCTGACAATCTTCATTTTCTTCTGCTTGGCCTTATCAATCTCTGCTGCCATTCCACTAGAGATGTTCTTTCCGAATACCCATAGCTGTTCACATCTGCCGAGGAACACCATATCCATAAAAAGTGCCAAGTCTCTTTCTGTCTTTTCAGACATAAACTGTGGCAACAATAAATGTGGTGCTAATGGAACTGCACCCTGGTCTACAGCAAAACGGCTATAGTCTCTTGCCCTTTGTGTATTCCCTTCGATGTCTCCTGAAAATGGAGAACAGATATAAACAAGCGGTCTCCACTTGTGAAGTTCCTTCTCTATTTCATTTACAGCCATCTGTGGTACTGGATCGTAGTAGCCTTCCGCGTTGTATTTACTTATTCCCATAGGACTTCTCTCCTTTCCTCAATTAGTAAGAACCGATGGTCTTCCGACAGCTATGTATTGGAATGACTCAAAACTGCTAATTTCAGGAGAGAAATTTTGAAAAAAGGCAAAAAAATAACACCGCCATGTTTTTTGCACATAGCAATGTCATTTTTAACATTCCAAATATTCCGTTGTTATTTTCCCACACCCGATGTTGTTCCCACATAGGGATGTGAAATTCAACATCAAATAATATGATGCTCCTTTAGTAAAGCCTCTACTGTTTCATATTTCTTTTTCTTACTCTCTGTCCGAGATAAGTATTGGTGTGTATAACTGACCTTTTTATTCATTTTCTATGAATGCCCAATGGAAAATGAATAGGGGCAAGGTGTATTTCAACCTTGCCCCTATGGGTCAGTATTCAGTTCAACAAATTGGAATTTGTTGCTCCGTCAAACTGAAAGTTTCAAGCGTTATAGACTTCCCACAAATATCTCTGCATCAATCGTCAAAGTTTTTAGCTTTTTGAAATCAATCTTAGCTTTATCTACTTGGAATAACAGTGGAGTCATGTCTGCAAAAAATTTAATATCCTCTAAAGGCATTTCATATGTTGCTGAAACCCTTTTTTGGTAAATAACAGAATACTGCTTCTTAAAATAGTTAATCACATTCTCATTGGAATACTCTTGATTTTTCAAATGTTCTTTTGCAATGTTTCTGAACTCCAGCAGATGTCTATTACCAGGTATAACCTTTACAATATAGCCTTTATCCGTCAGAACTCTATTGAACTCCGAATAGTTAGCAGGTGTAAAAATGTCCAGTATGCAGTCTATTGAGTGGTCTATGATAGGCATATTTCCCAAATCACCTACAAACCACTTTATAGAATTACTACCATCTTTTTTTGAAGCAAGGGAAATTGCATCTTTGGAAATATCAAAAGCAACTATGTCTGCTCGGAATAGTTCTTTGATTTTTCTGGAATAATATCCTTCACCACATCCGACATCAAGAATAGTTGCTATGTTTTTAAGCTTGCTCAATATATGTGCTATCTCTGTAAGAATATGTGAATAATATCCTTTTTCTAAAATATCCATTCTGCTTTCAAAAGAAGTTTTGCTATAATGCTTTGATTGCTTTTGATTTAGTACAAGATTCACATATCCTAATTTAGAAATATCGAAACAATGCTTATTACTACACAGCAAACTATTACCTACCAACTTTAACTTTCGTTTACATATTGGACAACGAAAAATCTTTTCGCTGTCATTAAATCTACTAATTTTATTCATTACATCCTCCATTATTACAGTCTTGCCCGAAAGCGAGTTATGTAATACGGATGTACCGCAACACAACTCGCAGTATTATCTTAATCTCATATATGCTGTCATCTTATTACCTCCTCAAATTCAAGTTTTGTTAATAGTTTTACATACTAAATCATCATAATTATATCACAACATTTGTTATTTTACCATAAGAAAAAGGACCCTTTTCAAAAGTCCTCATTCAACAAATTTCTATGAAACTTTTATCTCTAAGCCGTTCTTAAAAGTAAACACAATATTTTCCTTATCCGTTACCGTCACGTGGTCTACTAACCCGCACCACATCCCGGCCTCGAACTCCTCGGTAACATTCCCTGTGTTCTCAAGGGTGCGAATGAACCCTTTGATG
>JBNRML010000109.1:0-6279 GCA_050309585.1 Lachnospiraceae bacterium
CCCAAACATACAGTTTTTCTTTATGATGTTAACTGCGAAAAAAACACGTAAAGGAGACTGTATGATGAGTACTATTTTAAATGAGAATCTTATATCTTTCAAGGAGTTAGAGAAAAAAATATTTGCATATGTCTGTGAACTGGCAAGAGAAATTACACGGATTATGTTGGAATCCTATGATAAGGAACTTGCAGAAGGCCGTGATAAAAAGGTTTATAGAGATAAAGGTACCAGAGATACTAGCATAAAAACAGTATATGGCGAGGTATCTTACTCAAGAAGAGTCTATAGGACAGAGAATGAGGAGGGTCAGGTGGAATATATTTATCTGCTGGATCAGGCTATGCAGATGGATAAGATTGGCATGATTTCAACAAATCTTGCAGAAAAGATAGCATTGACAATTACAGAATCCCCATATCGTGTTACAGCCGATATTATTAACGAAACCTGTGGTCAATCCATCAGTGAACAAGGGGTATGGAATCTTGTACAGCGTCTGGGTGAAAGAATTGATGAGGAAGAAATGCATGCAGTTCATCAGATGAATGCAGACCAGACAGAGGGCTCTAAAACAATACCTGTACTTTTTGAGGAGATGGACGGAGTATGGCTCAACATGCAGGATGAACATCATAAGAAAATGAAAAACCATGCTTGCCGGAATGGAAGACAGTAACACCTTTCATGAAAAACGTGAGGCATGTATACGTCAAAAATACGATGTGGATGAGATTGGACAGAGAATATTAAACGGTGATGGAGGAAGTTGGATTAAAGAACCCTATGATTCAGATGCTATCTTTCAATTAGACCGATATCATATATCAGGAAATTCTGCGAAAGATAAAAAATAAGAAAGCACAGAAAGAAATACGCAGTCTGCTGGAAGAGGAAAAAATCGAGGAAATGCTGGAGTATATAGAAACATATGCAAACAGTGTGGAAAGTCCGGATGAGAAGAATAAGGAAAGTAAATATGCCAGAGAACTGTTAAAATATCTGGAAAATAATAAGAATGGATTACTGCCTTATGGCAAGCAGGGAGTAAAAATACCAGAGCCATCGGAAGGCCTTATATACAAGCATATGGGAGTGCAGGAGAGCCAGAACTGTACCGTAATAACAATGCGGATGAAACACAGGAGGATGAGATGGTCAAAAGCAGGTGCAAATAATCTTGCAAAAGCACTTTACAGAAAAGAAAATAAGGAATTAGTAAATACAATCGAACGCTACACAGACGGACTGATATTTACACTTCAGATGCGGGAAGTAATAGAAATCCTGAGTGCTGCAAAAACACCGAAAAAGGACGGGAAAGGTAATTCATATGCAGACAGAATCAGAATGCATATGCCGTTACTGGATGCAATTCAAAGCGCATCAACAAAGGCATTTATGAGAGCGTTTAATGATTAAAAGCTGTGCGGAAGTACAAGGAAAGGCTTAGTCCTCTTGATTACAGAAAAGCTGTCGGGAAGTTCCTGTCAAGAGTGCTTTGCACCACATGTGGCTTCGCTCTTGACAGGAACTTCCCAACAGCTAAAAAGCAGACAAGAGGACTAAGCCTGAAATTGCCATAAAGGATGGCGAATTTATAAGAAAATATGTTAATCATAAAGAAAAAAGAAAAAGTGCCAACGATTACTTGACACAAACAGGATTAAGTGGTAAATTGATATTTTGCAAAAATGGTGATATACTATACTTGAAAGTAAGGGTAAAACACCCGTAAGTTTTAAGTGAAATGAGGATTAAAATGCAGAATATTATTAAGCGTGACGAATATCTTGGCAGAATTATTGACAGAAAGGAAAACAATATTAGCGATTAACACTATAAAGACTGTCAAGTCGTGATTGGGCTTGACGGTCTTTATTTAGTTTACCGCTGTAGAAATGATATTTTTATTGCAGACAATAAGAAAATGAAGTACTATAAAGTAAAGCCCAACGAAAGGAGAAAAAAATGAATAACAAATTTACAGACAAGATGATGAAAATAACATCATTTATAGAAAGTAAGCCTGTTTTTATTGCACTTAAGCATGGATTGGTGATGGCGGTGCCATTTATAATTACGGGATGTATGTGTCTGGTTTTGACATCTTTTCCTCCAAAGTTTTATCAGGATTTTATAAAGAATATTCTGGGCGGAGAAATATATTTGGCACTTAATATTGTGTACACATTTACTATGGGTATGCTGGCTATGATTATGCTTTTGTCGGTGAGTTATTCTTATGGTAGAGAATGTGACAAGGCAAATTCAAAGTATTACCCTTTTGTGGCCAGTATGGCATACTACATATTTGCGTGTGATGAGAATGGAAACATTTCAATTGAAATATTTGGATATAACTGGATGTTTACTGCTATAGTGATTGCATTGTTTTCAGGTTATCTGCTAAAGATTTTCTTAAAGTTATTCTCGGGAAAGAGAAGGCTTTATTCTGTCGGTGCAGACAGACATTTCAATGAGGCCATGAAAATGCTTAATCCTGTATTACTGGAAGCAATTATTTTTGTGATTATTAGACTGATTTTGATATCAATGGTGGGCGGAACCGAACTTCAAAATATTGGTTCAACCTTTTATATGTCACTTTTCTCAGCCATCAATAATAAATTTATCAGAGGATTGGTATTTTTATTATTTACGCATGTGTTCTGGATATTTGGTATTCATGGCAATAATATTCTTAATGAAGTGGCTACCACACTGATGAGCGAGGGAGCATTTTCAAAATCTTTCATTGATTCCTTCGTACTCATGGGTGGATGCGGTACATGTATATGTCTGATGATAGCCATTTTTTTAGTTGCCAGACAAAGAAACAACAGAATGTTAGTAAGGGCCGGATTTATTCCTGCACTTTTCAATATAAGCGAAATATTTGTGTTTGGTTTTCCAATCATATTGAATCCCATGATGGTTATTCCATTTATAGGAACGCCGATTTTGTGCTATCTCATTGCATCAGCTGCAGTATGGATGAAACTTATTCCGGCAACAGTTGAAAACATACACTGGACATCACCGATTATTTATAGTGGAATTAAGGTTACCGGAACCGCGATGGGTGGAATAGTTCAGTTTGTAAGTATAGTAGCGGGCGTTTGTCTGTATATTCCTTTTATAAAAATGGCTGAGAAATCACATGAGAATTACATTAAGGATAATATTGTTAAGTTGTGTCAGGTAATAGAAAATGATGACGATATGAAGTTTGACAACATAGAAGGTAAATACCGAAGTGTTGATACTACAATCCGTATGTTGACGGATGATTTACATATTGCAATGGAAGAAAAAAGCCTTGAGATGTATTATCAGCCACAGATTGATTATGAGGGAAAACTTACTGGATGTGAGGCACTGCTACGTTGGCATCACCCTTTGGGAGGCTTCATTTATCCTCCACTTATAATTGCACTGGCAAATCATGACGGATGTCTGAATGAGCTTGAGATGTATGTGGTTAACAGAGTATGCGAAGATGCGGAATACATTACAGAAAGTATAGGACAGGACATCAGAGTTTCATTAAATGTCACACCAAAACAGTTAGAGTCAGATTGTTTTTGTGAGGCTGCAATTTGCAGAATATCCCGTATTAATAAGAAAATTCACATTGATTTTGAGATAACAGAGCAGATTGCCTTACAGAATACACCAGTTATGAATAATAACATTGATGAACTTAAGAAAGAAGGAATTCTATTTGCCATGGACGATTTTGGAATGGGGCATTCATCCCTTGTATATCTTCAGAATAATCAGTTTTCCATTGTTAAATTAGATGGAAGCCTGGTTAAAGAGGTGGTGGAAAATGAGAATTCACAGAATATTATTAAGACGATAGTAGATTTGTCTGCCAGAATGAATTTTGAGGTTATTGCAGAGTATGTGGAGAATGATGAGATTAGAGAGAAACTTCACTCTATAGGATGTAATTGTTATCAGGGATATTTGTATAGCAAGCCCGTACCTAGAGATGAATTTGTAGAATATGTCAGAAATATGGGAAAAACAGGGAAGTGACATTGGCAGGATCTGGTGATTGAAAATATTGTAAAGCTATATTGCAATGCGACAATGATAAAAAGTCATTGTCGCATTTTGTCGTTTTTAAACGACAAAAATGGCAATATTTAGGGGTGAGAACGTTGATTTAGCCATATGTGAGTGATAGAATTATTTAAACTTAATGTATCTGTACAATAACAAATATAATTTTACAGGTACAAATTAATAAAGTTTTTTCACAGGATGATTTGGAGTATTTAAGAGGAGGAAGATTAATGGCGAGAAAAGAGATAAGAAGGTTAATTTTTGTTATTTTAACTATGGTGATGATGACATCATCGTTATTGGGATGCGGAGAAAGGAAAGAAAATGAGGAGGATAACACTATTACAGTCTATTTGTGGAGCAATGTTTTATATGAAAGATATGCACCATATATTCAGTCGGAGCTTCCGGATGTGAACATTCAATTCGTTGTTGGCCAAAATGATTTGGATTTTTATAAATTTATGAATGAAAATGGAGAATTGCCGGATATCATTACGTCCCGAAGATTTTCAAGACATGATGCGGTGGAGTTGAAAAATCAGCTGATGGATTTATCTTATACAGAGGAAGCAGGTGCTGTATATGAGTCATATCTCAGGGATTTTACAAATGACGATGGCACAATAAACTGGCTTCCGGTTTGTGGCACAGGGGATGGTATTGTGGCAAATAAGAGACTGTTTGAGGAAAATAATATTCCTCTTCCCACAGACTATGACAGCTTTGTCGCTGCATGTCAGGAATTTGAAAAACTGGGCATACGTGGATTTATTGCTGACTTTGTTTATGATTATACCTGTATGGAAATTTTGCAGGGAGTATCAATTTCAGAGATAAGTTCAATGGAGGGGAGTTTATGGCGAAGTCGTTATGAGGACCCTGAAGATGAGGAAAATGGTCTGGATGACGTAGTATGGCCTGTTATTTTTGAAAATATGGAGCAGTTTATTAAGGATGTAAAAATACGTCCTGAAGACTTAAATATGGATTATAGATCTATAAAAGAAATGTTTGAGGCAGGAAAGCTGGCTATGTGCAGAGAAGAAAGTGGAAGTGTAGTCAGACTAAATAATGAAGGAATAGAGGCTGTTTTACTTCCTTATTTCGGAAAAAATGGTGAGCAATGGATACTTACATATCCGGAATTTCAGATAGCACTGAATAAGAGTCTGGAAAAGGATTCAAACCGAAAAGAAAAAGCAATGCAGGTTCTCGGTATAATGATGTCAGAGGGGGGACAGAAGGTTTTGTCAAACAATGAGGATGTTATTATCTACAGTAAGAATGTGAAGCTTGAACTGTCTCCATACCTCGATAATTTAAAAACACTTATTTGTCAGAATCATATATATATTCGTATTGCATCAAATGATTTCTTTTCTGTTTCAAAGGATGTTGTGACAAAGATGATTAAGGGTGAATTTGATGCAAAGCAGGCTTATGAATCCTTTGACAATCAGTTAAGGCAGTCAGAGGAAAACAAGAGTGAGATACTGTTATCTCTTAATCAGGGGTATTCTAATATGTTTTATAAAAAGGGGGGAAATGAGTCGTATTCCGCCATGGCAAATACTATTAGAAGCTTATATGGTGGCGATATACTCATTGCACCGGGGTTTAGTTTCACGGGAACTGTTTTTGCTACAAATTATACGGAAAATCAAGTGAGCAGTATGATAATGCCAAATAGTCTTTTTGCGTATAGCGGCGAAATGACAGGAAAGGAACTAAAGGAGTGTATTCTTAAATATGTTGAAGGAATTGAAGGAGGGTTTAAGCCGTTTAACAGAGGTTCTCTTCCAATTGTCAGTGGGGTCGCCATAGAGGTTCAGGAGAGTAATGAAGGTTACACATTGATTGACGTTAAGAGAAATGGTAAGAAAATAAAGAATGAGGATACTTTCAAGGTAGTATGTCTGAATACAATGGATTATATGGCTCCTTTTATTGAGAAGGAAAGTACTGTTTTTGTACATGATAAAAATTTGGTCAAGTTTGATTTAATAAAATATATTAAAGAAGGAGGGAGATTTGCTGAACCGGAGAAATATATTACATTAAAGGAAGTTGATAACTAGTATAACTCACCCTTAATAGCAGTATGTTTCACGCAGGATAAATTTTCAGACTGCAAGACGGAGGAAGAAGGCGTAGCGGTGGCTACGTCGACTGACGACAACGCCGCAGATGGAAATTTAG
>JBNRML010000110.1:0-22022 GCA_050309585.1 Lachnospiraceae bacterium
TCATTATATTTATCGTTGGAATGTCCTTTAACCTTTACAAATCTGATATCAACGTCTTTTTTTATTTTATCATAAATCTCTTTATATGCAATGGTTCCAGCCTTATTTGCCTTCCAATCACCAAGGCACCATCTGGCAATTCCTTCATAATCATGATAAATGGCGAGTTTTTTTATTCCATTTTCCCTGGCATAACACATCGCTGCTTCTGCTCCCTTTATTTCACCTGCCACATTTCTCATAAGTGCAAGTTCAGAATCATCAATCAACTCTGAAAATTTTAGTTCTTCACCCCTGAAAAGAATTACCATTCCATATGAAAACTTTTTTGTATCTGAATTATAGCTTCCATCCACATAGGCAATCGCCTCATTTTCATTTTCACAGACATTGTCTGATTCCTCAGTCCCCAGTCTGCTTATTTCTTCTCTCTCTTCGCCGGTAATAAATTTCTCTGCCGCCTCAAGACTCTCAAAACTCTTATATACAGCTCCCGAAAACTTATCTGTCTGTTTTTTACATTCATCCCATGTAAAATAAATCCCCGGGCTGCGCCCAACCTTTACAGCATAATATTTATTTTTCATACTACCTCCTAAGCACATCTATGCTTCCATATGCATTTAACGTTCCATATCCAAACTCTTCATTTGGATACTCAATATCACTCTTCCTGTTTGCACCTCTTATAAGAAAATTCTTTATCTGAGTAGTATTCATATTTGTCTGATTTCCTTTAATTATTCCCCACTCTAAAAACTGTGCCATGACACCTGCGGTAAGTCCCGTCGCAATACTTGTTCCCGAACTATTCGCATAACCGCCTCTCACAGATGGCACAATAAGATTTACCCCTGGTGCCACAAATGAAGGCTTCACCGTCCCGTTTGTTGGATACCCTCTTCCTGAATCTATATAAATTCCCTCTGTGATATTATTGTATGCACCTACAGATATTGGCACAAATGCGTCTGCAGGCACAGTAACTGTGGTAAAAGGATTTGATTCCAAAAAATAAGTATCATCATCTGGTATGTCAGAAACCGGAAGCCACATATTGAATAGACCAGAGACAACATTTACACCAAAAACCTTTATTGTCCATATGCCTTCTGTAGGCCTTTGAAACCTCATTAGAATCAGTTCCTGTCCAGTGATTCTCTCCACCAGTTCATATTTAATAAATACACTTGTTTCCTCAAAAACCAGTCTGTATATCTGTTCTCCCTTTATGGATGACGGTATTCTTCTGATGACCTCACCTGTGGGAGAGATGATTTCCACTTCAAATATATCCGGTGACTGTCCCCATAATTCCAAAGAAAATCCATACTTATCTTTCCCAACATGTATCTGCACAGATTCATAACCATTTTCTAATTTTGTATTTCCTAAGTAGTGATGTCTCTCATTTCCTTCATTTCCATTTGCACACACAATTCCAACACCGGTTCTGCCACTATAGGTGTCCAAATAATCCCCCATAAGGCTCAAACCGCTGTGAGCGCCCTGATTTGTGCCTAATCCAATCGGAATGACAACTGGTTTTTTCAGCTTTGTGGCAACGGACAGAACATAATTTATTCCATTAATTATGTCATTTTCCTGATACACTTCACTCCCAGGTTCTACAAAAAAGTATTCCTTCAGGTATCTTTTTGACTGCTTTAGCTTAACCACAACAAGCTCTGCTCCTGGTGCCGGACTGGCAAATTCAGCCTCAGAATCAATATTTCCACTGGCAATACCAGCCATATGTGTTCCATGGGCACTTCCCTTGATAATTTTTTCAATAACCTCTGAATTATCGAGCTGAAGCTCTGCATTTAACTCTTCCTGGGTATACTCTCTCCCATAATAATAGCCTTCCGGCATATTACCAGACGCATCACTCTGATTCCATAAATAACGAACCCTTGTATTTCCATTTGTGAATCTGAATGCCTTATGGGTTACATCAATTCCATTGTCAATGATTCCTATTAAAATACCATTTCCCCGAAGCCTTAAGTACTCTAAATTTTGTAATCTTGCTGCACCTGCATTTTCCACGGCCACATTGTCCATAAGACTATACAGCTTAGGAATTTCGCTATATCTGTACCTGGAAATCTCCTCCTGGCTCACAGCCTTGTAAACAAAGGAATAATCAAGTCCCGCCGGGGTAACACAACCCGTTTCTCCCGCCAGACTATTGGTTTCAAAAATAAAATCCTTATATTGATTGGATAATATTTCTTCCTCACATGCCATAAAAACTCCCTAATAATAGATTCTGTATATTCTATTATCAAAGGAGTTTTTAAAGACCTGAACTATACACTAATCCACATTTCCGAGTTGCTAACCTCTCATTTCAATCCTCGGTCCTCCGGTTTTTTCAATATATTCTTTTGTTATGGTCACTTTTCCAATATTGTCATCCTTTGGAATCTCATACATGATATCCAGCATATATTCCTCTAGTATGGAACGCAATGCCCTGGCACCCGTTTTCTTTTCAAGAGCTTTTTCTGCAATGGCCATAATGGCATCATCTTCAAACTCCAAAAGCACCTCGTCCATCTCAAATAGCTGCCTGTATTGTTTTAAAATGGCATTCTTGGGCTCATTTAATACCTTGGCAAGCATTTCCTTCGTCAGACCGTCCAAGGTAAAAATGATTGGCATTCTTCCCAAAAATTCCGGAATCATACCATATGCTTTCAAATCATCTGTGATTACCTGACGGATAATATCGTTGTCATTATCGTATTTGTCCTTTAAGTCCGCGATAAATCCTATGGAAGCCTGCTTATTAAGTCTTTCCTTGATAATTTCTTCCAAATCAGGAAATGCTCCGCCACAAATAAACAAAATATTTTTCGTATTAATTGTGGCCAATGGCACCATGGCATTTTTGCTGTTGGCTCCCACAGGCACCTCAACCTCGCTTCCCTCCAAGAGTTTCAAAAGTCCCTGCTGCACACTTTCTCCACTCACATCTCTTGTGGAAGCATTTCTCTTTTTTGCAATTTTATCTATTTCATCAATAAAGATAATACCTGTTTCAGCTCTGTCAACATCATTGTCAGCCGCAGCCAAAAGTTTTGAAACAACGCTTTCGATATCATCACCTATATAACCTGCCTCCGTTAATGAGGTTGCATCCGCAATTGCCAACGGAACATCTAAAAGTCTTGCAAGAGTTTTTACAAGATATGTCTTTCCCGAACCGGTCGGTCCAATCATAAGCATGTTTGATTTTTCGATTTCAACATCCTTATTCTGGTTTGCCACTCTCTTGTAATGGTTATATACTCCTACAGAAATTACTTTTTTTGCATGTTCCTGACCAATTACATATTCATCAAGCTGTTCCTTTATTTTGTGGGGAGCAGGAATTTTTGTGATATCAAAGCTCAATTCCTTTTTCTCACCTGATTTCTTCTTTTTTATCCTTTGTCTTCCGGGAAATCCTCCCTGAAGATCTGCCAAATTTATAAAACGAATATTAGGCATGGAAGTCCCTGATTCCGAGGAATTATCCTTACCACTCTTTTTATCCGCATCATCACCAGATTTTTCTTTTCCATCCTTTGATTCCGTTAACTCTGTGTTCTCTGCGTCCTCTGCCTTTCTGGTCGGATATTTAACACCGTGGCTCATAAACATAGAGTTTAAATCCATATTCCCAAAATCCATTCCGTCAAAATTCATTCCACCCATATTCATACCGCCACTGCTTTCAATGGCATCAAATGTTTTCTGCATACAGTCTGCACAAATCGAAATACCACCTGGCATTACTACCTGTTTCCCTGATTTACTCTCTGGTCTTCTGCATACAAAACAAATTTTTTCATATTCGCTGTCATCTTCTCTTATTTCTTCAGACATATACTTACAATCCTTCCTCAGCCTTATTTTCTATAGCAATACTTTGGCAAGCCGTTCTCCATAGGTGTATTTGCCTCTCCCTGAATTAATGGAGTAACATAATCCAAAAATGCCTTGTTAATATCAGTTCCATCCTCTGAAATCCATTCTCTTGGAACCACCTTTTCCTGATTACAAACCTTGTCACATTCTACCGGCTCATAAGATAATTCATATACTTCACCATCTTTTCTTACAAACGCAACCATCTTTCCTGTTTCACCTGCAAGACCAAGCTTAACCCCATATCTTCCCGCCATAATTGCTTCCTCTATGTCGGTAAGTGATGCAAGCGCTGCCTTGCATCTCTGGTTAACGTTTAATTCCACCGAACGAACCTTAACTCCAAGTTCCTTCTTAATGACATTCTCAAGATATTTTCCACATCCCGTAAGCATTTTATGTCCAAAATTATCCACTCCTGCTTCAGAAGCATATTCACAGATAAAAGTTCCTTTATCATCCTTTATTCCCTCTGAAACGCAGACAATGACATTATTTACCTTCTCAAGCTCAAGTTTCACTCTTTCCACAAAATTGTTTACATTAAACGGTACTTCCGGAAGATAAATAAGAACAGGATTATCACCTTCGAATTTTCTGGCAAGTGCACTCGCAGCTGTTATCCAGCCCGCATGTCTTCCCATTAACTCAACAATGGTAACTGAATGTGTATCATATACATTCGCATCCATTACAATATCTCTTACTGTTATTGCAACATATTTAGCTGCACTTCCATATCCCGGTGAATGGTCAGTACATGTGAGGTCATTATCAATGGTCTTTGGCACACCAATAATCTTTACCTGACTGTTTGTGCGTTTGGCATATCTTGATAACTTCGCCACAGTGTCCATGGAATCATTACCGCCGATATAAATAAAATATCCAATATTCAATTCCTCAAACTTCTTAAATATGAGTTTATAAACAGCATCCTCCATAGATTCCGGAAGCTTGTATCTGCAGGAACCAAGATACGAAGCCGGAGTATTTTTAAGCAGCTCAATATCCTCTTCTGTCATATCCTGTCTAACATCCATAACTTTTCCATCAATAAAGCCTTCAATCCCGTTTATCATTCCATAAACCTTATCAATGGTATCCGCATGTTCAAAAGCCTCCCTGATTACTCCATACAGGCTTGCATTAATTACCGTTGTTGGTCCTCCACTTTGTCCTACTGCAATGTTAATCATAATTACCTCCGTTTTAACAATCTAATATGTCAATTCCAAATTCATTTGCAAGATCCAAATCATATACCCTTAAATTACTTTTATCTCTGTCATCAATTACCCTTATTAAAGGTCTGAATGGGAACTTTGGATTTTGTTCCTTGACGATTCCATGTGTTCCGTCTGACAAATTAACCACAATTCCATTTGGATATATGGCCACATTTTGAAACAATGCCTTGAAAATCCGCTCGTCGTATTTTACCCCCTCATCAAACTTCATTATCTTATATGCATTAAAATTTGAAAAGCTCTTTCTGTAACATCTCTCTGCTGTCAATGCATCATATACATCTGCCACTGAGACAATCTTGGCAGATTCAGTTATCTCATTAGATTTCAGCCCAAAAGGATATCCCGAACCATCCAGACGCTCATGATGAAGCAACACAATACTCTTAGACTCATCACTCATCTCTGTTCTATCTTTAATGATGTTATATCCCAGCACAGGGTGTTTCTTTATCTCTTCGTATTCCTCTTCTGTCAGTCTGCCTTTTTTCATCAGAATACTCTCATCTATTAAAACCTTACCTACATCATGGAATAATGCCCCCTCGGCCAGTTTTCTGAGCCTGTTCTCGTCATATCCAAGACTTTTTCCTATCAGAATGGCATAAACTGCTGTACTCACCGAATGAATCATTGTAACATCATCTTTTGCACCTATATCTTCCATTGAAAGCATTACATCTTTATTAGTAAATAATTCATCAATAATTTTAGCCACAGTTTCATTTAGCTTGTCTAAGTTTATCTTTCCCTCCTGCTTAAGTGATTTAAAGCAATTATTCAATACCTTCTTACATTTATTTCTGGTTTCCTCAGTAATAACATCATTTATCTCTATGTGTTCAGAAAACTCGTCCTCAACATAAACTGAAAAAATACCACAATTTAAAAGGGCATCTTTATATTTTTCCAAATTATCCGCGCCCTCTGCCAATATCAATTTTCCATTATGGTAAATGGATTTTGCCAATCTCATTTCACCTGTAACTTCGTCGATATGTAACCTTCTCATAAAGTCTCTCTTCTTTCAACGTGTTTTTTTATTAAAAAAACAACTCCACCTAATGGATTATTATATCAAAAAAAACTTGACGTTAACAATACTTCGTGTTACGATGTATTCTATGAAAGGAGGTATACCATGGATATTCAGCTTAAGCGTGGACTTTTGGATGTTTGCGTATTGGCAGCCATAAAAAACGAAGATTCATATGGATATAAGATAATAAAAGATATGAAACCTTATATTGAAATGTCCGAATCCACATTATATACCATTCTGAAAAGACTGGAAGCATCCCGCATGCTGACTGTGCATACTGCTGAGCACAACGGCAGATTGAGAAAATATTACCACATTACGGACTTGGGGCTAAAACGAATTGATGATTTCAAAAATGAGTGGGAAGAGATTATGTCCATATACCGTTTTGTAACAAAGGAGGATGAATATAATGACTAAACAAAATTTTATCAATGAACTTAAAAGTAATTTATCCGGATTACCAGAAAACGAGGTAGAGGAGCGCCTGACCTTCTATAGCGAAATGATTGACGATAATATTGAGGAAGGACTTTCAGAGGATGAAGCTGTTTCTAAAATCGGCACAGTGGAGGAAATATCAAAGCAGATTCTCAATGACATTCCATTAACAAAAATAGTCAAGGAAAAAGTCAAGCCATCTCATGAACTGAAAACCTGGGAAATAATACTGTTAATACTCGGTTCTCCACTTTGGTTTTCACTTTTGATTGCCTTTTTTTCAATAATTTTTGCTGGCTACGTAGTAGTATTCTCACTATTTATCTCACTGTGGACTGTATTTGTATCACTAGCAATAAGCAGCATAATAATTATTATTTCTGCAATATTTTTCATGTTTAACGGCAATGTATTGTCAGGCTTTGCATTAGCAGGCTTTGGTTTATTCTTTTGCGGTATTTCCATATTTTTATTTTTCGGATGTAAAATATCCACCAAAGGAATATTCTTCCTGACAAAGAAAATTGTTTTGTCCATAAAATCAATATTTATCAGAAAGGGGTAATCAATATGAACAGAAGCACAAATAACTGGCTAATTACAGCCACATTTCTTGTAGTATCAGGAATAGTGATTTTTACGGCAGTAATGGCTGTGTTAAATTTCGACTTTAAAAAACTAGACACAAATGACTACAAAAAATATAGCTGGGAAACAAATGAAACCTTTGACAAAATCTCCATAGATGTCAAGACAGAGGACGTAAATTTTGTTATCACAGATGATGAAAAATGTACTGTTAAATTCTGTGTTAACAAAAAGATAAAGCATACTGTTAATGTTAGTGACAATACTTTGACAATCAAAACCTCTGATAAGAGAAAGTGGTATGATTTTATAAACTTTGATTCTCCATGTATCACCATCTATCTGCCGCAAAAAACATACAATTCCATTGTAGTCAAAAACCATACCGGGGATATTGATGTTCGTGATATAAATGTTGAAAATATCGATTTTTCAGTGTCAACAGGAGAAATAACACTTACTTCAGTAACTTGTAACGGAAAACTAAAATTGTCTGGAAGCACAGGTGATATGAACCTTAAAAATGTTATTTCATCACAATTAATTTCTGTCAAATCAAGCACAGGTGATATTGAATTAAAGAAGTGCGATGCGCCAAAACTCACATTAAAAACAAGCACAGGTGACATAGAAGCAACACTTCTTACTGAAAAAATATTTACCGCGAAATCATCAACCGGAGACATTGACGTTCCAAAGTCCTCCGGCAATGGTACCTGTGAAGCCACCACATCTACCGGTGACATAGAAATAGAAATAAAGTAATTCACGGCTTATTTTATTCCATAAACTTACAGGGGCACCCAATATAGGATGCCCCTGTATGATTTATTCCATTTCTCCTCCAAGGGTTACTTCAACTTCTTTTTCTTTATATTTGTTTCCCTTAAGATATTCTATTGTAAGGGTTACTTTCTCGCCTTTTTCATAGTAATCCAGTTCATTTGAGAGCTCTGTCATGGATGTAACCTTCTTACCATTTACCTCTGTAATTATATCACCTTTGTTTATTCCTGCTTTTTCAGCTGCTCCTCCTTCAATTGTCTCCAAAACATATACACCATTAGGAAATCCATATTTATCAGAAAGCTCAGTTGTGACATCTCTGCCGTAAATATTAATATATCCTTTCTTTTCTTCATCAACTTTTTCCATTGGCTCGCTGTTCATCAAACCTTCAATAATGTCACGCACCGATGAAACCGGAATGGCAAATCCCATACCTTCCACAGCCTCTGATGAATATTTTGAGGAATTGATACCAATAACTTCGCCACTCATGTTTAACAATGCCCCGCCACTATTTCCAGGGTTTATTGCAGCATCTGTCTGAATCAGGCTCATTGTGTACGTCTCATAATCCACCTCACGATTCAGTGCACTCACAACTCCGGTTGTAACTGACTGTCCATAACCAAGTGCATTTCCTATGGCAATGGTGCCTTCACCAACCTTTAATTTATCTGAATCGCCAAGAGTTGCTATCTTAATGGTATCCAATGTGCTTTCCTTTATGTTCTCAAGTTTCACACCAACTACAGCCAGGTCCTTGTTGCTTTCTGTGCCCTTAACATATGCCTCAACATTTTCGTCATCAATAAAGTTAATTGTCAGGCTGTCCGCCCCCTCAACAACGTGATTGTTTGTAACTATAAGCAGCTCTGTGTCACTTTGTCCAATAATAATACCTGAGCCGGCACCAGTAGTCTCTCTGTAACCATTATCACCTGAATTTCCAAAAAAGTAATCATACCAGTCTCCCATATTCTGAACGATCTGAGTGCTGGTAATGGCAACAATTGAAGGCATCACATTTTCTACAACGCCTGAAACATCCTTTACAATGGCACCTTCACCACTGGTTGCAATAACCCCGGAATTCACTGTCTGAACCTGTTTCACTGATACTTCATCACTGTCATTGGTCTTTATCAGCCCAAACTTTCCTCCGCCTACATACATTACCCCCAGGGCTACTGTTCCAAAAACCACTGCACTCATCACAAGTGCCACTGCCTTAACAAAAATATTTGTACCGCCTCCAGCCTTACCTTTCTTCTCCTTTATATGCTGTCTTCGAATATTTTCCTTCTCGACTTTTCTGTCGTACCTCTGTCTCTCCTGCTCCATAATCCTGCGAAGTCTCTCATCTTCTGCCTGGTTATTTTCAAATGCATTTCGAGGTATTCCGTTTTCTGGCATACCATAATTTACCGGCATCCTGTCATTAGCTGGTATCTCGTTATTCACAGGTCCTCCCATATTCTCTCCTACTTTAGTTGTCTTATGTTCATTACTTTCTGTTTCTATTTTAGTTGTCTCGTAAGTATTGTTCTCTGCATCTTCTTCTGTTTCATATTCTAAAGAGATATCATTAACAATACCTCTTTCTTCACCATTATTCCTTATTTCAGTTTCAAAATCATTGACATCTTCCAGATTAATATTCTGGTCCTTATTATCTGATTCATATTTTTCATCCATAATTCCTTACCTCCATATAAGATTATCTGAAAATATTTAATTGATACGCATATATTATCAGCATATTGTGTCCATTTTGTGTTTTGACTATGAATAAAATTTGTCCTCATTAGAAACTTGACAGTTTTGTCATTGAGTGTATACTCTATTTATGCACAATAATAAATGATGGAGGTAAAAATGGAAGCATCAAAAGGCATATCAACAAATCAAAACATAAATCTTGAAAGTATCATTGAAGACACAAGGGCAGTTGTAACTGAATTACTTGAAGTTTCCGACTTAGAAGCCGGTGATATCCTTGTGGTAGGCTGCTCATCAAGTGAAGTTGACCATCACCAGATAGGCTCATTCTCTAACAAGGAAATCGGCCAGGCAATTTTTGATACAATAAATAAAATCACAAAAGAAAAAAACATTTATTTAGCAACCCAGTGCTGTGAACATCTCAACAGAGCCTTAATCGTTGAAAAAGAATGCGCAAAAGAATACAGGCTCCCTATTGTCAATGTTGTTCCTCAATTAAAGGCCGGAGGCTCATTTTCCACAGCAGCTTATAATACCTTTGAAAAGGCGGTTGCGGTAGAAAATATTCAGGCTGGTGCCGGAATAGATATCGGTGACACATTAATTGGAATGCATTTGCGCCCTGTTGCTGTTCCCGTAAGAACAAAACAGACAACCATAGGCAATGCCCACGTTGTCTGCGCTCGTACAAGATATAAATATATCGGTGGCGAAAGAGCAATTTATTATTAATCACAAAACATCTCTAAGCTGCCACATCTTTCATGATGGCATTTGATTTTCCCCAATGCGCCGTTGATAATAGTCATTCTTGGTCCCCTGTGACCAAAATCGCTGTCAAAAATAACCGGCACATCCAGCGAACCCAGTGCATACATGACAGCCTCACTGTATGGCGTATTGGTAAAATCCTTATAAAATAGCGGTCTTCCAAATATAAATCCCTTGCTGTACTTAAACCATCCCGTCTCTCTCAATTTCCACAAAAACATCATCATATTCTCCCCACTGATATCAAAGGATTCAAGATACCACAAAATACCGTCTTCCTTATATTTCTCAATAAAATTCATTGTTCCGTCATATGGTGTACCCTGTAAAAATAAAAGAACATCAAGACATCCTCCCAGAAGCCGGCCTGTAATCTCAACTTTCTCACCCCTTCTCAGTGTCATTTCATCCAGTCTCCACTTAACAGGTGTGTCAAGGCTATATCCCTCAAGTCCCGTCACTCTCTCTGTCATTTCCTGCTGATAACGTTCAAAGGATTTTTGTGCAATATTTTCACCTCTCCACACTGCCACATTATTTACTACGCTTTCATGCCACTCATCCATTCCAAATTCGCCAAAATTACTTCCATAAATGGCCGCAATATCATATTTAGTTGTAAGGGTATGGATAAGTCCTGTATTATCAGAATATCCCTGAAACCATTTCGGATATCTTGCAATTTTTTCAAAATCCAGTACTTCAAGCATTTCATTTAAAAAATTACCTCCCTTTGCTGAAAGTATGAGTTTCGTCTCCTCATCCTCAATAAGACCTTCATACTCCCGTGCCCTTACTTCCTTATCACTGCTTCTTCCCTTTTCGTCGGTCTGAAACACATTATTTGTAAAAACAACGTCAAAGCCCTTCTCCCTCAATTTTTTTTCACTATTTAAAAACCTTGCCTTATCAAGCTCATCACTGACTCCGTCAGATGGTGCCGTGACACCAATTCTGCTGCCCTTTTTTAAAAATTCAGAATATATCATTTTTCCTCCATTCTACCAGGATATCTGTTTTCCAAGCTTAACTGAATATAATATCACCTCAGAAACTTTCATCCCTGTAATCTTCTCCATTGCATATTTGTATAATTCAAGCTGCACATAATAATGCTTTTTTAATTTTTCCAATGAAAATAAATTATCTGTCTTATAGTCTGCAATTACTATTTTTCCATTTTCAATAAAGCACACGTCAACAATACCCTGTATAAGGACCATGTCACCCTGTTTTTTATCCTGTGGCTTTTCATAAACTGACTGTTTTCTGACAAACTCTGCTATTTTTTCAAATTCTTCTGTCATTTCTTCACTTAATCCCATTACAAACTGTTTTTCCCTGAAAAGCTCACCTCTTTCAGAAGCAGCCTTCATTCTTTTTCCCAGTGAGGACTGTGAAAACATAAGGACATCCCTGACACTAATAACTTCTTTTTCTCCAGCAGTAAGTATTTCTCTTGAGACCAGGCTGTCAAGAAATTTTTCAATTGCCTCAATGCTGTTGTCAAGTTTGAAATCAAAATGCTCAAAAACGCTGTGATATGCCGTTCCCTTTTCTGCTGCGGTAATCACTTTTTCTCCCCTTAAAAATTCTGGAACCAGTCCACTCTCTTCCCTGTAATCTGACTTTCTTTCATCTTCATTCACAGAAAAATTATCTGGAATAATAATTTCTTCATCTACCACTTTTTCAGGGATGATATTCAATTTGGTTTCTTCCTCATCATACGAATGTTTCTTAATATCTGACACACTCATTTTTGCTTTTTTAACTGTCTGCTCCAAAAATGGATATCTGTAATTCAGATTATATAAAACCATCCTTTTCATTTCATCATCATAGGAATATTCCGTAGGCAGATTCAAAAGAGTATCTTTGGTATTTACTTCATCCACCCTCTTTTCTATTTCCTGATTTAATATCTCACTTATGGATATATTGTTTATCTCAACCGAACAATCCCTATCAGAGACATCCGAAGCTGTTTTTAAAACTTCCATACCCATTTCAGATACATATTGTAAAAATACTTTATTTCTTCCAATAGCCTTCGAATAAAAATCATAAAATGAATTACACTTCACAACGACGCCATATCCAAGAAATTCATTTGGATTATATATTTGTTCTGTCGCCTCCATTATTTTATTGTCATTTATTCCGCTGGCAACAAAAATAAGCTTCTCTTTTGCCCTTGTACAGGCCACATAGAAAAGTCTCATTTCTTCCTCTGCAAGCTCCTGACGCATTTTGGTTTTTATGCTGTTTTTAATAATATTGCTTTTGATTACCCTTGTCTTTTCGTCCAGATAACTCATTCCGACACCAAGTTTACCATGACATATCACATTATTCTTCAAATCCATGTCATTAAACTTTTTGGTGGTATTTGCAAGAATAACAATTGGAAACTCCAGACCCTTACTCTTATGAACAGTCATGATTCTGACAACGTCATCATTCTCAGAAATGTCTGTGGCTCCACCCATATCTATTTCATATTTTTCCAATTTCTCAATATATCTCACAAAATTAAACAGCCCCTTGTAAGATGTCTTTTCATAGTCAATAGCCTTATTTTTTAACATTTCTATATTTGCGCTGCGCTGTGAGCCTGCCGGCATGGCATTGACATATTCACCATATCCCGTTGTTTTTATTACCTCTGACAACAGCTCATAAATTGTCATGTATCTGTTTTTCATTCTAAACATATTCAGGCGGTTTACAAAAATCTCCAGCTTTTCTCTCAGTCCGCTGTCAAATAATTCCTGACATTGTGAGCTTTCATCCTCTTGATTAAATTTAATATATTCCTTTACATTTTCATACAGACTTTTATTTTTTTCCGAAAAAGCCCTGATAACTGCAAGATTTTCATCCGTAAATCCCCCAATTGGAGATACCATTGACGCCGCAAGTGGAATATCCTGAACAGGATTGTCAATTATTCTCAGATAATTCATAAGAGTTGTAATTTCCATACTCTTAAAATATCCCGTTTTCTGTTCAAGGTAACATGGAATTCCGTCCCTGTTTAACTCTTCTAAAATAATTTCTCCAATTTCACTTGTACTTCTCAAAAGAATTACAATGTCCCTGTATCTGGCACATCTGTATTCCCCTGATTTGCCATCAAATACCATCATTCCATTTTTCGGGTTAACAAGTTCATTTATTCTATTTGCAATGGCCCTTGCCTCAAGTTCTTTGTTAGAAATACCTTTTTCCTCATTAACCAAAAGTAGCTCAGATGTATCTGATATGCGTTTTGCTATTTGTTCATCCTCACATTTTCCAAACAAAGCTCCATAATTCAATTCATTTTCCGCATCATAATTTATGCCCCCTACCGACTCATTCATGAGCTGCCTAAAAAGATAATTTGTGGTATTAACAACACACTCCCTGCTTCTGAAATTCTTGTCTAATATTATCTTCTGACCTTCGCTGCCTGTCGGTTCCAGCTTATAATCATAATATTTTTCAATGAAAATATCAGGATTAGCGCCTCTGAAACCATAAATACTCTGTTTTACATCCCCCACCATAAAACGGTTATATACACCTTTTCTTTCCTTTGAGACACTGTATATGATTTTTTCCTGAACAATATTGCTGTCCTGATATTCATCTACCATAACCTCATCAAATTCTTCAGCTATTCGGTCTGCTAATTTTGAAGGCACATATTCTTCACCCTGTTTTTCATACAGAATTTCCAGTGCAAAATGTTCATAATCATTAAAGTCAATGATGCTCTTCTCCATTTTTTTTTCCTGGAAGAGTTTAATAAACTCTTTTACAAGATGAATGTATTCACAAATCACGGGATAACATTCTTTTACTTCTCCCAATGACTGACTCACGCTTTTACCATATAAATCATCTTTTAATTTACCAATAACATCTTTTACATTATTTCGCAGTTTTTGAATTTTCTTTTTTACCGCCTCATCACAGGAACCCTTCTTTGTCCTTGGCAGAGAATCAAACTGATAATTAAGCTTTGAGCTCCTTCTTCCGTATTCCTTTTCCCTGTAAATTTCCTCCATTGCCTCCAACTCGCCAAAAAGCAGCTCCTGATACTCTAAAGGACCTCCTTCCTCACTTGCATATGCACACATTATTTTATATTTATTGATAATTTCCTCCAAAACACCGTCCGCATATTTACCAATAATATGAAAATACTCAGACTTTTCAAATTCTTCTTCACTACCAAATTCATATTTTTTTATGCACTGGTCTAACCATTCCTCAGGCCATGGATATCCCATGGATTTTTCGTATAGATTTAAAATCATGCTTTCCAATTCGGTGTCACTGTTTTTTCTTTCAAACTGGCTTACAAAATCGATGAATTCCGGACTTTTGCCCTCATATTCTCTCTCAAGAAGCTCCCTGACCACATCTGTTTTTAACAGCTTTATCTCACCTTCATCTGCAACCCTAACCCCCGGGTCCAGATTTAATTCATTAAAGTTTTCCTTGACAAGATTTAGGCAAAAACTGTGCAGAGTAGTAATTTTGGCATTATGAATATAAGACTGCTGCTTTTGCAGATGCTCATTATCCGGCTCCCTCTCAAGTTCCTGTTCAATTGCCGCAAGAATCCTCTCCCTCATTTCCGTGGCCGCCGCCTTTGTGAATGTTACAACTAGCAATCTGTCCACATCCATGGGCTTTGCTTTATCTAGTATTTTACTGATAATTCTTTCCACAAGAACTGCCGTTTTCCCGGAACCTGCTGCTGCTGAGACCAATATGCTTTTATCTCTTGAATCAATTACCTTTTGCTGATTCTCCGTCCATTTTTTCATTTTCATAAACCTCCCTTCTTATTTTTTCCCACACTTCTACTTCCTTTTGATTAACCAATACACGGTAGTCATAACCCTTGATTTTTTTATCAAAGCCACATATGTTATTGAAATCACAATACATGCATGGAGTGACTTTTTCATTAATTCCGCCCATTACTCCCTCTGTGATATATGGATTTTTTTCAATTTCTCCTGAAATAATTTTCTCTCCAAGCTCTCCTGATTTGTTGTGAACAAACCCGATAAGCATGTCCATGTCATCAGCAGTTACAGCCTTTGAGCCAGAAGTGAGCTTTCCATCCTTTGTGAAACTCAAAGGAACAACCGGCACATCACTCTCACGGCTTTGAAGTGCTTCCATCACATTGTCATTTCCCACAAAATATCCATCCTGCTTCAGTTTCTTAAATGTCTCATTCATGGCAGCATTTAGCATATCACCACCTGCCGCAGAAACACTGAGCTCATCTTCTTTAATAATTGGATTGTCAATGTTGTAATAGAAGAATCCCGCTGGTCTTACATTTTTTTCCGGATATTTCTTCTTTGTCAGCTCCAGTGCTGCCTCCATATATAATACCAACTGAAGCTGTAAACCATTATAAACATCATTTATGTTTACCTGTTTATGCCCTGACTTGTAATCAATTATCTTCACATACAAGTCATCTCCTGCATCAAAGTAGTCTATTCTGTCAATAACACCCCTGAGTCCCATCTGACTTCCATCATCATAATAAAATTTTAAGGATTCTATATTTTTTTCCGTTGAGAAATAATTTTCAAATTCTGTTGGAACAAACTCTCCTGCCATAATCTGTTTTTGAATTACCATAGCTGTTTTCTCAGCTATTTTCTCAATACGATTAACCATATAGGAACTCCTTGAATTATCAAAAATCGCATCAGTTCCCTTTTCATTTACGGCCAGACTTACACATTCCTTTATCATCTTATCTCTTATATCATCATCTAAATCTTTCCAGGACAGCTTGTTTGATTTTACTTTTTTAAAAAATAATTCTATTGCCTTGTGATAAATATTACCCACATCAATTTTATTTACTTCAAACTCCCTTCTAGGCTGTAAACACAGTCCATATTCCACAAAATGCCTGTATGCACATGATGCAAACATCTCAAGTCTTGAGACACTGTTCTGAAGATTCTGTCCATATATTGCATTTGTGACTGCTTTTGATAACTTTGAAGGTTTTGCCTCATAAACTGCTGCTTCAATAAGATCAGATATATCTATATTCCCTCTCACACACATGCTGTAAAGTGCCCTGAACTGATTCTTCTCCTGTTCATCCAAGTCCCCGTTAAGGTATAAGTAAATATTTTCTGCAATATACTTTCTCACCTTGTCTTCCGTGGCTATATTTCTGGCAATGACAGCTCTTGTATTAATAGTTTCATTAACCATGGAAATATTTTCATACATCTTCTGAATATGTGAAACAATAAATGATTTTCGCAATGCCTTTCCGTCATCACCATTCATTACATATGATACATATAGTCTGTCAGACATTTTCGACAATACAAGGTATAAATAATATTTCTGGTTAAAGATACTCTCTCTTTCCGTTGGTGATAATTCAACATTTGAATCAGCCAAAAATCTTCTCTCTGAATTATTGATTATTCCTCCCTTACTTTCCTTCTTTGGAATAATCCCATCATTTGCACCAATTAAAAAAAGCACCTTTACTTCATTAAGTCTTGTTCTTTCAATATCACCTACCACAACTCTGTCTAAGGATGCCGGAATGACGCCCACCTTAATCTCCTCAAATCCCGAGTCGAGCATATTTGAGAAATCCTTTATCTTAACCTGCTCGTCTCCCATGATGAATACAATTTTATCCAGCAATTCAATTATTTTTCCATAAACCTGACTGTACTCCCTGGCTCTCGTTAGAAGTCCGCCTTCCTCAAAATTTCTGCTCAATTCATTTAGTTTTTCTTCTGCATTAAGCTTTACCAAAAACTCATAAACCTTGATAACACCTTCTTTTAAAGAAAATTTCTTTCCTCTTCCCATTGTGTCATATAGAATTGATATCTCATCAAAAAATGCCTCTCTTGCACTATTTAAGACATCATCATTAACAGAAAATTGTTCTGAATATTTTTTGTATCCTCTTATTCCCCTTGACAAAACATAATTTTCCAGAAAATCTGTATCTTCCATCTTAACATCTGTCATTCCGCTTCTGAGATATCTGAAAACAGATTCATATGAAAAATTGTCACTAATAATCTCAAATGCTGCACGAATTGCCTCAATGGCCGGATTTTTTATAAGACTTGTTTTGTTGTCAATAAAATATGGTATTCCATACAAATCAAGTTTTTCCCTGACTATGTTATGATAATTCTCAATATCTCCTGTAACCACCGCAATGTCCCTGAAACGGTAATTCTCCTCTCTCACAAGCCTTAAAATCTCCGCCGCCACAAAATCCGTCTCATTTGATTTGTTACTGCAATGATGAATACTAATTTTTTCTATATTTTCCCAATATTTTTTTTTCGCTCCAAACTTAAAAATATTATTTTCCAGATATTTCAGCTCTCCATTTTGACGTCTATTTTCCTGTAAAATAACATCAGGATAGATTATTGCCCCGGCGTTTTCTGCCGTTTTTTTCAGTTTTTGTGCCGTTTTAACAGCTATTGAAAAAATATTCGTGTCCAGATTTCCACCCATGTTCTTTTCAGGCTCCCTTATGGTTAATGCCACGTTAACCTCAGCTCCTGCCCTCAAAAGGCTCTCAATAACCTTGTACTGCACAGGTGTAAATCCTGTATACTCATCAAATGTTATGTAGGAATTTTTAACAAATTCTGAATCCGGTATCAATTCACATACCTTTTGTAAAAGTTCTTCGTTTATTACATATCTGTCCTTAATGTATGCCTCAAGCTCTCTCATGATAATTAAGACATCATTAATCTTTTCCTTTAAAATATTGTTTCCATTCAAATTTTCATATATGTTTTGAAGCTCATTTATTCCTATACCATATTGATAAAATTCCGAAATAAGGGACTTCATTTCATCAATAAATCCCGGCATTTTTATCTTTTTGAGAAACATTCGAAGCTTTTCCTTATTTTCATCCGCAATTTTCCTAATAATGAGGCATTTTCCCGTATCATCAAGAACCTTGAGGGGATTTCTTCCTGCCTCGTCAAAAATACGCTTTGCCAGACGATCAAAACTAAGAATATCAATATTTGTTGTGCCATTGCCCGGTGAAAGACTTACAATATTTTTCTGCGTTTCCATTGTAAACTGCTCCGGAACAACAGCCAGATATGACTCTTTTCTCAGAATTTTCCCACTCTTCTTTATAAGCTTTTCATACATATATGTGGTTTTTCCACTGCCACTTCCACCTAAAATCAATTGTAATCCCATGTTTTCCCCCATTTCCAGTCATATTTTTTCTTGAAAAATAATATATTTTACCATAAAGATTTAAGGAGTGTAATTTTATGAATAAAAGTCCCCGCCTACTTGTGTTTAAGCTTAAAGAACTAATATATACCTTTCTCTTTATTGTTCTTGCAATAATTTTCATTGCTGTATTAATTATAATGTTTAACACCAATAAAAAACCACCCACAGCCTCTGCCGGTGAAGTAAATAACTCCGTGGAAAAGCCCTCAGATAATATTTTAAAAGAGGTATCAAACACAAATGTCAGATACAAATCAGGAACATACACCACAGATTTAATTCTAAGTGGTTCCACCCTTACTGTTGAAGTAAAAGTTTCAAGTGATTCCATAAAATCTGTTTCATTAAAAAACACGGATGATACAATCAAGACACTTTATCCCCTGATTGAATCATCCATGGAAAACTTGTCAAACCAGATTATTAAAAATCAATCCTTAGATAATATAACCTATAACGATGACAATAAATACACCAGCCTTATATTAATGGACGCTATAAAAACTACTCTCGAAAAAGCAGTCCGCTGATATTTCTCACTTGATTTTAGCAAAAATTTAATTGGTAATTTCTTCAGCTATTTCATCGAGTTCCTTCAGCCATCCTGTGGAGCAGGCATCACTTGGCATCCTTAAATCGCCCCTTGGAGAAACTGCCACTGTTCCAACTTTTGGTCCGTCAGGAAGACATGAACGTTTAAACTGCTGTGCAAAAAATCTTCTGTAAAATGTTCTCAGCCATTTTAATATTGTTTCCTTATCATACATTCCGCTAAAGGCATTCTCAGCCATAAAAAATATCTTTCTCGGCGTGTAACCTAATCTTAATGTATAGTACATAAAGAAATCATGTAACTCATAAGGTCCAACTAAATCCTCTGTCTTCTGGGCAATTTCCCCATCCTCTCCAGGAGGCAGAAGTTCCGGACTTACTGGTGTGTCATAAACATCTAAGAGAGTTTTCTTTAATTCTCTCTCTGAACAGTTCTCTGCATAATATTTTACAAGATGCCTCACAAGTGTTTTTGGAATGGAGGCATTTACACCGTACATTGACATATGGTCTCCGTTATAGGTAGCCCAGCCAAGCACCAGCTCTGACAAATCGCCTGTTCCCACTACAAAACCATTATTTTCGTTGGCAAGATTCATTAAATATAAAGTTCTCTGTCTCGCCTGAACATTTTCGTAGGTCACATCCTTAACAGATGAGTTGTGACCAATTGCCTTAAAATTCTCCCTTGCCGCATAGGAAATATTTATCTCCTTAAATGTGGCATTAAGGGACTTTATCATTCGAACCGCATTTTCATATGTTCTGTCGGTAGTGCCAAAGCCTGGCATGGTTACGGCAATAATATCTTTTCTGTCTCTGCCAAGCAAATCCATGGCTTTAACTGTAACCAGTAGTGCAAGTGTTGAATCAAGCCCTCCTGAAATCCCCAACACAACAGACTGTGCATTTGTATGCTCTATTCTCTTCTTTAATCCCATAGCCTGAATTGTTAATATTTCTTCACATCTTTCATTTTTTTCAGCCTCATTTTTTGGAACAAAAGGAAGCTCGTCAATCTTATATGAGAGCTCTCCGATTTCGGTGTTAACATCAAATTCCACCACGGTGTACTCCTCGCAAGCATCTGATATGTAAGTGGTCATCTTTCTTCTCTCGTTTTTAATTCTGTCTAAATCCATTTCACATATGGCTATCTCATTTACGAAACGTTTTGATTCTTTTATTATCCTGCCATTTTCAGCAATAATGTTATGTCCTGAAAATACCAAATCAGTAGTTGATTCTCCTTCACCGGCATCTGCATACACATAACCACATATTAACCTTGCTGACTGTCCCTTAACAAGCTCACGTCTGTAAGCTGCCTTACCTGTAATTTCATCACTGGCAGATAAATTCACAATAACTGTTGCCCCTGCCATAGCATGCTCTATAGCCGGTGGATTTGGTACCCACAAATCCTCACATATCTCTGCCGCCACTACAAAATCATGACAATTTTTGCATTTAAACATTAATTTTGTTCCCATGGGTACAACTAATTTCTCAACATTTTCTTCTTCCTTACTGAGGTTTTCTCCGAAATTAACATTTATTACTTTTTCAAAACCCTCTGTAAAATGTCTCTGTTCATAAAATTCACTGTAATTTGGCAAATTCTTTTTTGGTACCATTCCCAAAAGCTTACCATCTGAAATAAATGCTGCAACATTATACAGCTTGTGATTAACCTCATATGGAATTCCAATTACAATCAACATATCATAATGCTTACTGAACTCCACAATTTCCAAAGTTCTTTTTTCAACCTCTTTAAGCATATATGACTGCCAGAATAAATCACTACAGGTATATCCTGTAAGGCAAAGCTCAGGAAAAACTAAAAGCTTCACCCCTTCCCTTGACATTTTCTCTATTTCTTCACATATACATTCTTTATTATACTCAACATCCGCAACCCTGATTGTCGGGGTCGCAGCAGCAACTTTTACAAAACCGTAATTCATAATATTCCTCCATGTCGGAGCAAATTTATTTGCGTAGACACGCGCCGAGAAATCAGTTTTATCCTGTTTCTCGACTGCGATATCTCGAATTGAGGCTCCGACTCAATTCATTGTGTGAAAAAAGAGCTCTTTCAGAGTCTTTTTTCATACTATTCCTCCCAATATGAATCTGTCAAAGGAATTATAACACATTATTATTATTTATTCACTAAAAAGTAAATATTTCATTTCTGCGTATACAAATAGCTAGCCCTGCATCTTTGATTTAAATAACACGGAAGCAATAAAGCCTGCAATCAAAGCTCCTGAAATGCCAACTGCACTAGACTCAAATCCTCCCATGAAAATTCCCAAAAATCCATTTTGGTCCACAGCTTCCTTTACCCCCTTAATCAGGGTATTTCCAAATCCAATCAACGGAACACTGGCGCCTGCACCTGCAAAATCAATTAATGGCTGATACAGGTTAAATGCTCCAAGTATTGTTCCCAAAACCACCAGTCCCACCATAATTCTTCCCGGGGTCAAACTTGTTTTGTCAATAAAAATCTGAACAATCGCACATATTAATCCACCTACTAAAAACGCTTTTATTAACATATTAATCCTCCATGTCGGAGCAAATTTATTTGCGTAGACACGCGTCGAGAAATCAGGTTATCCTGTTTCTCG
>JBNRML010000111.1:0-4543 GCA_050309585.1 Lachnospiraceae bacterium
AGAATCCAGACGGTGAAGGCATTGGTTTTCACAAAAAGCTCTCGCTGAGCATGTTCAGGACTGACAGAGTATTTTCTGTTGTCAAAGTTCACTTTCCCATATTTATCAGACTTCACTTTCTCAAGGCTTTAGATTTCATACTCAGCCCTGGGTAAAGGTTTCATTGCCTTTCTGTCTTGTTCAAACAGAGTTGCAATGAGCACGTCTTTTGAGTAGTGCTCCCGCTGCATGTCTTCATCACATTCGGTCAGCAGGCTCTCATTGAACTCTCGAAGGTCTTTGAATTCCGGTACCGGAACAAGCATGTTCCGTCTCGAATAGCCTACCTTGTTTTCCACATGCCCCTTTTCATGACCACTGTCGGGATTACAGAAGTTACTCTCAAAGCCATAATGCATTCGAAACCTGTTAAATGAATCCGTAACTTCCCGTTCTCCGTTAGCCAAGATCTTCTTCACAATGGTCTTGTCATTATCAAACCATATGCATGTTGGGACTTGTCCCATGTGGTTGAATATGTCTTGCATCCCCTGGAGCAGGCATTCAATGTTGGTTCCCTTGTAAGCCTGTATGTATCCGCCGTTACTGTATGGAAAGGACATGGCCACATAGCAGCCTTCATATCGGATGCCGTTTTCCACAAATTCTGCCATTCCAAAGTCTAATTGTGCCTCCCCGGCTGGATGATGGAGTGGGATATACCCTTCATGACTTCCATAGAGCTTCTGTTTCTTCTCTGCTACATATCTGGCGACAGTTCGATAAGATACAGTAAAATCGTTATTGTACATCTTTTTAAGCCGGGCATATACTCTTTTGGCTGTATGTCTTTGCTTCCTTGGTGCCTTTAAATCAGCTTCCAGCCATTCATCAATAGTTCTCACATATGTATCAAGTACGCTTTTGCTGTTCTTTTTCCTGGTTAATGGTTCGGATCAATCATTCTTATCCACATATTTTTGAACGGTTCTGAAGTTAAAACCGGTTACTCTTGAAATTTCTCGTAAGGATAAGCCTTTCTTATCCGATAAATCCTTGATATACTTAATATTAGCCATTGTTAGCATCCTTTCCGTACCTCCTTAGCGTTAGCAACTAAAGGGTACTATTTTGTCAGGGTGTTGGCAATGGTTTTTTATTTTTCTATCATAATTATGAACTGTTAAGTGTACCTGCCAGTGATGATAGAAATCAGCGGCAGTGAAGATTGCATTGATGTGATATGTGCTGTAAAATATTCTCAAAGTTGTTTTGCAAACTGCTGCATTTTTATGTGGCAACTTGCTGTACTTTTATTTTACAACACACATTCCAGATGTTATTTGGCATTGATGAAACTGAGGAGGACGAGGATGAGTAGATTTGATATTTTGGTGAAATACATTCCCATGATCCAGGCAGATAGTATTGGCAAATGGGTTGTTGATAAAGAAAACGATGGAACACCGGAACATCCGATACAGATGCCTTTTGTAGATTATTCCGAAATGGTACATAACTTTATCGATGATGTTTATGCCTTTGAAGAAAGCAATAAAGATATGGAGCTTACCCGTTATGGAGATATTCTAAATGATAACGGACTTGAATGGGATTCAGAAACTATGGAAAATGCTGATGTTTCAAACTTGAACGCACAGTGTGTTCTTGCACTGATTATGGGTGCAGTAAGAGCTGAGCGTTTTTGCGATGGTGCATTATTAGATTTCTTTAAGAGTGGCTGTATATTGAAGTGGCTTGAACGATTAAACAATATTGAGTAAAGGAGGATTAAAGTTGGATATAGACAAGATGAAAGCTCTATCGTATGAGGAGCTACGTGCTTTATACAGGAACTTCCTGCATAGCCAGAACATTTCAAAATTAACAGTCAATACTGCTTATGCGGATACCTTTTACCTTTGGAGGAATGGGAGCAAAGATCTATTCTGGAATGCAGTGACCTCTACTGATTTTGAGAATGCGGCAAAGAATGAACTAATAAAGGCTCTCTCTGAAAACTCGACCGGTAACGCTAAATCAAATGTTAATAGTTACTTGTCTCATTTAAGAAGGTTTCGTTTATTCTTAGTTTCTGATGGAACTGCTGCGCCAGCTACGCTAAGACAGGATAAGACAGCGCATCCTACATTTACTCGTAAGAAGAAAATGGACGTTGATGTTCCTGTTCCATCACCCGAGCAGGTTGAATTCTATCTCGCAAAGTGGAGTGAGCTTGAGAACTACCACCTGCAGGAGGATGCACTTAATAAACTGTTCTTTGAGCTATGCCCGAAGAATACTGACGTTATCGATATTCTTTTGAAGGCATCTACACTTAACGACTTTTATAGCACTAACATTTTCTCAATCTATCCGGTGGCTAAGCATATATGCGATCTGGATATTGATGTGAGACTTAAGGCGGGTGATGTTACCCTGGTTAGAGATATCCAGTATGTAACTATTGGTGATACAGAGAAGAATTTTTACTCTTTTGCCTCAAAGTATTGTAGTCATCACAATCCACTCGATTATCCGATTTATGATAGCTACGTTGATGAGGTGCTTCGCTTTTTTAGAAATCGCGACAGCTTCTCTGATTTCCAAGATGCCGATTTGAAGGACTATGTTAAATTCAAAGGTATACTTATTGATTTTCGTGCCTTCTATAGCTTGGATAAATATAACCTGAAGCAAATCGACCAGTATGTTTGGCTGCTTGGGAAGGATTACTTCCCTAAGAACTACGGAAAGAAAAAACAAACGAAAATATAGGAGAAGAGATAATGGCTAATTTTTTAGAAAAATTTCAGGCTCATAATCGCACAGTAAGACAGGAAATGATTGATGAAGAAGTGGCTATTGCCCAAGAAGAATGTATAGTTAAGGCTGCAGCAGCTTTGCTGGAGGCAAAGGTAAAAGAAGATAAAATCAAAGAGGTGCTTTCTAAATATTGGGATCTAAGACCAAGCGATGCAGCGCTATTCCTTCAGAGGGCAAAAGATACATATTTGGAGGAACAAAAATGACAAACAATGAGGAACAGGTTTTGAAGGATTTCTTGTTAGACATTGATTGCCTGAAACAATTAAATGACTGGACTGACGATTTTAATCTGTTTGATGTATTAAGAATTACTAATATCGAAATCCGCCATAGTAATATTCTGGCATGGATTTTTGATCCAAATGAGAACCATGGTTTGGGAGATTCTTTTATTAAATCTTTCATTACCAAGGTTGTTAGTAAGTGTGACCAGAATAAATACAGTGCATTTGATTTGCTACTGCAGGATTTCTATTCTTATCAAGTTTATAGAGAATCCAATCACATGGATATTGTTCTCGCCTCTCGCGAAGAAAAGACAGCAGTTATTATCGAGAACAAGATATGGTCGGGAGAGTCCTCTCATCAGTTAAATGATTACTTAGAGAAAAGTAAGACAGAGTACAAAGACTGCAATCAGATTTTGTATGTATTTCTTACTCCTTATGGCAGAGAAGCAAGTGATCCGGATAATTGGATAGCATTCTCATATGGAGAAATAATCGATTCATTGGAGAGCTCTATAAAAGGAATGAACCTTCGTGATGAGGTTGTGCTGGTGATACACAACTATATTGATATAGTGAGGAAGAACATTATGAAAGAAAAAGATGAAAAGTTAGTTAGAATTTGTAATGAAATTTACAACAAGCATAGAACAGCCCTACGGTTAATTTTTGAAAATGTTAACATTGATAACTCTATCGAGCGTGAAATTATTTGTGAGACACTTAGAGAACTTAATGATAATGGACAGATTATTTTTAAGGATGAGAATAAGTGGCAGTTCTTCACAGCATCAATGGATGAGTATCTTCCGGCATTAGATACGACAGATAGTTCATGGGGTACAAATTGGGTTTACTATTACTGGTTTGAGAAGTATGAAGATAAGTTAATTATCCATTTTGAACTGGGTGGATGGAATCTTACAGATGAATTAACGAAGAGGACTAATGCATTGATTGAAGCCTCAAAAAAGAAGGTAGACGAATATCGTTATAAAAGACTTTACTATAAAGCTGTAAAACTTTCACAAGATGATTACGAGGCAAGCTTAAGAAATGCTACCAAATCTTTAGTAAAAAGTGCTCTTGAGAACGAGAAAAAACTGCTATCTTCGGTGAAGGAAACTGCGGTCGACTAACCGTTAAAGAGAAAAATTGAGGTGTTCGTATGCTTACTATTGAAGAATACATTGCTCGAAGGAAAAAAGAAGATAAGCTCAATGAGTTTGACCTTGATGTACGTACTCAAAACATGAAAATTTGTGTTGATTATGTATTTGAGTACTTTAACAATTATCTGAATATTACTGAAGCTGAAGAAAAAACAGTACTGCATAATGAAAAGCTGGAGAAGTATCGTAAGCAGCTGAGGGAGTATGAGCCTCCCTTAATATACTCTCGTTTTCTTCACTTATCTTCGTTTTTCGCAGAATTTCACTTCGATTTGCTTAAGCTTTCCCCCTAGATGTTGCATAAATCTGGTAGCTCTGTGGTTTCAGGCAGAGAAA
>JBNRML010000112.1:0-3700 GCA_050309585.1 Lachnospiraceae bacterium
ATTTATTTTGTTTATAAAATTGAAAGAGCACTAAAAAGAGATATTAATAGCCTTAAACATTATTTGGTAATTGAAACAGTGTGTATTTTTATTCTTGCAGGTGCAATTGGGAATTTTATAGATAGAATTAGATTTGGATTTGTTATAGATTTTATAAAGTTTGATTTTATTAAATTCCCAACGTTTAATATTGCGGATATTTATGTGACATTAGGGGCTTTTGTTATTTTTGTTCTGATTATGTTTTTTGTGTCAGATGAAGAATTTAGTGAGGTTTTTAATAAATAGTATTATTAGGGAAATATATTTTTTTTGGAAGTGGTTTTATGTGCAAAGAAAAAAATGAATTTCTTATTGTCAGTTTAGATGATGCTGGAAATAGAATTGATAAATATATTTCGGAAAAGTATCCTGATATATCCAGGACGTATATTCAAAAGCTAATTAATGATAAGTATGTTAAGGTTAACGATAAAAATGTTAAGTCAAATTATAAAGTAAACATGAATGACAGAGTTGAGGTTACAATCCCTGAGGTGAGCGAATTGGAAATACAGGAAGAGGAGATTCCTTTAGATATTTTGTATGAAGATTCAGATGTGATTGTTATTAATAAGCCTAAACAGATGGTTGTTCATCCGGCTCATGGCCATTACTCCGGTACATTAGTAAATGCATTAATGTTTCACTGTAAGGACCAGTTATCGGGAATAAATGGAGTTATGCGACCAGGAATTGTTCACAGAATAGATATGGACACAACTGGTGCAATAGTAATTTGTAAAAATGACTATGCTCATAATTTTCTGGCTGAGCAGCTTAAGGAGCATAGTATTACGAGAAGATATGAAGCAATTGTTCATAATGTAATAAAAAATGATTCGGGTACGGTTAATGCAAAAATTGGACGACATCCTAATAACCGTTTAAAAATGGAAGCTAATGTAAACAACGGAAAAGATGCAATAACCCATTATAAGGTACTGGAGAGATTTAAGAATTTTACACATATTGAGTGTCAGTTGGAAACAGGAAGAACACATCAGATTAGAGTTCATATGGCGAGTATAGGTTACCCTTTACTGGGAGACACTGTATATGGCCCATCACATTGTCCTTATAAGCTTACCGGTCAGACATTACATGCAAGGACTCTTGGATTTATTCATCCAACAACGAAGGAGTATATGGAATTTGAAGCTCCTTTACCAGAGTATTTTAAGCATTTATTAAATATATTACCTAAATAGGTTATAGTTATATTTATAAATAACATAAAATGCTTTATAGCTTTATAGGAGGTGTAGTATGAAAAAAGACTCTGAAAGAGCTCTTTTTTCATACTACGAATTGAGACGGAGCCTCAATTCGAGCTATCGCAGTCGAGAAACAGGATAAACCTGATTTCTCGACGCGTGTCTTAACAAATAAATTTGCTCCGACATGGAGGATTAGTGTGAAAAATGAAAATTGCATTGACAGGAAACCCTAATAGTGGAAAGACCACTATGTATAACTTACTTACGGGAAGAAAGGAAAAGGTTGGTAACTGGGCGGGAGTTACAGTAGAAAAAAGTGAATTTTGCATAAGGGATGTATATTGCGAAGCTGGCGGGGAGAAATTGATTGCAGTGGATTTGCCTGGTACATATTCCATGTCACCATTTACATCTGAGGAGGTTGTTACCAGTGAATATGTTAAAAATGAAAATCCGGATGTGATAATTAATATACTGGACTCTACGAATTTAAGCAGAGGTTTGTTTTTTACCACGCAGCTTTTGGAATTGGGAATTCCGGTGGTAGTAGCTTTGAATAAGTGGGATTTATGTGAGAAAATGGAGATAGACATTGATGAGAAAGAACTTGAGGAAAAATTAAAATGTCCTGTTGTTAAAACTATTTCAGCGAAGGTGTCAAATAATGGTCTGAAATCAATGATTTCAGAGGCAGTAAGCTGCAAAGGAAAGGAACAGAAGTCGCCATACAATGAAAATAAACTGGAAATAAATAACAGGGGAGAGGCTGAGTTGGCTGATAGGAGACGTTTTGAGTTTGTAAAGGAGATTGTTGCAAAAGTAGTCAAAGAGAGGGAACCAGGCAAAGAAACTGGTGATAAGTGCAGAAAAAAACACATTGACAGAATTGACAGGATTTTAACGGTGCCATGGTTTGGAATACCTATATTTGCAGTAATAATGTTTTTGGTTTTTTTATTTCCCAGACAACACTGGGCACATGGGTTTCTGAGTTGCTGACAGTGGAAATTGAAAAGTTACAGGGTGGCATTTCTAAAGGGATGGAGGGAACCAGTCCATTTTTGCAATCATTGCTTCTGGATGGAATAATAGGTGGTGTAGGAGCAGTTTTGGGGTTCCTCCCTCTTGTTATGATTATGTACTTTTTAATTGCCCTTTTAGAGGACTGCGGATATATGGCAAGGGCCACAGTTGTACTTGACCCACTATTTAAAAGAGTCGGACTTTCTGGAAAATCAGTTATTCCAATGATTATCGGAACAGGTTGTGCCATTCCGGGAATTAAGGCATGCAGAACCATTCATAATGAGAGGGAAAGAAGGGCAACGGCAATGCTGGCTCCTTTTATGCCGTGCGGTGCAAAGCTGCCTATTATTGCCTTGTTTGTGGGTGCATTTTTTCCAGAGGCTCCGTGGATAGGTATTCTTATGTACTTTGTAGGTATACTTATGATATTAGCAGGGGCATTTGTTATCAATATACTTACAGGATACAGAGGTAGAAAATCCTACTTCATAATAGAACTTCCTGAATATAGACTGCCGAGCATAAAAAGATGTGTATTGTCCATGTTTGACAGGGGCAGGGAATATATCGTTAAGGCAGGGACAATAATCCTTCTTTGTAATACAGTTATGCAAATAATGCAATCCTTTAACTGGCATTTGCAGCCAGTAGGTGAGGGAATGGAGAATACTTCCATTCTGTCATCGGTAGCACAACCCTTTGCATATATGCTGGTACCTATTGTAGGTGTTGCAGCCTGGCAATTGGCAGCGGCCAGCATAACAGGTTTTATTGCAAAGGAAAATGTGGTGGGAACCCTGGCGGTATGCTATGGTCTTGGGGCCTTCATTGATACAGACGAACTTACTTTAGTGGGAAATGGCAATGTAGTTGCAACTACAATGGGCATTACAAAGGTAGCTGCCCTCAGTTTTCTGATGTTTAATCTTTTTACGCCACCCTGCTTTGCAGCGATTGGCGCAATGAATTCGGAATTAAAGAGTAAGAAATGGCTATTGGGCGGCATAACGCTTCAGTTCTGTATGGGATACATTGTTTCCTTGTTTGTATATCAGATTGGAAGGATTATAGAGACCGGGAATATTGGAAACAGTGCTATTGTTTTTGTTATTATGCTTCTCGTTGGTATGGCAGCCTGGATTATTATTAAGGAAAAAAGAGCAGGAAAGAGATGCATTGGATGTTCTGCCCCCGGATGTGGGGGACATTGTTCAAAATGTAAATGAAGAAAATAAATAGAGATGCTTGCTGAATTGGAGGTACACAAGGAAAGTTAGTTGAAATAATAGTATCTGTTCAGAGCCAACCTCGAAAACTGTCGTTTTCTCGGTGTGGCGTATCCGCCAAATATATTTTTACAGCTAAACGTTCACGAATGAAAGCATTCATCACGTTTAACCGTAAAAATATGCTTG
>JBNRML010000113.1:0-34946 GCA_050309585.1 Lachnospiraceae bacterium
ATTCTAAAATGTTGATGAAACACGATTATTGTTTTCTAAAATGTTGTTTAAAAACAATAATTATAAATATATTATATTGAAAGAGGTAAAAAATGTTAAAAAGAAAAGCGACCGCATTAATTGAAAATTGGGTGAGAACAAAGACTAAGAAATGTCTTGTGGTACAAGGTGCCAGACAGACTGGAAAAACATATATTATTGAAAAATTTGCACAGGAACATTATGAGGAGATCGTTGAAATTAACTTCAAAGAAATGCCTTCTGCCATAGATGTTTTCTCGGGCGATCTTACAGTAGAAAATATGGTTATGGCACTTCGTTTTCGTTTTCCTGACAAGAAGATTATTCCAGGAAAGACTATACTCTTTTTTGATGAAATACAGGAGTGTGAAGAGGCAATTACATCACTTAAGTTTTGGGCTTTAGACAATCGTTATGATGTAATTGCATCGGGTTCTCTTCTTGGAATTGATTATAAGAGAGCTTCTTCGTACCCAGTTGGATATGTAGATTATCAGAGAATGCATGGACTGGATTTTGAGGAATTTTTGTGGGCAATGGGAATTTCAGAAGAGATGATTGCTACTGTAAGGGAGTATCTGGAGAAAAAGGCTGTAATACCAGAAGCAATTCATACTCAGATGATGAAATATTATAGACTATATATTGCTATAGGTGGCATGCCGGAAGTCGTGCAAAGGTATATAGATACCAAAGATTTTCGCGAAGTTGACAGACTTCAGAAAAGTCTTTTGCAGGGTTATAAGTATGATATTGCTCATTATGCTGTTGCAGAGGAAAAGGTAAAGGCAGAGAAATGTTATCTTTCTTTGGCAAAGCAGTTGTTGGAGAAGGAAAATCATAAATTTCAGTATAAAGAAGTAGAGCATGGAGGCAGGGCACAGAAATATTATTCCAGCATAGAGTGGCTGCTTCGTGCGGATATGATACATTTATCAAAGCTTGTAACTGATGTGAAGTACGATTTAGAGGATTATGCGAGGGATGATTTCTTTCGAGCATATACTACAGATTTGTCTATGCTTATGGCAATGAGAGATTTTTCCATGAAACAGCACATTGTGGAGAACACCTTAGAAGGAAATACAAAGGGAGGTATTTTTGAATGTGCTATAGCGGATGCACTTTATAAGAAAGGTTATTCTTTGTATTTCTATAAGAATGAGACAACAAAAAGAGAGATAGATTGTATCATTCAAAAGGATGGTAGGGTGATTCCGATTGAAGTAAAGAGTGGGAATACCAGGGCTAATTCACTGAAAGCAATTATGAAGAAATATTCTGAAATTACATTTGCTTGCAAGTTTGCTGATAGTAATATCGGTGAAAGTGAAGAAGGTATATTAACGTTGCCGTTATATATGGCTGCATTTTTATAGTAGTTATTTATAAGGGATTTATAGAAAGTGAAAGCATGTGAAACTAGTACAGCGAAAATTAAGTTTTGGATAGTTTGACGCAGAATATTTCTCTGAGAGCGCTGCTTCACAAACGTAGGCGTAGCGGTGGCTACGTCGAGGCTTGGGGAGCAGTGCTATCAGGAAAATAGGCAAGTCAAACTGCCAATTACTTAATATTCGCTGTACGAGCTTGTTGCCGTTAACATTAAAGGAATTATTCTTGTAATTTTGCACATAAGAATTTATAATTTATATCACAAGGTTCAATTCAATGTTTTGGGGATTGCAAAAGCAAGATTAATCTCCAGTTAAATAGCATATAGAAAAGAGATAAGCCTTTCGACAGAAGAAATGTTGGAAATTAGGAATTTGGGGAAGACTTCTGCGGCAGAACTGATGGAATTAATACGTAAGGTGGTAGTTGGCGAGATAAAGTTTGATAATGGTATCCCAGAAGAAACTTATGCAAGTATATCTGCAAGTGGTTCAGACTATAAAAAGGATAGTAATATCATTAGAGTAGGAAAGAAAAAGGTACTTCATTATATCAACGAGACAACAATTTTAAAGGAAGTTCAAAATATCATGTTTTATGATGCACAACAGAAGGTTTACATGCCTGCGTATGTTATCTGCAAAAGATGAGCATTTTGGCTGGTTTGAAGCAGTAATTTTAGATAAGAATATTAACGACAATAAGAAAGAAATCAAAATGTTGGAACTTATGATTCAGCATGGCGAAGAAGGTAAGGTGGATTATAACCCTATTGATAGGTTGGTAGGTGTTTATAATGATGTTGTTGAAAGAAAGTTACTTACAATTGCTGAGTATGCAAAGAGTACAAATGAGCAGGAACATGAAGTAAAGAAACGTATTGAATTGGCAGGGTATATGGTAGAATTCTTGGAATATATAAATGCTCCAAAGCAATTCTATATCGCTAGAGATTTGGAATTAGAAGGTCCTTTGATTGAGCTTGCAGCCATTTTAAGAAAGTGTCTTGATGATGAAACACGGCAAAAGATGAAGATAAGTATATTCAATAATATGCTTATGAAGCCTGAAAACGATATGACAAAGTTTGTTCGTCAGATTAAGTCGGTTGTGGAAACGGAATATGTAGATGACTTTATTGAGGAACAGATTGCATTGGCAAAACAGGTAGAGGAAATCATCCCTGAAAAGGTGACTGATACAAAAACTATTCAGGAAAACATTCGTCAGAACGAGCAGATTAAGGAACAGTTGAGCCATTCTATGGATAGGGTGGTTACTAAGGTAAAACGTACTGAAACAAGAAATAAACCAGCATTGATGCTGGATAAGAGTATCATCTCTGTAGAGAATATTGATATTCGTATTGTAGAGAAATTGAATGAGGAAGAGCTGTCTGTGCTACGTGGTAAGATTGACGTATTAAGAGCTCATTTGGATAATATTGAAAGCTATATCAGCCAGAAGCTTAATTAGCGGTTGAGTGTTCTTGTAATCTTGCTGTTATCCATTTATAATAGGTTTACAAGGTCAGAAATACTATGTTAAAGGGCAAAGCAAATTAGCCTGTAGGGCAAAAAAGTTTAGCCTCAACAACCGAATAAAAGAATAAAAAATGATATAAATCAGATTGGAGGCATTTATATGAATTATGTTGTTGAGAGTTATGAAAATTATAAAAAGGACTATCTTGAGTTTCATCAATAGTTATTGCGCCGATGACAGCTTATGAGATTATTACAATTTTCATTGGGATATTAGCTTTGCTGATGTCCTTTGGTAGCTTAATTGTAGCGTTGCTTGCCTTTCTCGATAAAGAGAAAAGCTCTTCGAGGAAGAGCAGGCGAAAATAAAAATGCCTATCCTGTCTGCCAACAGGATAGGCGGTGTCCGTAAGGACATTCATTAATCTAAACTCGGAGCATCCACCTTTGGAGTAGGTGCCTTCTGTTTACTTAAATATTATCATGTTATGTTTGAGATTTCAAGAAGTTTCGCTCAATTTGGGGAAACTTTCACAGTAAGCCTGTCGGTTACCTTCTTCACTACCATACTATCATCAAGCAGATGTTGCTTGATTTCTTCAATGTTTTCATTGATATGCCATAAGCTGGCATTGTATTCTTCTTCAGAATAATTTTCAATTCACATTAACTGGATACGGAAATGATGTTGAGGCTAATTTGCTAAATAAAGAACAAAAATGATTCCGGTATTTCAAAATTCATCTGAAAAAATAGATAAACAAAAAGTGATTTGTAGATATGATCATGTAAATGTATAGCGGAAGGAGCTAATCATGCAAACAATACTAGTTACTGGTGGAACAACTTTTGTAAGTAAATATGTGGCAGAATACTTTGTTAAGGCAGGGTATGAGGTTTATGTGCTTAATAGAAATACCAAACCACAGGTTAAGGGAGTAAAACTTATTCAAGGTGACAGACATAATCTTGGAGCAATATTGAAGGATAAATACTTTGATGTTGTAGCCGACATAACGGCATATAATGCCACAGATATTGTAGACTTGCTTGATGGATTAAATGGATTAGAGTCATTTGGTCAGTATATTATGATTAGTACAAGTGCAGTTTATCCAGAATATGGCGTCCAGCCATTTTTAGAAGAGTCAGAGAAAAATGTAAATAAGTTTTGGGGTGCATATGGAACGGATAAAATAGCAGCAGAAAAAGCATTGCTTGAAAGAGTGAAGGATGCCTATATATTAAGACCGCCATATTTATATGGACCTATGAATAATGTTTACAGAGAGGCATTTGTATTTGACTGTGCCTTGGCAGATAGAAAATTTTACCTGCCTAAAGAAGGAGATATGAAGCTACAATTTTTCCATGTAGAAGACTTGTGTGGGTTGATGAAGGTAATAATTGAGAAAAATCCTGAAGAGCATATTTTTAATGTTGGTAATGTTGAAACAGTGTCTATTAAAGAGTGGGTGAAAAAATGCTATGAGTGTTTAGGAAAAATCCCAGAATTTGTGAATGTTTATGAGGACATCGAACAGAGAAATTATTTCAGTTTTTACAATTATGAGTACTACTTGGATGTAACTTGCCAATGTAAAATATATCCAGAGACTATGTCTTTGGAAGATGGATTAAAGGATTCGTTAGAATGGTATTTAGAACATAAGGAAGAAGTCAATAAGAAGCCTTATTTTGAATATATTGATGCGAGATTTGATTTGTAGGATTGGTAAATTTTGATTAAGGATGCAAAATAAAATCATAAGAACTACAAATGAAGATAGCTGGAATTTTTGTATGTATATGGGATTTGTATAATGAAAACCGAGAACTTCTGGGGAAAGACCATGTCAGAGGAGAACAGTTACCGATAGACGGATACCATCTAGTGGTGCATATGTGGATTCGTGAATCTAAGGGACAGTACCTTATTTCGCAGCGTTCTGCAAACAGACCAACACATCCTTTGATGCCGGAAAATGGACAAGTACTTTTTACAAAGACACAAAAAATCATTGAGGGAAAAATCTTTAATGATATTATGGATGTTTGGATGAACAGGGAACAGATAAACGAATTGTTTGATGCAAATATTTTTGTGGATACATTGGAATACTTCTTTACGGAAGTGGATAAGCCAGAATAGATTTTGATTTAGATATTAAAGAAAATGAGGCTGAACGTAGCTTTATGAAATTTTATTGATTTTTATGACAGAATTGCATATAATATAAGTGAGTGAAGGAATTTGCTCGATTTAAGTGCGTTGCTACTTTGAGTGCAAACCTTTAATTTAAGTGCTTCACTACTTTGAATGTGAACCTTTAATTTAAGTGCTTCGCAGCTTAAAATGCGAATCGTTAATTTTCAGGGAGATAAGCTTCTTATCTCCCTGTTTTGTTATACTACGGAGGATACAAATGGATTTTACCGCATAAATGAGGAGTATAATAAATTTCTCCAAAGATACGAAAAGGAAAAAAGAGGAGTTACAAAAGTACCCAATATCCGGTATACAGACCGTAATAAGTTTTCATTTGGTGCTGTTATGCAAGTAAATGGGATGAATTATTATGTGTCTGTATCCTCTTTTGATAAGAAGCAGGAAGCGAATATTTTGATTCGTGTTCCGGGAGACGAAAAAGAAGTGAAAGGCTCTTTGCAATTTAATTATATGGTTCCGGTTTCGGATGAATGTATTAAAAAACTGGTGATCAAAGATGTTGCAGATGAGAAATACAGACTATTGTTAAATAAAGAATATCAGTTTTGTATGAACAATGCAGAGCGAATTCAGAAGAAGGCTAATAAAATATATGAGATGGTTACAACAAACCGCAAGCAGATTTTAACCGACAATAGCTGTGCATTCCATATTTTAGAGGATGGGTTCCGGGAGTACATAGAGAAATATATGAGGAAGGATATGTGGTAAAATTACTCACGCGGTAGACTTATGAAAAAGACTATCTAATCGTAATTTTAGTCATAATAAGGAGACGTTTTATGAAAAATAATGACATAGGAAAACAGAAAAAGGAAACACCTGCAATTATAGTAGGTTGTATGAGATTTGCTGATTTTGATAGTAAGCAGATGAATCATTTTATACATGCGTCTATGGAGCTTGGGGCAAATTACTTTGATCATGCAGATATTTATGGTAATGGAGAGTGTGAAAAAATATTTGGAAAAGCAATGAAAGACGATGCTTCGTTACGCAGGGAGGATATGATAATCCAGTCAAAATGCGGAATCAGGCAGGGATATTATGACCTTTCTAAAGAGCATATACTGGATTCTGTTGATCAGATTTTGCAAAGACTTCAGATTGAATATCTTGACACTCTGTTATTGCACAGGCCGGACGCCCTTGTAGAACCGGAGGAGGTTGCAGAGGCTTTCAGGATTTTAGAACAGACTGGTAAGGTTCGCAATTTCGGAGTATCCAATCATAAACCTATGCAAATTGAACTGTTGCAAAAATATGTAGAGCAACCATTGATAATTAATCAGTTGCAATTTAGTATCCCTGTTTCTAATATGGTGGCAAATGGTATGGAGGTAAATATGGAAACTCCTGGGGCTGCAGATAGAGATGGAAGTGTGCTTGACTATTGTCGTTTACATAATATTACCATTCAGGCATGGTCACCATTTCAGATGCCAAACTGGAAGGGATGTTTCTTGGGCTCGGAAGAGTATTCTGACTTAAATATGGTACTTCAGAAATTAGCGGAAAAATATCAAGTAAGTACGACTACAATTGCCACGGCGTGGATACTTCGTCATCCGGCAAAAATGCAGGTGATTTCAGGTACGACAAGTGAGGAACGGTTAAGGGAGATCGTACAGGCATGCTCTTTTGAAATAAGCAGGGAAGAATGGTATCAGCTGTATTTAGCAGCAGGACATCCATTGCCATAACACACTGGTATAAGGTTTGCAAGGTTAATGCATTGACTTGTAGCCAGCAGGACTGTCTGGTGCGTTTTTTGTTTTGGCATCGAGAGAAGTGGTCATCGTGTTTACACAGGTGACCATTTAGCGACAGCTATCATCGTGAGAACACAAAGAGAATTTAAATAGTGAGGTTAAGAAAATGAAGAAAAAATTAATTGCCATTATCATGGTAACCGCTATGGCAGTGGCCCTAGGTGCTTGCGAAATGGATAATGCCACTGACAAAAAGTCAGGTGATGTGAAAACCACGATAAATAATAATTCAGATAATAAGGTTGTGGATAATGAGTACGAATTCTTGGATGAGTTTATATCACTGGTTTGCTCCTATAGTGATCCGCCTAATTTAGAAGGAGATGCGTATCAGCAGTATTTCAAAGAGGAATATAAGAAGTGGTGTAACGGAGAGGGATATGAATGTATCACAAAGGATTCAGACGGACGGTTAGTTATTATTGACCACACATCCGAGTATGCCGGGACATGGCAAGACACATATAGTGGCCGTTGTTATATGGAAATCAGTTCGGCTGATGGAGTGAATTTCGAAATAGACATTAATTGGGCAGACAGTAGTCAGGCTAATGTACATTGGTCATTATATGGTCAGTATGACGAAAAAGATGGTGGTATTCACTATTATGGAAGTAAGATATATGAATCATATACGGATGATGGTGATAAAACAGAGAATGTCATTTATACAGATGGAGAAGGCGTAATAAGTAAGGGTGAAGATGGAATAATCTACTGGAATGACTATGTTGAGCAGAGGGGAGAAAATTGTACTTTTGTAAGATCAGAATAAAACGTAACAATCAAATATGAAGTTATGAAAGGAAGTAATCATAATGGATAAGAGAATAATATTTATTGTTATTGGAGGATTATTGATGTTTATGCTTTTTGGTTGCAGAAAAGTGCCCAATGTGAAGAATAAGGAACTTGTATCATACGTATATTCAAGCAGCGGTGGTATGAGTGGAGGCGGTAATTTCACAGAGATAAGTATTATTAATGACGAAGTTATTCTGACATATTCGGATAAAGAATGGTGGTATGATGACTATGATGTCGTTGAATACAAGCTGGATAAATCAGTTTTGGCGGATATAGAGAGTGTGTTCACAAAATATAATATGCAGAAATGGAATGGTAGGAAATTCACCGATATGTTTGTGGCCGATGGGCCAAGTTACAGCTATTCATTTAAATTTGAGGATGGTACCAGAGTATCATTTTCATCACAGGTATATCCAAAGTCTTATGGGGATAAGCTGGCTGAGATTGATAAGGTGATAGAACAATACAGGGAAAGAGGAACCCTGGAGTCGGGACTTGTTACAGAGGAGAAAACAGATGAGGAAATGGTGGGTAAAAATGAGCCTCACAATGGACTGGTGGAGGTAGAGGTCTATGAATATAGTAAGGACAGAATCCATTTTCGTATATTAAATGGTACAGAAAATGACGTGGAAGTAAGTAATTCTGTGAAACTTGTACGAAACAGCGATGGAGAAATACTGTATAATGAGAGCAGTGAATATTCCATAGAGGTTAGTGCTGCATCTTCAAATGAAGAGAGTATTCTGTCCGGCAGATTGGAGGAAGGTATTTATACCATATATGTAGGAGACTATTCCGCTGAGTTTGAAATCAGGCTCCAAGGTGATAAATAAATTGAACAATACTAATTTTTAATGGAATAATTGAGAAATGAAGCATGGTGTGGTACAATTGCTTAAATTGCAAGTAATATTAAGGTTCAGAACCAACCTCGAAAACTGCATTTTCGAGGTTGGCGTATCCGCCAAATATATTTATACAGCTAAACGTTTACGAATGCAAGCATTCATCACGTTTAACTGTATAAATATATTTGGCTCTGAACAGGTACAAATTATGAATGGAGTTTACGATGAAAAAGAGTTTTTTAATGGGAAATGAAGCTATTGCCTTAGGTGCTATTGCGGCAGGAGTTAATGTGGTTTCAGGATATCCTGGAACACCGTCCACAGAAGTGCTTGAGACTGTGGCAAAAAATAATGATGGAAGTATATATGTTGAATGGTCAGTTAATGAAAAAGCAGCCATGGAGTTAGCAGCAGGTGGAGCATATACAGGTGCCAGAACAATGGTGACAATGAAGCAGGTAGGTCTAAACGTTGCATCCGACCCACTTATGAGCCTTGAATATGTAGGTGTAAAGGGTGGAATGGTTGTAATGGTTGCAGATGACCCGGGACCGATTTCGTCACAGACTGAGCAGGACACACGAAAATTTGCAGAGTTTTCAAAAGTTCCATGCTTTGACCCTTCATCAGTTCAGGAAGCATACGAAATGATTCAGGAGGCATTTGAGTATTCAGAAAAATATGGAACTCCTGTATTTTTCAGACCAACAACAAGAGTTTGTCATGCATACGCATCTGTTACAATCAAGGAAAAAGATGAATACATATCAAGAAAAATAGAAGGCTTTGTCAAGGATTCAAAAAGATGGGTTATTTTTCCTAAATTATCCTACAATGCACATATTCACATAGAAAAACGTAATGAAGAAATTGCAAGAGTTTTCTCTGATTACGATAAGAATATTATTGTAAATGAAAAAGGAAGCATTACAAAAAAAGGAATTGCTACTCACGGAATAAGCTATTCATACGTAATGGATGGGATGAAGGAACTTGATAACCGCCCTAGGGTAATGAAGGTATCAACTCCATTTCCGTTCCCGGAGCAAAAGGCAGTTGAATTCCTTGAGGGACTTGACGAGGTGCTTTGCATAGAGGAACTCGATCCGGTAATTGAAAAATCTCTAGTGTATGTGTGTGGAAAGTACAAACTTAACACAAAAATATATGGAAAACTTACAGGAAATGTTGCTACAGCAGGAGAGAATACCTGTGACAGTGTAAAGAAGAACATAAATGAGTTTTTGGGAGCTGAGAACAAAAGCAGCGATGTGGCTGATAACATCTATGATGACATGCCACAGCTGCCAGTGAGACCGCCTGTACTTTGTGCAGGATGTCCTCACAGAGCATCATTTTTTGCGGTAAAAGAAGCAATGAAGGGAAAGAAGAGTCTTTTCTGTGGGGATATAGGTTGCTATACATTAGGAAATGCAATGCCGCTTGACATGGTTGATACCTGTCTTTGTATGGGAGCCGGCGTAAACATTGCACAGGGTATCGGGCATCTTGAACCTGATACAACATGCTTTGCGTTTGTAGGAGATTCAACCTTCTTTGCATCGGCGATTACAGGTGTAATTAATGCATTATATAATCAGGCAAATATGACACTTATTGTACTTGACAATTCAACAACTGCAATGACCGGACATCAGCCGCATCCGGGAACCGGAGTGCGAATGATGGAATTTGCAAATGGAACAATGCCAAAGGCATATGAGGATATTGCAAACAAGATAAATATTGAGCAGGTATTAAGAGGAATTGGAGTTACTACTGTTGAGTCTGTAAATCCTTTAGAGCTTGACAAGGCAATTGATGTCGTCAAGAGAGTGTCTTGCCAGGATGGCGTAAAGGCAATCATTTTTAAGTCACCTTGTATTGCGATTTGCAAGACAAAGGAAAAGGCATATGTTCAGGAGAATAAATGCATTAACTGTAAGAAATGCATTAAAACAATTGGATGTCCGGCAATTATTACAGAGGATGGAAAAGTTAAAATAGATACAGCACAATGTACAGGATGTATGCTTTGTGAAAAGGTATGTCCGGTGGATGCAATTAATAAAAAATAGAAGGAGATTAGTATGAATAAAAACATTTTATTGTGTGGCGTTGGTGGTCAGGGTACGGTTCTTGCTTCTAAATTGATTGCCCAGGCTGCAATGAATAAGGATATGCCAGTTATGAGTGCTGAGACAATAGGAATGGCACAGAAGGGTGGAAGTGTTTTCAGTTACATTCGTCTTGGAGATGATTTATTTACACCGATGATTCCGCTTGGCAGTACAGACATTATCATAGGGTTTGAGCCGGCAGAGACTGTCAGAGTATTACCTTATCTCAAAAAGGGAGGAAGTGTGATTGTAAACTCCTGCATCACAAAGCCGGTAACTGCAATGGTAGCTGACAATGCCTATAGTGGTGAAGAAATGATTCAATTTCTTAAAAAGCATGTTGAAAATCTTACAATAGTAGACTGTAATGAGGCATCTGAAAAGGTTGGTTCTGCAAAAACGGTAAATATGATTTTACTTGGTGCAGCACTTGACACAGGTGAGATACCTGTATCGAAGGAAGATGTCAAGGAAGCGGTTGCCAAAAGAGTTAAAACAGAATTTTTGGAAATGAATTACAAAGCATTGGATTATGTTAAAAACATGAAAGGATAGCATTATATAAATGATTATTAATGATAAACAGTTAGAGTTAGTTAATGGGAGAATAAAGGCTCTTATTGAAGCAGATAATTTTTATGGAAAGAGACTTAAGGAATATGGAATAGCAGGAGTGAATAGTAAGGAGGACTTTGTAAAGCTTCCGTTTTCAGAGAAAGCTGACTTAAGGGAAGCATATCCGCTTGGACTTATGACTGCTCCGGAGGACAAGATTGTAAGAATCCATTCTTCATCAGGTACAACGGGAAAACCGGTGATTATTCCATATACAGCAAAGGATGTTGATGACTGGGCTATAATGTTCAGGCGCTGCTATGAAATAGCCGGAATAACAAATATGGACCGTATACAGATAACACCTGGATATGGACTTTGGACCGCAGGAATTGGTTTCCAGAATGGTGCAGAAAAGCTTGGTGCAATGGTAATTCCAATGGGACCGGGAAATACAGAAAAACAGCTTCAGATGATGCAGGATATGCAGTCGACAGTGTTATGCTCTACTTCTTCATATGCATTATTGCTCTCAGAAGAAATTGAAAAGAGAGGAATAAAGGACAAGATTAAGCTTAGAAAGGGAGTTATCGGTTCTGAAAGATGGAGCGATAAGATGCGCAATACTATTTCTGAAGGACTTGGAATTTCACTTTATGACATATATGGATTAACAGAGATATATGGACCGGGTATTGGAATTAGCTGTGATGAGAATAATGGAATGCATTATTTTGATGACTACATATACATCGAAATAATTGATCCGAAGACGGGTGAACAGCTTCCAGACGGTGAGTGGGGCGAAATCGTTATTACGACACTTGTAAAAGAAGGCGCACCACTTATAAGATACCGTACACATGATATTTCACGCATTATTCCTGGAGAGTGTGGTTGTGGCTGTAAATTCCCTAGAATTGATACAATTATGGGAAGGACAGATGACATGATGAAGATAAAGGGCGTTAATGTATTCCCGAGTCAGATTGAGGAAATTCTCCATACATTCCCAGAGGTTTCAAGTGAATACCAGATAAGGATATCTCACCTTGAGGGCAAGGATACAATGCGTATTTACGTTGAGACAAACGGTACAGTTGACTTTTTGGAGCTTTCACGCAACCTTGCCGAAAAGGTTAAGAGTGTGATTGGATTTACTCCGCTGGTAAAAGTGGTTGAGGAAGGTGTTCTTCCAAGAAGTGAGAAGAAGACAAAGAGAGTTATTGACGAAAGATACGACGATTAAAGCTGAAAGTATGAATGAGAAAAGTTGCAGCGAATACGTTTATGAAACTGCAATGACATAATAGTGATAAAACAAAAGAAATTTGTATTTCCTAAAAATTAATACGGTTAATTATGGCGGAAAATGTCTGGCGTTGGCAATATGCAGTTGTGATGTAGATTACCTGTCAGGAAGATGAAGCACGGTTTAAGAAAATATATGACATTGAGGAAATAACGACGGAGTATTAACTGAAAAAAATTGTAAATACAGTATGAGAAGGAGAGGGTGTATATGCTTTTATTTTCGACAACGTTGGAGATTGTTCCTTTGATGACCAGACAGAAATTTATCGAACTAGTGATTGAATGGAACGATACGAATCCGTATCAGGAAAATATTATTTCTGGCATAAGGTGGAATGGGGAGAAATCTATTCGATTTGGGAATGAACAGCGATGGCTTGAAATCGCTGAGTATGAAGAAAAAGAAATTATGGCGGTGCGTTTTGAAAAGGTGCAACCGGATGGAATCATATGGGATACGGATTATATAATGGATTTTTCGAAAATGCAAATGCATATTCAATTAGAGCGGAGCTATAAGGCAGAGACACTAATCACAAATGCTGGTTTTTCTACGCCGCATTTTATATCAATTCTTATAAAGGCAGGTATGTTGGCTCATGATTACGGTTTGGAGGTGTCGAATAAACCAATTGCGCTCAAAGAGGATAATGTTGACTTGTTGTTAGACATTGTGAATAGGAAACAATCCTATCGCCTTCCGATTATATTTGTATCGAAGATAAAGCAAAAGGAAAATAAGGTTAGCGAGGATAATTATGCGGTTGATGTGAGCTGGTTGGCGAGCAGACTAAAAGGAGTGGCACACGTTCTGGTAGAAGAGGACAATCTCAAAGTGCGTATTAGGGATGCATGTGGTGAGCATTGTGATTATGATGGTGATATTGGAATCTATTTTACTAAGAATAAATATGCACATAAGATACGACGATTTAAAAAGGGAAATTATCGAAAAAAAGAAAGTCTTGAAAAAATTGTTGATTTATTGATTAAACATGAAACCGTACAGCAACAGGATAAGTTGTGTACCTGGCAGGGAGTAAATAATTCTATACTATTACAACTCCTTGAAATACAGAATAAGCGTCGAGAGGTAGCAGAAGAAGAGCGAGACAAGGCAAAAAATGAAACAGACGATATTTATGCTGTTTATGATGAAGAATTTGCCATACTAAACAGCAAGATTGAAGAATTAACGAAAACAAATGAAAAGCTCACAGCGGAAATATTTGGAATGAGCTATAAATTATCACAGAGTATGGAAGAGCCAATTATTGTGTATGGAGATGAGAGGGATTTTTATAGTGGTGAAATAAAAGACTTGATTCTATATGTTCTTTCAGATGTTCTTAAAAATACAAAAGAAGGTTCCAGAAGATATGATGTGATTAGTGATATTTTAGAAAAGAATGATTATAAAAAATTGATAAAAGCCAGAAAAGATGAAATCAAGCAACTTTTTAACGGATACAAAACTTTTTCGCCATCAATGAAACAGCAATTAGAAGATATGGGCTTTTATTTTAGTGATGACGGAAAGCACTATAAGGCACTGTATTACAATGACCCAAGATATCTTATTACAATCGCAAAGACTCCAAGCGATAGCCGCTCTGGAATGAATATTGCTCATACAATAAGTGAGAAGTTGTTTTGATGAATATTTAGATAGTGGAGGTAGAATATGTTAGAAGTAGGAACAAAGGCACCTGATTTTGAGTTACCGGATCAGAATGGAGAGATGCATAAACTAAGCGATTATGCTGGCAAAAAAGTTATTTTATATTTTTATCCAAAGGATAACACACCGGGATGCACCAAACAGGCCTGTGGATTTTCAGAAAGATATCCTCAGTTTATTGAGAAGGGGGCAGTCGTTCTCGGTATAAGCAAAGATTCTGTAGCATCTCATAAGAAGTTTGAGGAAAAGTATGGACTAGCATTTACACTCTTGGCAGATACGAAACGCACAGTAATTGAGGCATATGATGTTTGGAAAGAAAAGAAAAATTATGGCAAGGTTTCCATGGGAGTTGTAAGAACAACATATCTCATTGATGAGGGGGGATTCATTGTTAAAGCAAATGATAAGGTTAAAGCAGCAGATGATCCGGAAAATATGCTACAGGTATTAAGTGAATGAAGATAATATTATCGCCTGCTAAAAAGATGAATATCGATACAGATACCTTGGAGCCAATAGGATTGCCTGAATTCATTGATAAGTCCACTGAGATATTAGCCTGGTTGAAGGATAAATCGAAAGAGGATTTAAAAGAACTCTGGGGGTGTAGTGACAAAATTGCAGAGCAGAATTTTAAGCGTTTGGAAACTATGGACCTTTATCAACAACTTACTCCGGCAGTTTTAGCATATGAAGGAATTGCATATCAGTATATGGCTCCGGCAGTATTTGAGGAAGAACATTTTCAGTATTTACAAAAACACTTGAGAATATTATCAGCATTTTATGGAGTACTAAAGCCGATGGACGGGGTGACGCCGTATCGTTTGGAGATGCAGACAAAAGCTTCAATAGGAAATTCAAAAAATTTATATGATTTCTGGGGAGACAGTCTATATCAAGGGGTAAGAGATGAAAGTGGCATTATTATTAATCTTGCTTCAAAGGAATACTCGAAATGCATTGAAAAATATCTGTCTCCCGAAGATACATATATTACGATAACATTTTGCGAATTATCAGGGGATAGGATGGTGACGAAAGGTACGTATGCTAAAATGGCACGAGGAGAGATGGTCAGATTCATGGCGGAAAACAGTATTGATAATCCGGCGGAAATAAAGGGTTTCAATAGACTTGGATATGCTTTTAGAGCTGATTTTTCGTCAGAGACAGAGTATGTATTTGAAAGGAAGTGATATCATATCGTATTAGTATGAAGCAATTGACTTAATTTTGGCAATAATCTATAATTAAGTCCAGTTGCTGAGCCGTATTTATATAGTATGGATATGCAACAAATAATTAATCCATAATGGCAAAGCTTACAACAATAAACATACAAAGAAGAGTTAAAAATATGAAATACAATTTAGCAAACGAAAAAAGGCATTTCTTACTTATTGCTGTTCCGATGATAATTCAAAATTTGATAACGAATTTTGTGAGTATGTTGGACAACATTATGATTGGTCAGGTTAGCACCGCCCAGATGAGTGGTGTATCCATTGCAAATCAGTTTATTTTTGTTTTTAATATAACTATTTTTGGAGCAATATCCGGTGCAGGAATTTTTGGGGCGCAGTACTATGGCAAAGGAGACCATGAAGGACAGAAATACACTTTCAGGTTCAGACTGATTTTGTCTTTGATTTTAATAGGAATTTTTGCCGTTGTTTTCAATTTGTTCGGAAAAGATTTGATTAGCCTGTTTTTAAGTGGCGATGATTCTCCTGAAATGATTAGCGAAACACTAAAGTATGGTAATCAATATCTTAGAATTATGATTATTGGTCTGATTCCTTTTGGAATTGGACAGGCATATGCAAGTGTTGTGCGTGAGTGCGGCGAGAGCAAGATACCAATGTATGGTTCAGTCGCAGCCATTGGGGTGAATTTGTTACTGGATTATGGTCTTATTTTTGGAAAATTAGGTATGCCAAAAATGGGTGTTGCCGGTGCAGCCGTTGCCACCGTTATTGCAAAAACAATTGAGGCGTTGGTAGTAATTGTGTGGGCACATATGCACCCACGGAAGAATAAGTATATTGTGGGTGCGTTTAAGGGCATGTATATCCCGGCAGGCCTGATAATCGAGATTATAAAAAAGGGAATTCCACTCTTATTTAATGAATTTATGTGGGCACTTGGTGAGACAATTATAGCACAGAGTTATTCCGTCAAGGGAATAGATGTGGTGGCAGCCAGAAATATTGCATGCACACTTACGAACCTGTTTGGCGTTATTTTTGTTCAGATGGGTGGCGCAATTGGAATTGTAATTGGAAATACACTTGGAACCGGAGATAAGGAAAAGGCCAGGTGGCTTGACAGACAGCTTATTGTTTTCAGCTTGAAAATTAATACGATAGTGGCTTTGTGTCTGGTGCCAGTGTCATTTTTATTTCCACATTTTTACAATACAGAGAAGGATATTATGATGCTTGCGACCTTCTTTATTTTGGTTCGCGCCCTTGCGATTCCAATCTGGACTTATACTAATGCCACGTATTTTACACTTAGAAGTGGTGGGAAAACAGGGATTACATTCTTATTCGACTTTGGTTATTCGTGGCTGATAATGATTCCGGCAGCATTTTTGCTGAATTATTTTACTAATCTGGACATTCATATAGTATTTGCCGTTGTTACATATATGGAGATAATCAAGGTTATTATTGGATATAAACTGATAAAGAGCGGAATATGGGTGAATAATCTCGTGGAACAGTATAAAGATAATTAAATATATGGAATGTGAGTGAGGTTATTATGTTATTAAGTGTTTCTTTGATTTTGATTGTGGGTATGTCCATGGGATGGATGTGTAAGAAAATTAAACTCCCAAGTTTGATGGGAATGCTATTTACCGGAATAATTCTTGGTCCATATGTATTTAATTTATTGGATGAAAGCATATTGGGAATTTCATCGGAGCTCAGAAAAATGGCACTTATTATTATCTTAACAAGGGCTGGTCTGGGACTTGATTTATCAGGATTAAAAAAAATAGGAAGACCTGCTGTATTAATGTGTTTTGTTCCGGCAAGCCTTGAACTTCTGGGGATGATTTTACTTGCACCAAGATTTATGGGATTGTCAGTATTGGAGGCTGCCATTATGGGTGCTGTTCTTGCTGCTGTTTCACCGGCAGTAGTGGTTCCGAGAATGGTCAAGCTTATGGAAGAAGGATATGGAGTAAATGAGGGGATTCCACAGTTAATCCTTGCAGGGGCCTCGGTGGATGATGTTTATGTAATTGTGCTGTTTTCTACTTTTGTTGGAATGATGCAGGGGGAAAGTGTTTCAATTATCAGCTTTGTAAATATACCTGTTTCAATATTTCTTGGAATAGCGTTTGGATTATTTCTTGGAATCATAATGGCATATTTTTTTGAAAAGGATCATATGAGAGATACGTCAAAGGTTCTTATATTATTAAGTATCTCCTTTTTGTTAGTTGTAATAGAGGATAATTTGAAGACACCGATAACTTTTTCGGCGTTGATTGCAATTATGTTTATTGGCATAGGCTTGCAAAAGAAGAGGGAAGCTGTGGTCAAAAGACTCTCAGCAAAATACGCAAAACTGTGGGTTGGAGCAGAGGTATTTCTTTTTGTACTGGTTGGTGCCACGGTAAATGTGGAATATCTTGGAAAGGTTGGGTTAAAAGCCCTTTTTGTGATTTTAGGAGCTTTAGTGTTCAGAATGTTTGGTGTGTTCGTGTGCCTTCTTGGCACAAGCCTGAAATCAAGGGAGAGATTGTTTTCTATGATGGCATATACACCAAAAGCAACTGTTCAGGCTGCCATTGGTGGTATTCCTCTTTTGCTGGGATTTGCCTGTGGAGATACAGTGCTCACGGTAGCCGTATTAGCCATTGTTCTCACTGCACCACTGGGTGCCTTTGCAATAGATTTGTCATATAAGAAATTACTGAAAAAGGATTGTCATCATTAATATTTATTTTTCATTTGAATTTTCATGGAATACATTCTGTCATCAGCCGGTTTTGATATTTTGTTGGGTGACTTTTCGTCATCCTCGTCACTACTCATACCCTTTTCACGCAATTTTCGTATTAAATTAACAACCTCTTTACCACTCATATAATTACTCACTTCCTAATCACCTTCTTTCGTTGGTGATATTATATCAGAATTTCTTACATAAAATAACATATTAATATGAGAAAATATTATTTTCTGTTGACATCTTAAAAAATAGAGACTACAATTACCAGTGAAAAGCAAAGGCGCTTTGGACAAGGTCCAAAGTGCCTTTTTGTGCAATAAGCCGTCATGCAGAAATTGTGCTTGCACAAATTTCTATATGACGGCCAATGTAAATCGAGCCGACAGGCGAGATGACAATAATTGCACGACGAGTAGGAGCAAGCCTACTCGATTGTATACAGCGTAAGCGAGATGGAGGTTATTATGCAATATGATGATCATGTAAAGGAAGAATGTGGAGTATTTGGTATATGGGCAGAGGGAGATAAAAATGTGTCCCAAACCATATATCAGGGACTTTTGGCATTACAGCACAGAGGCCAGGAGTCAGCAGGAATAGTTGTTTGCGATACAAGAGGGCCAATAGGAAATATTTGCTCTCATAAGGATATGGGGCTTGTGAGCGAAGTATTTCACGGAGATACGATTGAAAAAATGAGGGGAAATATAGGTATTGGACATGTGCGATATTCAACGGCAGGCGGAAGCGTGGTATCAAATGCCCAGCCCATTGTGCTTAATTATTTAAAGGGAACTTTGGCACTTGCCCACAACGGAAACATTACAAATGCTGATGAACTGAGATATGAGCTTGCTTCAGAGGGAGCAATTTTTAATGGTACCTCTGACTCGGAGACCATAGCATACCGCATAGCTAAGGAGCGTATTAACTCGGATTCCATAGAGGATGCTGTATATAAGACCGTTCAGATGATAAAGGGTGGTTATGCCTTATTAATACTCAGTCCAAGGAAGCTTGTGGCTGTGCGTGACCCTTTGGGGATAAAGCCTTTGTGTCTTGGGAAAAAAGATGACAGCTATATTGTTGCATCGGAAAGCTGTGCAATAGAGTCTGTGGGAGGAGAGTTTATAAGGGATATTGAGCCTGGAGAGATAATAACCATTACTTCGGAGGGGCTTCACGTGAATTATCATTTGCAAACAAAAAACAGGGCACATTGTATATTTGAATACATATATTTCGCACGCCTGGATTCAAAAATTGACGGAATAAGTGTTTATGATGCAAGAATAGAAGGCGGTAAGGCTTTGGCCAGAAGATATCCAGTTGAGGCTGATGTTGTAACAGGTGTTCCGGATTCGGGACTGGTGGCAGCAGTGGGGTATTCACAGGAATCTGGAATTCCGTTTTCGTTGGCATTCCACAAAAATAGTTATGTGGGAAGAACCTTTATAAAGCCTACCCAGGAGGAAAGGGCAAATGCAGTAAGGGCGAAACTAAGCATACTTGAGAGTGTTGTCAAAGGTAAGCGGGTTGTGCTTATTGATGATTCCATTGTCAGGGGAACAACTATTGCTAACCTGATAAAAATGCTAAGGGCAAGCGGAGCGACTGAGGTGCATGTAAGAATTAGTTCTCCTCCATTTTTATATCCTTGTTATTACGGGACAGATGTACCTGATAATTCCCAGCTCATTGCCAACAATATGTCTGTTCAGGAAATATGTGATATGATTGGAGCGGATTCACTGGGATATATGGATATATCAGATTTCAATTGCATGACAGGAGACCTGCCGATTTGCAAGGCATGTTTTAATAATGATTATCCTGTATGAAGCAATATTTAGTGAGATGTTAAATTAAATGTTAAAAAAAATATTAAAAAGTTATTGACAAATTGCAAAATCAAGTTTATAGTACTGAACATAAAAGCAAAGGCGCTTTGAGAAGAAGTTCTCAAGGCGTCTTTTTTTTGCTGATAAGTCAGGCAGGTGGGAGCCTACCGGATGAATAAGCTGATTACCCGATGGAGGATGCGCAACTCTAGAGGGTTAATAAAATAAAAAACATAGTTTAGAAATTGAAAGGAGTAAATAGTATGAACATACCAGAATTATACGGAAGCTTAGTTTTTAATGATAAGGTTATGAGAGATAAACTTCCAAAAGATATTTATAAGGCTTTAAAAAAGACAATTGATAAGAATACACATCTTGAACTTGATGTGGCAAATGCAGTTGCACTTGCTATGAAGGAATGGGCAGTAGAAAATGGTGCAACACATTTTACTCATTGGTTCCAGCCAATGACCGGCTTCACGGCTGAGAAGCATGACGGCTTTATTAATCCAATTGGAAATGGCGAAGTAATCATGGAATTTTCAGGAAAGGAACTTGTAAAGGGCGAGCCTGATGCATCAAGTTTTCCTTCAGGTGGACTTAGAGCTACATTTGAAGCAAGAGGATATACAGCCTGGGATCCAACATCACCGGCATTTATCAAGGATGGAACCTTATGTATTCCAACAGCCTTCTGTTCTTACAGCGGTGAGGCACTTGATAAGAAAACACCACTTTTAAGATCTATGGAAGTGCTGAGTAAAGAGGCAACAAAGATATTAAATCTTCTTGGTAATACAGAGGTTGAAAGCGTTTCCACAACAGTAGGTCCTGAACAGGAATATTTCCTTGTGGACAAAGAAGATTTCAAAAAGAGGATGGATCTTGTGTTTACGGGAAGAACACTTTTAGGTGCAATGCCTCCTAAGGGACAGGAGATGGAGGATCATTACTTTGGTACATTGAAACCTAGGGTAGCTGCATATATGCATGACCTTGATGAAGAACTTTGGAAACTTGGAATACCTGCAAAGACAAAACACAACGAGGTTGCACCTTGCCAGCATGAGCTCGCACCGGTATTTGATACGACAAATGTTGCTGTTGACCACAACCAGCTCACAATGGAAGTGATGAAAAAACTTGCAGATAAACATGGTTTTGTATGTCTTCTTCACGAAAAACCATTTGATGGAATCAATGGTTCAGGTAAGCATAACAACTGGTCAATGACAACAAATACAGGTATAAATCTTTTAGAGCCTGGAAAGACTCCTGCAGAAAATACACAGTTCCTCGTATTCCTTTCAGCAGTCATCAAGGCAGTTGATGAATATGCGGACTTAATGAGACTTTCAGTTGCCAGCGCAGGAAATGACCACAGACTTGGAGCAAATGAAGCACCTCCTGCAATTATTTCAATTTTCCTTGGTGATGAGCTCACAGCAGTTCTCGACTCAATTGAAAATGATAAGTTCTTTGATAATCAGGCAATGGTTGCAATGGAAACAGGAGCTTCTGTTCTTCCTCACTTTATGAAGGACACAACAGATAGAAACAGAACATCGCCATTTGCATTTACAGGTAATAAATTTGAGTTCAGATCTCTTGGTTCTTCGCTTTCAGTTGCAGGTCCAAACATAGTTCTCAATACAGCAGTTGCACAAGAATTAAAGACCTTCTACGAGGAACTCAAGGATGTTGCTGCAGAGGATATGGATGAGGCAGTTCATAAATTAATTAAAAAGACTATCATCGAACACAAGAGAGTAATCTTTAATGGTAATGGTTACACGGATGAGTGGGTTGCAGAGGCAGAAAAGAGAGGATTATATAACCTTCGTTCAACGCCAGATGCCCTTCCGGTATTTGTAGCTGAAAAGAATGTGAACCTCTTTGTGGGAAATGGTATATATACCGAAAGTGAGATTAATTCAAGATATGAGATTCTTCTTGAAAATTATTCTAAGACAATCCATATTGAGGCAAAGACACTTACGGATATGGTTAATCATCAGTTTATGCCGGCTCTGCTTAAATACATAGACTCACTTACAGATGTTGTTACAAAGAAACAGAGTATCGGTGGCATTACCTCAAAGACAGAGACAAAGCTCATTGAAAATCTCAGTAAAGCTTATGATGAGTTATTTGAGTTGAATGAAAAGCTTGTTGCAGACAGAACAGAGGCAGAAAACATGACAGACAGTCTCTCTATGGCTAAATTCTATCAGGCAACAATATTAAGTGACATGGATGCAATAAGGGCAGTGGCAGATGAGGCAGAGCAGTATATTCCAAAGGAAATGATGCCTTATCCAAGCTATTCAGATATGTTATTCTATGTATAGAATTAATAAAAAATATTAAGCATACGCAAGGGCGCGTTACCAAAGTGGTGACGTGCCTTTTTGTATATATAAATTTCAGAAATGAAAGGACGTGGATATTATGACAGAAATTTTAGATGCAGTTAATGCTCAGGTATTTGGTGTATGGTTTCTTATTGGTGCTGCCCTTGTATTTTGGATGCAGGCAGGATTTGCAATGGTGGAGGCAGGTTTTACAAGAGCTAAAAATGCCGGAAACATTATTATGAAAAACCTTATGGACTTCTGTATAGGTACAGTTGTTTTCATTATTATTGGATTTAGCTTTTTATTAGGTGAAGACCTGATGGGGTTGATTGGAAAACCGGGATTTGACATTTTTACTCAATATGAAAACTTCGACTGGTCAAATTTCGTGTTTAACCTTGTATTCTGTGCCACAACAGCAACTATTGTATCAGGTGCTATGGCAGAGAGAACAAAATTCATATCATATTGTATTTATTCAGCAATTATTTCAGCACTGATTTATCCGATTGAAGCACATTGGATTTGGGGTGGCGGATGGCTTGCAGAAAAAGGTTTTCATGATTTTGCAGGTTCATGTGCAATACATATGGTTGGTGGTATTTCAGCCCTTATCGGTGCTAAAATCCTTGGACCACGTATTGGTAAATTTGTGAGGGATGAATCAGGAAAGGTTGTAAAAGTAAATGCATTTCCAGGACATAACCTTCCTCTTGGTGCTCTTGGTGTATTTATTTTATGGTTTGGCTGGTATGGATTCAACGGTGCAGCAGCAACAAGTATTGACCAGCTTGGAAGTATTTTCCTTACAACAACAGTAGCTCCTGCAGTTGCAACAGTTGTATGTATGATATTTACATGGATTAAATATGGTAAACCAGATGTTTCAATGGCTTTGAATGCTTCACTTGCAGGTCTTGTTGCAATTACGGCAGGTTGCGATGTTGTGGATGCACTTGGTTCGGTTATCATAGGTGTGGTTGCAGGACTTTTGGTTGTATTCGGTGTTTGGTTCCTTGATTATGTACTCAGAATTGATGACCCTGTAGGTGCAGTTGCGGTTCACTGCTTAAATGGTATCTGGGGTACAATTGCAGTTGGTTTATTTGCAACAACCAGTGTTCCGGGAAACGATGCGGTTGAAGGACTTTTCTACGGTGGTGGTGCAAAACAGTTATTACTCCAGCTCACAGGTTTTGCATCTGTGGCTGCGTGGACAGTAGTTACAATTACAATTGCGTTTATTTTGATTAAAGCAACAATTGGTCTCAGAGCAAGTGAAGAGGAAGAAATCACAGGCCTTGATGCTACAGAGCATGGTCTTGCAACAGCGTATGCAGGTTTCTCAGTAATGGATGTATCTGCCGGAATGATGGATGTTAATGAAAATACAGACCTTGGTGAATCAGATTACGAAAAAGCATCTGAGGCTAAAAAGAAAGCTTCTGTACCGGTTGTTCAGGCACCAATTGTTCCTTCGACAGGAATGTACAAAGTTGTTATTCTTGCTAAAATGAGAAGATATGACGCTTTAAGAAAAGCCATGAACGAGCTCGGTGTAACGGGTATGACTGTTACAAACGTAATGGGTTGTGGTATCCAGAAGGGTGCCGGAGAAATGTACCGTGGAGTTGAGATGGATGCAACACTGTTACCAAAGGTTAAAGTTGAGGTTGTTGTAAGCAAAATCCCTGTTGAAAGTGTTGTGGAGGCAGCTAAGAAAGCTCTTTACACAGGCCACATTGGCGATGGAAAAATCTTTGTTTACAGCGTGGATAAAGTTGTTAAAATCAGAACAGGTGAAGAGGACTTTGAAGCCCTTCAGGATGTGGAATAATTTATTTTCTCATAATAAAAATATATTATTTATTCAGAGGCATATCGCACTTTAACAGGTGGATATGTCTCTTTTTTTATTTAACTGTTTACAAATCACAAAAATAGTGGTAGACTGTTTTTTATGAATGTATGTATCTGTTTTATGAAATTTTGCTTGGTTCTGAACAGTTACAAATTAAATATGAATTGACGAAGGTGTCAGATAAACCTGTGAGATACAGGTTTGTTTGACGCCTTTTTTGTCGTATAGGGAGGTAAAGTCAGATGGTCAAGTATGTTTTTGTGACAGGTGGTGTGGTTTCCGGTCTAGGCAAAGGTATTACCGCTGCATCATTGGGAAGGCTTTTGAAAGCCAGAGGATATCATGTTACCATACAGAAATTTGATCCGTATATAAATATGGATCCGGGAACTATGAATCCGATTCAGCACGGAGAAGTTTTTGTTACAGAAGATGGAACGGAAACTGATCTTGATTTAGGACATTATGAAAGATTTATTAATGAAAATCTTGACAAAAACTCGAATGTAACTACCGGTAAAATATACTGGTCAGTTTTGAACAAGGAAAGACATGGTGATTATGGCGGAGGAACAGTACAGGTAATTCCACATATCACGAATGAAATCAAGGACAGAATATATAAAGCAAAAACACCAGAGGAGGACACCATTTCAATAATAGAAATTGGAGGAACAGTTGGAGATATAGAGAGTCAGCCGTTTCTCGAGGCATTTCGTCAGTTTCAGGCAGAGGTGGGAAAAAACAATGCGATTATGATTCAGGTCACATTGATTCCTTATCTTAAGTCCTCCGGAGAGATGAAGACAAAGCCTACACAGATGAGTGTAAAGAGTCTTCAGAGTATGGGGATCTGGCCGGATATTTTAGTGTGCAGGTCGGATTATCCTGTAGATGACAATATGAGGGAGAAGATAGCACTTTTCTGTAATGTGAAGAAGGAACATGTTTTACAGAATCTGGATGCGAAATCTCTTTACGAAGTTCCATTGATGATGGAAAAGGAACATTTGGCTCAGGCTGTGTGTGAATGTCTTGATATTCCTTGTCCGGAGCCTGATTTATCAAAATGGAAAAAAATTGTGGAGGATTTTCAGAATCCAAAGCATAAGGTTACAGTGGCGCTTGTTGGAAAATATGTATCACTTCATGATGCTTACATAAGTGTTGTTGAGGCATTAAAGCACGGCGGAATAGCTAATCAGACAGAGGTAAACATCAAGTGGGTTGATTCTGAGGATGTTGATGAAAATACCGTGAATGAAGTGTTTAAGGATGTAAGTGGAATTTTAGTTCCAGGAGGGTTTGGAAACAGGGGAACAGATGGAAAAATCCTGGCTATAAAATATGCAAGAGAAAATAATATTCCTTATCTAGGACTTTGTCTTGGAATGCAGTTATCCATAGTCGAGTTTGCGAGAAATGTGTGTGGTATTACAGATGCAGCAAGTATAGAGCTTGAACCGGACACGAAAAATCCTGTAATAGCCCTTATGCCGGAGCAGGAAGGCGTGGTAAATTTAGGAGGAACCTTAAGGCTTGGTGCATATCCTTGTATACTTGGCAAGGACACATTGGCAAGACAGCTTTATGGTAAGAGTCAGATAGAGGAAAGACATCGTCACAGATATGAAGTAAATAATGATTATAGAGAAATATTACGGAAAAATGGAATGGTTCTTTCCGGAATCTCTCCGGATGGAAGAATTGTTGAAATGATAGAGTTACAGAGACATCCGTTTTTTGTTGCTACTCAGGCACATCCTGAATTTAAGTCAAGACCAGATGTGGCACATCCGTTATTTGTAGGATTTGTCAAGGCGGCACTTATCAATAGTAAAGAGGAGGTACAATTATGAACCAACAATTAATAAAAGAAAAAGGATTATATGATCCGTCATTTGAACATGATAATTGCGGTATAGGAGCAATTGTAAATATTTACGGAAAAAAGAATCATCAGATAGTAAATGATGCACTTAGTATAGTTGAGAACCTTGAGCACAGAGCAGGTAAGGACGCTGAGGGTAAGACTGGAGATGGTGTAGGTATTCTCACACAGATTCCTCATAAATTCCTTAAAAAAGAATGTGAAAAGCTTTCGATTGTTCTAGGAGAAGAGAGAAGCTATGGTGTGGGAATGTTCTTCTTCCCTGAAAATGAATTACAGAGAAAACAGGCAATGAAAATGTTTGAGGTAATCATTAAGAAGGAAGGGCTTTCACTTCTCGGATGGAGAGAGGTGCCGGTTAAGAGGGACGTTCTCGGTGCCAAGGCACTTGAGTCATGTCCAAGAATATATCAGGCATTTGTGAAAAGACCTTCAGAGCTTTTAAGTGACCTTGATTTTGACAGAAAGCTTTATGTGGTAAGAAGAGTTTTTGAACAGAGTATAGAGAGCACATATGTACCTTCACTTTCCTGCAGGACAATAGTTTATAAAGGTATGTTTCTGGTAGGACAGTTAAGATTATTCTTTGAGGATTTGCAGGATAAAAATTACGAATCAGCAGTGGCACTTGTTCACTCAAGATTCTCCACAAATACAAATCCAAGCTGGCACAGGGCACATCCGAACCGTTTTATTGTTCACAACGGTGAGATAAATACAATAAAGGGAAATGTGGATAAGATGTTAGCCAGGGAAGAGACAATATACACAGATTGCTTCTCTGATGAGGATCTGGCAAAGGTTCTTCCTATTATATCTGCCGAGGGCTCAGATTCAGCAATGCTTGATAATGCACTTGAATTTATGGTTATGGGAGGAATGGATCCTGCCCTTGCAGCAATGATTCTCATCCCGGAGCCTTGGGAACACAATGATACAATTTCCCAGGAGGAAAGAGATTTTTATCAGTATTATGCAACTATGATGGAACCATGGGATGGTCCTGCATCTATTCTGTTTTCAGATGGTGATGTAATGGGCGCAATACTTGACAGAAACGGACTTCGTCCTTCAAGATACTACATTATGGATGATGGAAGACTTATTCTTTCTTCTGAAGTGGGAGTGTTACCTCTTGATGAGGCTCATATTCTTAAAAAAGAAAGACTTCATCCTGGAAAAATGCTTCTCGTTGACACAAAACAGGGAAGAATCATTTCTGATGATGAGCTTAAGAAAGTATATGCAAGTAAGGAACCATATGGTGAATGGTTAGACAGCAATCTTCTCACTCTCAAGGAGATAAAGATACCTAATGAGAAGGTTCCTTCATATGATAAGGAAGAGCTTACAAGACTTCAGAAAGCCTTTGGTTATACATATGAAGATTATAAAGATGACATATGTAATATGGCACTCAATGGTTCTGAATACATTGGGGCAATGGGTGTGGATACGCCAATCGCCGTATTGTCAAAGGAGTACCAGCCATTATTCTATTATTTTAAGCAGCTTTTTGCACAGGTAACAAATCCACCTATAGATGCTGCAAGGGAAAAAATTGTTACAGCTACAACAATCTATGTTGGTAAAAACGGAAATCTTTTATCAGAGAAGCCTGAAAACTGCCAGATGTTAAAAATCTCAAATCCAATTTTAACAGATTTGGACCTTATGAAGATTTCACATTTAAATAATGATGCATTCAGGGTTGAAAAGGTTTCAATGCTTTATTACAAGAGCACTCCTCTTGAGAGAGCCATTGAGCATCTTTTTGTAGAGGTTGACAGGGCATATAAAAATGGTGCAAACATCCTTATTTTATCTGATAGGGGCGTGGATGAAAATCATGTTGCAATACCATCACTTCTGGCAGTTGCTGCAGTACACAGGCATCTGGTACAGACAAAAAAATGTACAGCAATGTCTCTTATTCTTGAGTCAGCAGAGCCTAGAACAGTTCATCATTTTGCCACACTTATGGGTTATGGTGCATGTGCAATTAATCCATATCTTGCCCATGCAAGCATTGCGGAGCTCATAGATGAGGGACTTTTATCAAAGGATTATTATGCGGCGGTTAATGATTATGACCAGGCTGTTATACAGGGAATTGTTAAGATTGCTTCAAAAATGGGTATATCTACAATACAGTCATACATGGGCAGCAGAATATTTGAGGCATTGGCTATTTCTCCGGAGGTAATTGATAAATATTTTACTGGTACGGTATCAAGAATTGGCGGTATCACATTAGAGGACATTGCCTCAAGCACAGACCGTCAGCACTCTCTGGCCTTTGACCCGTTGGGACTTTCCACTGACCTTACCATTGATTCTGTGGGACGTCACAAGATGCGTTCAGAAGGAGAGGAGCACAGATACAATCCTAAGACAATTCATATGCTTCAGATGTCGACCAGAGAGGGAGACTATGAGAAGTTTAAGCAGTATACAAGTATGGTTGATAAAGAAAAGACCGGTTATTTAAGAAGTCTGATGGATTTCAATTACAGTGAAAATCCTGTGCCATTGGAGGAAGTTGAACCGGTAGAGGAAATCGTAAAAAGATTTAAGACAGGTGCGATGTCTTACGGTTCCATTTCAGAAGAGGCACATGAGGCACTTGCAATTGCAATGAATCATCTTCACGGAAAATCTAACAGTGGTGAAGGTGGAGAAAGCGATGAGAGACTTGAGTCTGCAGGTACAGAGAATGACAGGAGCTCAGCCATAAAACAGGTGGCAAGTGGAAGATTTGGTGTAACAAGTAAATATCTCTGTTCTGCAAAGGAAATTCAGATTAAGCTTGCACAGGGAGCTAAGCCGGGTGAAGGTGGTCACCTTCCGGGAAAGAAAGTATATCCGTGGATAGCAAAAACGAGACATTCAACACCAGGTGTAAGTCTTATTTCACCACCTCCTCATCATGATATTTATTCAATTGAGGATTTGGCGCAGCTCATATATGATTTGAAAAATTCAAATAAGGACGCAAGAATTTCTGTCAAGCTTGTGTCAGAGACTGGTGTAGGAACCATTGCGGCAGGTGTTGCAAAGGCTGGTGCAGGAGTAATTTTAATATCAGGATATGACGGTGGAACCGGTGCGGCACCTATCAGTTCCATTCACAATGCAGGTCTTCCTTGGGAGCTTGGACTTGCGGAAACTCATCAGACACTTATTATGAACGGACTTCGTAAGCAGGTTGTCATCGAAACAGATGGAAAGCTTATGAGTGGTCGTGATGTGGCAATTGCTGCAATACTTGGAGCAGAGGAATTTGGTTTTGCGACGGCTCCTTTGGTAACTCTTGGATGTGTGATGATGAGAGTATGTAATCTTGATACCTGTCCTATGGGTGTTGCCACACAGAATCCGGAACTCAGAAAGAGATTTATCGGAAAGCCTGAATATGTTGAAAACTTTATGAAGTTTATTGCTGAGGAGCTTCGTGAATATATGTCAAAGCTTGGTGTCAGAAGCATTGATGAGCTTGTGGGAAGAACGGATCTCCTGAAGAAAAAAGGTAATCTTAAGGGAAATGCCGAAAAGATTGATTTGGATAAAATACTTATGCAGTGTGACAGAGAAAATTGCACATTTAATCCTGCTGAAGCATATGATTTCAAGCTTGAAAATGAGATGGATGAAAAACTCTTAGCCGGAACAAAGGGTCTCAGAGAAGCGATTAAGAAGGGTACAAAAATAACCATTGATACAGAGGTCACAAACATTAACAGAACCTTCGGAACACTTATAGGCTCAGAGATTACAAAGAACCACCACGAAGGACTTAAGGAGGACACTATCTGTATTAATTGTAAGGGTTCAGGCGGACAGAGCTTTGGTGCATTTGGTTCTGCGGGACTTACTATTACCCTTGTTGGTGACAGTAATGATTACTTTGGAAAAGGACTTTCAGGAGGAAAGCTTATTCTTAAGGCACCTGAAAATGCAGGTTATGCAGCAGAAGAAAATATTATTGTGGGTAATGTGGCTCTTTATGGAGCAACTTCAGGTGAGGCATATATTGCAGGTATGGCAGGAGAGAGATTCTGCGTCCGTAACTCAGGTGCAAAGACAGTTGTTGAAGGTGTTGGTGAGCATGGATGCGAATATATGACAGGTGGAGTAGCTATTGTGCTTGGACCTACAGGTAAAAACTTTGCAGCAGGTATGAGTGGCGGTGTTGCATATGTATATGATGAAAACAGCTGTCTGTATAAAAACCTCAACAAGGAAATGGTTCTTATGGAAAAGGTTGAAAATAAGGCCGACAAGGAACTCTTAAAAGATATGTTAGAGAAGCATTACAAATATACCGGTTCTGTTAAGGCAAAACAGATATTGGATGATTTTGATGCCAAACTTGAAAAATTCAAGAAGATTATTCCTGAGGATTACAAGAAAATGCTGCAGTTAACTGCTTCATATGAGGAACAGGGTATGGATTATGAGAAGGCACAGATAGAAGCCTTTTATGAGAGCATTAAATAGAAAGAGCGGAAAGGAGAGCAAAATTATGGGAAAAGCAACCGGATTTTTAGAATATCAAAGGAAGGATCCAGCATCAATTCCGCCTTTGGAAAGAATAAAAAACTTTGATGAGTTTCATGAAAGACTTTCAATTAAAGACCAACAGTGTCAGGGAGCAAGATGTATGTCCTGTGGTGTGCCATTTTGTCAGGCTGGAACAATGATAAGTGGTATGGCATCAGGATGTCCGCTTAAAAATCTTATACCGGAAACAAATGATTTAGTTTACAGAGGAAATCTTGAGCAGGCATATGTGAGACTTGCAAAGACTCACAGTTTTCCGGAATTTACATCAAGGGTGTGTCCGGCACTTTGCGAGGCTGCATGTACATGTGGTCTTATGGATGCACCTGTATCCACAAAAGAAAATGAAAAAGCAATTATTGAATATGCGTTTGAAAACAATCTTGTGGATAACGGAGCGCCGCAGAACAGGACAGGAAAAACTGTGGCAGTTATTGGAAGTGGTCCTTCTGGTTTGGCGGCTGCCCAGCTTTTGAATCAGAGAGGTCATAAGGTTACTGTATATGAAAGAAGTGACAGACCGGGTGGTTTGTTAAGATACGGTATTCCAAACATGAAGCTTGACAAGAGAATCATTGACAGAAGAATTGCCATAATGGAAAATGACGGTATCGAATTTAAGCTTGGAGTTAACGTTGGAAAGGATATATCTGCAAAGGAAATTATGGATGCCTATGACAGGGTTGTTCTCTGCTGTGGAGCATCAAATCCTAGAAACATTAATGTTGAGGGAAGAGATGCAAAGGGCATATATTTTGCAGTGGATTTCTTAAGCGAGGTCAGCAAAAAGCTTATGGATAGTGATTATGACTCAGAAAAGGTTATTGAAAACAGGAGTTTTTCATTTAAAAGCCTTAAGGGCAAAAATGTGGTTGTAATTGGCGGCGGTGACACTGGAAATGACTGTGTGGGAACAAGTATAAGACTGGGAGCCGCAAGCGTGATACAGCTTGAGATGATGCCTTGTCCTGCTAAGGAAAGACTTTCAAGCAATCCATGGCCGGAGTGGCCAAGAGTTATGAAGACGGATTATGGCCAGGAAGAGGCAATTGCTCTCTATGGAAATGACCCGAGAATCTTCAAGACTACGGTTACTGAGTTTGTTAAAGATAAGAAGGGAAATCTTTCGAAGGTTAAAACAGTTTCGTTAGAGCCAAAGAAGGATGAAAATACAGGCAGAATGAATATGGTACCAGTTCCAGGTACCGAAAAAGAGCTGAAGGCAGATTTGGTACTAATTGCTGCAGGATTTCTGGGAGCAGAAAAATACGTTACAGACGCCTTTGGAGTAAAATGCAATGAGAGAACAAATGTTGCAACTAATGATGGCGGGTATGAAACAAATGTATCCAAAATATTTACAGCTGGAGATATGCACAGAGGACAGTCCCTTGTTGTGTGGGCAATAAGAGAAGGTAGAGATGTGGCAAGAGCAGTAGATGAATCTCTCATGGGATACACGAATCTGTAATTCTTTTTGTTGGATTTTCTTTTATGTACTCTCGGAATCTTTTGTATATGAGTTTCCGAGAGTACATTTTTATAAAAAGGAAGTTTTTACAACATTTTTTTAGTAATACTACTCTTTTACATCGTTAAGGCTTTTTTATATTCCTCCTCTGAGTACATTTTAAGAATGACTTCTTTTTCAATTCCAGCATCAATCATTTTACGAATTGCGATAAGTTCTCCTTCGGCTATACTTTCTGCTCTCAGTGTTCTTTCGTGAAGTTCCTCATCATATTCAGTAATGCACACGTCTATCACCTCCGCACGATGTTTTTTCAACAATCAAGCATACTTTTTTTATGTCCCAATTGCCAGAATGCAATTGCGCTTGCGGCAGCAACATTTAGCGAGTCCACTTCGTGGGACATTGGAATACACACAGTGTAATCGCAATTATTAATTGTTGAGGATGCCAGTCCATCGCCTTCTGTTCCAAGTATGATTGCCAGCTTTTCCTCAGCCATCAATTGTGGGTTATCTATGTTTACAGAGTCTTCTCTCAGGGCCATTGCTACTGTCTTAAAACCATAATCCTTCAGAGTTAAAATGTCACTGTTTATATACGTCCATGGAATTTGAAATACGGTTCCCATACTTACCCGTAAACATCGGCGAAGTAGGGGATCTGAGCAACCAGAAGTGAGAAGTACGGCATCCATATTAAGGGCTGCGGCACAACGGAAAATAGCACCAACATTAGTGGGATTCATTACATTTTCCATAACAACTATTCTTTCAGCATTTTTACAAATTTCGGTGACTGATGATCGATTTGGACGATGCATTGCGCATAGGGCACCACGTGTTAATTCATAGCCCGTAAGCTTTGTCAGTACATCAAATTCTGCCGTATATATTGGGATATCTCTGCAACGGGAAATGATGTCTTTTGCCTGCCCTTCTATATGCTTTTTTTCAAGTAATAATGAAACAGGAACACAGCCAAAATTGAGAGCACGCTCGATGACTTTTGGACTTTCGGCTATAAAGAGGCCGGTTTCAGGCTCATATATATGACGCAGCTGGTTCTCTGTAAGTCGTGCAAATATATCCAGTTCAGGTGCATAAAAGTCATTGATTTCTATAATGTTTGGCATAGTGTTCCTCTTTTAAAATGTGTAACGAAACAGATACGTTAATATTAATTTACTTTAGTTTTGTTCGGATTCAGTATCCTGTGGTGCAGGAATTTGTGATGTGGCATTTAAGTTGCCAGCCTGATTTTGTGGTGTAGCATTGAAACTGCCTGGTTGATACTGTGGAGTACCATTGAAATTGCCATATGGATACTGTGTAGGGGCATTGTTTGAATATTTAGATTGCTTTGGTACTACGGTGTCTGCTATTCTTCTAACGTCTGCCATCATATCGCATAAGCCAATCATAAACAGAGAACCGAACCAGATAATGAATTCGATTATTATAGTTGCAAAAACACTCAAAAAGACAAGAATTACGCCATTTCTATAGCGATAGTTAAACATAAAAACACTAGAAAATCCCAATCCGACTATTCCGGCAACTACCATACAAAATATGGTCCAGATTCTTAAAAGAATACCTAATTTTTTTCCGGCATTTTTAAACATTTTTTCTCCTTTGCATTGTTCGTTTTTGTCAGTGTACCAAAAAGAGATGATAAGTTCAATAGTTTTTTTTCTTAGTCAGGATGGAAAAAGATGAGGAGGATTTTGAGGGATATGGGGATGGTGCTTGGATTAAAATGGCATACAACTTGTGAGTTCTACTCAAATAACAAGAAATGTGTGTTTGGGCAGAGAAAATTAAAATATTTTAGGGATAGAGTGAAGGCTTTGAAGTTAAAATTCTACCCAAACTAATCAAATAGTTACTTTGGGTAAAAAAAATCAAGGAATTCTCTTTGTGAAGTCCAAAATTAAAGAAAATTCTCTATCCTAAAAACAAGCAATCAGTTTTTTGGGTAGAAATTCGTTTTCAGAGCGTTAGAGAATTAGTAAAATTGTTAGATTTATTTATTGACGAAGGATTTACAAATTAATACAATTAATGGAGAGTATTTGGATGAAAAAAGTGAGTAAGTGAGGTAAAATATGGCAAAAAGAGTAAAGGATTCAATGGTAGAGACAGCACATATAGTAAGGCCGACGGATTTGAACAGTGCAAAAAGATTATTTGGTGGTACTTTGATGGCCTGGATAGATGAGACTGCAGTGATTGTTGCGAAACGTCATACAGGGTTGAATGTCACAACTGCTTCCGTGGACAACCTTAGCTTTTTGAGTGCAGCCAGAATGAAGGATGTGGTTGTTATTATTGGAAAAATAACTTATGTGGGAAGAACCTCCATGGAGGTTAAAGTGGAATCGTTTGTTGAACATATCAGTGGTGAGCGTGAGCTGGTAAACAGGGCATATATTACAATGGTTGGACTGGATGAAAATGGTAATCCGGCTCAGATTCCGGAGCTTATTCTTGAAACGCCGGAAGAAATTGAGGAAAATGAACAGGCAAAGCTCAGACGAAAGTTGAGAAGTGAATTGAGAAATGGTTGCAGGTAAAAATAGAAATAACAATAGAAATAACAATAGAAATAAAAATAACGTATCTGTTCAGAGCCAACCTCGAAAACTGTCGTTTTCTCGGTGTGGCGTATCCGCCAAATATATTTTTACAGCTAAACGTTCACGAATGAAAGCATTCATCACGTTTAACCGTAAAAATATGCTTG
>JBNRML010000114.1:0-10911 GCA_050309585.1 Lachnospiraceae bacterium
CAAGCATATTTTTACAGTTAAACGTGATGAATGCTTGCATTCGTGAACGTTTGGCTGTAAAAATATATTTGGCGGATACGCCACACCGAAAAAACGCCAGTTTTTGAGGTTGGCTCTGAACAGTTACGATAAATTAATAAAAAACTGGAGGGTAACATGCTTAATATTGTTTTATTTGAACCGGAAATTCCACAGAATACAGGAAATATTGGGAGAACCTGTGTGGCAACAGGAACAAGACTTCATCTGATTGGGCCAATGGGGTTTAAGATTGACGAAAAATCAGTTAAGAGAGCGGGGATGGATTACTGGGATAAGCTTGATGTTACGGAATATATCAGTTACGAGGACTTTCTTTCAAAGAATCCCGGGGCTAAAATCTATATGGCAACTACAAAGGCTAAAAAGAGATATACAGATGTGGATTTCGAAGAGGATTGCTATATAATATTTGGTAAGGAAAGTGCCGGAATTCCGGAAGAAATTCTGGTGGACAATGAAGAAACATGTATGCGAATACCTATGAACCCGGATATTCGTTCACTGAACTTATCTAACTCAGTTGCCATTGTTTTGTATGAAGCTTTGAGACAGCAGGGATTCAAGGGAATGCAGACAGAGGGAGAACTGCACAGACTTCAGTGGAAGTAGAAATAAAAAACAGAAAAAAATAAAAATAAAAATCAAAGAAATCACAACTACTGCGATTTCTTTGATTTTTTTAATGAGAAGGTGAATTTGGTTCCAACACCTTCGGTACTTACCACATTAATATTTTCATCGTGGGCCTGTATAATTTCCCTGGTAATTGAAAGTCCAAGACCAGAACCTGTCTTGTCTTTTCCACGGGACAAATCGGACTTATAAAATCTATCCCAGATTTTGTTAAGGCAGTCCTTTGGGATACCAATTCCGGTATCCTTTATGGAAATGAAAACCTTTTCGTTTTTGTCGTGAATATCAATGGTAATGACGCTGTCATTATGACTGAACTTAATGGCGTTATCAATAAGATTATAAATAACCTGCTGTATTTTTTCTTTATCTGCGATGACAATATAATTTTTTGAGCCTAAAACCAAATCAATTGTGATTCTTTTCTTTTCGCATTTGCCCTCAAATGAATAAATAATGGGCTTTATCATTTCATATAGATTAATGTCTGTAAGTTCAAGACGGCTTGATTTATTGTCCCAAGCATTTAGTGTAAGAAGGCTTTGCGTGAGCTTTGTAAGTCTGTCGGTCTCAAATAAAACGATATCCAGGTATTTGTCCTGCATTTCCACGGGAATGGTTCCGTCTTTCATGGCCTCAATATAACCTTTAATTGAGGTTAACGGTGAACGGAAGTCGTGGGATACGTTGGCTATGAACTTTTTCTGGTCCTCTTCAAGGGTATTTAATTTTTGCACCATGTAGTTTAGGGAAACACCAAGATTTCCAATCTCATCTTCATTTGTAAATGAGGCGAGACCTTCATAGGTCAGATTTCCTTTGGCGAACTCTCTGGAGGCATGGCTTATTTTTCTCATTGGAAGATAGACCACAATTGTGAATACAACCAGAATGATAAGGGACAAATCATATACCACAAAAAAAGTCCAATAGATATTTTCCATAATATTGTCTGAGTCTGCAAGAATGGTTTTTACATCCTTGTGTAATATCAGATAGCCCTCGGTTTTGAAATTCCCAACAATGGGAATGATGACAGACAAAGTCTTATTATCAAAATTTCCGTAAAATTTGCTTACTTTATAATATTTATTTCCAAAATCTGTGGCATCAAAGTCTTCAATAACTTTATTTATATGAGAAACTGTGGTGTCATATACAACCCTTCCTGAGGTGTCCACAATCCATAAATTGCACTGGATAATTGCGCCGGAGCTCTGAAGCTGGTTGGAAATGTCCGGATTGTTAATCAGGCTGTAAAAATTATTATTGAAATTCCTGTTTAAAATGGCATTTCCCTGATTGTACATATCAGTGGCTTTGTTGTATATCAGGTCATCTTCCACTCTTTCAGAAGATAAATTATGGATAAAGTAAATGCACAGGACCCCAAATAAAATATATGCCAGCAAAAATTTGTAGTAAACAGAATGCTTCATTAAATTTCCCGCTTTCTTGTTTCAAATTTGTATCCTATGCCCCAGACAGTGGCTAAAGTCCAATTGTCATTGTCACAGATTTTTTCTCGTATACGCTTAATATGAACGTCTACTGTTCTTGTGTCGCCTAAATATTCATAGCCCCAGATGTTGTCAAGGAGCTGCTCCCTTGTGAAAACCTGATTTGGAGATGAAGCAAGAAAGTAAAGTAGTTCAAGCTCCTTAGGCGGCATATCAATGTTTCTGCCCTTGTAGGTTACTGAGTAATTCGTCATATTAATGGTCAAATCAGGGTATTCTATTATTTCGCGGTTATCAGCGGCTTTCAAAGGTGAACTGCTGTTTTTTGTGCGCCTTAATACAGCCTTTGCCCTGGCCACTAATTCCTTTGAGTCAAAAGGTTTAATCATATAGTCATCAGCCCCAAGCTCCAGTCCGAGTACTTTATCAAATACCTCACCCTTCGCGGAGAGCATAATGATAGGTGTTGTTGAGGTTTTTCTGATTTCCCTGCAAACCTCATATCCGTCAATTCCGGGAAGCATCAGGTCAAGAAGAATTAAATCAGGTTTAAATTCGCTAAAGGCCTGTAATGCAGCTTCACCGTCGTTTACAATTTTTGTGTCATAACATTCCTTAATCAGATAAAGGGAAATAAGCTCTGCTATGTTGTTGTCATCGTCTACAATTAATATTTTTTGTTTGTTTGCCATAGGTCCTCCTTATTTTTTAAAGGTTGCAATTGTTACACCGGCGTCGCCCTCGCCGTATTCAGCAATGTGAAATTCTTCAACGTATTTACATTTCTTTAAATGCTTTGCAACAGCGGCTCTTAGGGCCCCTGTTCCCTTTCCGTGAACTATTCTCACGCTTGGAAGATGGGAAATATATGCATCATCAAGATATTTGTCAAGCTCCATAAGTGCCTCGTCAACTGTCATGCCTAAAAGCTTAATCTCGGTGGATATGGAATAGGATTTTGACATTTTGATTTTTGAGGCTCCTGATAATGAACCATTTGGTCCCTTGCCACCGGCAATCGGAGGTTCCTCAAGAATGATTAAATCAGAAATGTTTACCTTTGAACAGAGAATACCCATTTGTACATTCAAATCACCCTTTGCGTTTGGAAGGGAGTGAACAGTGCCCTCCACATTCATGCTGAGTACTTTAACCCTGTCTCCGATTTTAAAGTCTTTGGGACTGTATCTTTTCTTTGAGGCAGGTGCGGCCTTGATAGAAAGCTTTGAGCTGGTCTTTTCAAGATTTTCCCTTGCTTTTCTTCTGGAGCTTTCAAGCTCCCTGGTGTTTCCTGCTTTTGCCGACCTGTTTATATCTCTTATAGTCTGGTCTGCAAAATCTTTTGCTTCCCTTAATATCTTTGCGGCCTCTTCGTTTGCATTTCTTATAATGCTTTCTCTTCTGTCATCAAGATGCTCCTGCTTTTTCTCAAGCTGTTTTTTCAGGACTTCGATTTCTTTCTTGTAATCAGAAATCTCCTGACGTTCAGTTTCTATAATGTGTTTGCTGTTTTCGAGGTCAGAAATAATGTCCTCGAAGGCAACATTTTCGGAATCAATCCGCTTCTTTGCATCCTCGATAAGATAGTCTGGCAATCCAAGCTTGGAAGATATTGCAAAGGCATTACTTTTACCGGGAACACCTATCAATAGGCGATAGGTTGGCTTCAATGACTCAAGGCTGAATTCGCAGCTCGCATTTTCCACACCATCTGTGGTAAGGGCAAATACCTTTAACTCGCTGTAATGTGTGGTTGCCATGGTTCTGATGTCCATATTGTGCAGGAAGGTCAGGATTGAGGTGGCCAGGGCGGCACCTTCAACAGGGTCAGTTCCTGAACACAATTCGTCAAAGAGCACGAAGGAATCCTTGTCTGCCTTTTCTATTATTTCAACAATATTTTTCATATGAGACGAGAAGGTACTGAGACTCTGCTCAATGCTCTGTTCATCTCCTATGTCTGCGTAAACTTCCTTAAACAGTGCCAGAGAGGAGCCCTCGAAAGCAGGAATGTGAAGCCCTGCCTGTCCCATAAGGGTAAGAAGCCCTACTGTCTTCATGGAAACCGTTTTACCACCAGTGTTCGGACCTGTCACTACAAGGAGAGAAAATTCTTTCCCAAGATGAATGTTGATGGGAACTACCTTGTCAGGCGCAATAAGTGGGTGGCGTCCTTCTTTAATATTGATATACCCGTTTTTGTTGAAAACAGGGCAGCTTCCCTTAATTGATTTTGAATAAGCTGCCTTTGCAAAAATAAAGTCAAGCCTCACAAGCATTCTGTAATTAGTATCAAGTTCATTTATACATTCAGCACATTTTGCAGATAGGTTTGCAAGAATTATTTCAATCTCTTCATGCTCCTTGAGTTCTAATTCACGAAGCTTATTGTTGAGATTTACAACGGCAGTTGGCTCCATAAATACTGTTGAGCCTGTCTGTGACTGGTCATGAACGAGACCAGGAAAACTGTTTTTATATTCCTGCTTTACAGGAACACAGTAGCGGCCGTTGCGCATGGTGATAACATTGTCCTGCAAATAGGTCCTTCCGGACTGACTGCTTACAAGATGATTCAGCTGTTCATGAATCTGGTCATTTGTAATCTTCATCTGCCTTCTCACGGATTTGAGTCCCGGACTGGCTTCGTCGCTGATTTCCTCCTCGGAAATAATGCATTTCTCAATTTCATTATTTAAAGGGGTAAGAGGCGAAAGAGCTTCAAACATATAATCGATGGAGTCCTGAGCTGCCGACTCCTCGCGACGGGAATAGGATTTTGCGCGGTTGGCGACCTTTAAGAGACTGCTGATTCTCAAAAGTTCAGTGATACTTAAATTTCCACCTACTTCAAGTCTTTTTAGGCTTTCAAGGATATCGTAGGTTCCGGAAAAACTAAGGGAACCGGAACGAAGAATTCTTGTAAGTGCATCAGTGGTTTCGGAAAGTGCAGCCTGAATGGAATCAAGATTGTCCATAGGCTCAATTTGTCTGCAGAGTAAAAGACCTGCGGGACAGGTTGCAAATTCACATAACTTATCTATTATTTTGTAAAACTCCAAGGTTTTCAGTGATTTCTTATTCATAGATTTTTCACTCCATTTCTATGCACCATTTTACTCTAAATAAGCCAATATATCAATGAATAAATATTTATATTGACGTAACAATTTATTCATATTCTTTGTATAGAATGAAAGTATATAAAGTTTTTTAGTTCGTGTATTGTGGAGGTTAGGATTTGTGAAGGAGAAACAGAATACTCAGGGTGAATTTGAGTTTTTGAAAGAACACATAAACGATGGAGAAAGTATTTCAGCTCCGAAATTCATTGCATTTTTAGTATCCTGTGGCGTTATTGTGGGTATTGTTGCCTGCATTGTTTTTTTGTGGGTAAAACCTAGATTCATGGGAAATAAAAAAGACAATAGTGATTTGAATTCTGCTGAAATCACGGATAAAATCGAAAATGACAGGGATAACTACACAGGTGGAAATGGGGAAAATGAAACGGGAAGCACAGAAAAACCGGTAGATAATGCCAGTGCGGAAGCTTCGGTGGTTACTCTGGTTGTTAATCAGGAGATAAAAGTAGAAGAGTCCCGGGAAGAAAACGATATTTACAATGTAGAGAGTGAAGAAATTGAAGCTGGAAATGTTTTTATAGATAATGTTTATTTTTCGGGATTGATATGGTCTGTGGGTAAAGAAGTCATCATTATTGCTGAAGACAGGCTGCTTGAGAAATCAGGGAGTATAAGTGTATGTTTTGGAGAGACAATTGTCAAAGGAAAAGTTGTTTCAAGGGATAAGGATTATGGAATCTGTGTGGTAAGTGTCAAGACAAGTGATTTGCCGAAGGAGACATTAGCTTCAATCAGAGTGAGCAGATTTGCCAAAAGTTCGGAATATAAGGTAGGGGATGAAATTAAATTTATTGGCAATCCGTATGAAAAAGATTTTTTTATTGCTAATGGTTCGTTGACTTCTGTGCGAAATGTGTATAATATAGTGGATACGGAATTTGAAATTATGTCTACAAGTATTTCAAAAGTAGATAATATAAATGGTTTTGCATTTGATGCATCCAACAGGGTTGTTGGAATGTTTAACCGCAAAATGACGGATGAGCAGAACTCGGATAATATTATAGAAATTGTAACTTTGGACAAGATTATTGAATATATTTATAAGGTGGTAAATAAAGAAGAAATACCATACTTTGGAATTTACGGTCAGGAAGTGACAGAAGAGGCCATTGCAAATATTGATAAGGAAATGCCTCATGGGGTTTATGTCAAAAACCGTAAGGAAGATTCACCTGCATATAATGTGGGAATTATGAATGGAGATATTATTGTGGCAATTGGTGGAACAAAAATTGAGCAGTTTGCGGATTATAATAAAGCCCTGATAAATCTCAGTAAGGGAGAAATTGTGAAGATTAATGTTATGAGAAAGGGAAAAGACGGCTACAAGCAGATTGAGTATTCGGTGGAAACAGGAGGAAAGAAATGAAATATATAGATACCTTGAGGGATGGAGATGCAGTAAGAGGAATTTATCTCTGCAAACATAAGTCATCGGCGGTCACAAAAAATGGCAAGCCTTATGATAATGTAATTTTGCAGGATAAAACTGGCACAATTGACGGGAAAATATGGGACCCGAATTCTATGGGAATAAGTGAATTTGATGCATTGGATTACATCGATATCAGAGGCGAGGTCACAAGTTTTAACGGGGCACTTCAGCTCAATATTAAGGGCGTGCGTGTTGCAGAAGAGGGCGAGTACATACCGGCAGATTATCTGCCTTGCAGCACAAAGGACATTGAAGTAATGTATCAGGAATTGGTGGGCATTATTAACACAGTTAAGAATGTTCATTTAAATAGTTTGCTAAAGGCGTTTTTTGTGGATGATGCAGAGTTTATAAAAGAGTTTAAAAAACATTCGGCTGCAAAGACCATACATCACAGCTTCATGGGCGGACTTTTGGAGCACACATTATCAGTTGCGAAACTCTGTGAATTTTATGCCAAGGTTTATCCGGTATTAAATCATGATTTGGTGGTAACAGCAGCCATCCTTCATGATATTGGAAAGGTTAATGAATTATCGTCATTTCCTCAGAACGACTACACTGACCAGGGACAGCTTTTAGGTCATATAGTTATGGGATATGAGATGGTTGGGAAGAAGATAGAGAAAATAGATGGATTTCCTGAAAAGCTTGCAAGAGAGGTTAAGCATTGCATTTTAGCTCATCACGGAGAGCTCGAGTATGGTTCGCCTAAAAAACCGGCTCTTGCAGAGGCTTTTGCCATAAATCTTGCTGACAATACAGACGCAAAATTAGAGACATTGACAGAGATACTTTTGGGAAGCAGGCCTCAGGACGGCTCAGAGTGGTATGGCTTTAATCGTGCTTTGGATTCCAATATTAGAAAGGCGGATTTGTAGTTTTTTATGAGCAAGGAATACAATTTTAAGAAAAACGATACATTTACAGTGGATATTATTGATACAGGTACAGGAGGGGAAGGTATAGCCAGGATTGATGGCTATACCTTATTTGTCAAGGATGCTGTTCGTGGAGATGTGTGCGAAGTGAAGATAACAAAGGCCCACGATAATTTTGCATTTACAAGGCTTATGAAGGTTATTGAGCCTTCTGAACACAGGGTTGAGCCAGTGTGTCCTGTAGCCAGAAGATGTGGCGGATGCAAGGTTATGGCAGCAGATTACAGGGAACAGTTGCGATTTAAGGAAAATAAGGTCAAAAACAATATAGAAAAAATTGGCAGGGTGACAGATTTTGAGCTATTTCCGATTATTGGCATGGAAGAACCATATTTCTACAGGAACAAGGCTCAGTTTCCTATTGGAAAAGATGACAGCGGACAGCTTGTGTCAGGGTTTTATGCAGGAAGAACACATATAATTATTCCGAATGAGAAATGTTATCTCGGTGTTCCGGAAAATGAGGAAATATTGGCTGTCATTAAAACCTTTATGCAGGAGAAGGAAATAGAGCCATATGATGAGGTGACTTTAAATGGGCTGATTCGTTATGTCATGATTAGAAAGGCATTTGCAACCGGCGAAATTATGGTATGTATAGTAATTAATGGAACTAAAATTCCTTTTATGGATGAGCTTGTTGATAAACTATCAAAAATAAAAGGGATGACAAGCATTTCCATCAGTGTGAATCTCTGCAACACTAACGTAATTATGGGAAAACACATAGAAAATGTTTACGGCAGGGGCTATATCACAGACTATATTAAGGATTTAAAATTCAACATATCACCAAAATCATTCTTTCAGGTAAATCCCGCGCAGACAGAGAAACTTTATGAAAAGGTTTTAGAGTACGCAGAGCTTACAGGGGAGGAAACAGTGTGGGACCTTTATTGCGGTATAGGAACGATTTCTTTATTTTTGGCCCGCTCGGCAAAGAAGGTTTACGGTGTTGAGATTATTTCAGATGCAATTCGTGATGCCAAGGTTAATGCAAAGGTAAACAATATTACAAACGCAGAATTCTTTGTGGGCAAATCAGAGAAAATTCTGCCTGAGTACTACAGAAAAAATGGCGGCTACGCTGATGTAATTGTTGTTGACCCTCCTAGAAAGGGCTGTGATACCGCACTTTTGGAAACAATTGCAAAGATGCAGCCCGAAAAGCTTGTCTATGTCAGCTGTGACAGTGCAACGCTGGCGAGAGACATTAGATTTATGTCAGAGCACGGGTACGAGCTTAAGAAGGTGCAGCCTGTTGACATGTTTCCGCACACGGAACATGTTGAGACGGTTGTCTTGCTTTCCAAGGGTGAGATCGACTCGAAAAAGGTTCGGGTTGAGTTCTCTTTGGAAGATATGGATATGTCTGATTTTCAAGATAAGGCAACCTATGCTCAGATTAAGGAGTATGTGCTGGAACATACCGGACTGAAAGTATCAAGCCTTTATATCTCTCAGGTGAAAAGAAAATGTGGGCTTGATGTCGGCAAAAATTACAACTTGGCTAAATCCGAGGATTCCAGACAGCCTCAGTGTCCGCCCGAAAAAGAGAACGCAATCCGAGAAGCAATGAAATATTTTGGGATGATTTAATCCCGTATTTTGGAGGTTCTTATGGATAAGGTTATTTCTTGTGAGTTCAATATAGATACCGCTTGCGTAGAACTGCGGTATTTGGATGGCAGCATGATTTCCATTGACTGCACCGCTGTTGAGAACGAGGTTGCAGACAATGTGTATCAGCGGTCAGAGCTTGACTATTTGATTTACAACGACCCGGTAGCCTATGCAGATTTGATTCTCAACGGCGACCCGGAAACATATCTGAAAACCGTAACAGAATATAAACCTTTGGACTGATTACCAGAGATAAAGTAAGCCGTCTGTGCGGGCATGAGAATGCTCGTACAGGCGGCTTTTTAGGTGATTATTGATTTTCAAATGATAATTTTAATCTCTTGACCGAATCGGTTATTGGTGCTATATTATAAATAACCGAATCGGTTATTTTGGAGGAAGGGAGTAATTAAAGTGGAAAAATTTTTGACACTGACAGAAGAAAAGAAAATGACAATCCTGAACGCAGCACTTCAGTGCTTCGGGAAATTTGGTTATGAAAAAGCATCGATCCATGATATTGCAGTAGCTGCTCATATTTCCAAGGCATCCATGTTTCAGTATTTCGGAAGCAAAAAACAGCTCTATATTTATCTGCTGGAATACAGTAAAAAAGTCATTGAAGAAATATTTGAAAAAGCGCACCTGGATTCCAAAACGGATTTGTTCGACAGAATTCTGGCATCCAGCCGCATGGAAATGGAGAGCTTCCAAAACCAGCCCTTTATTTTGCTGTTTATTACCAGTGTCTGGGAGGAAACTTCTCCTGAAGTAGCCGATGCACTGGTGATTCTGACAGAGGAAGCCTGTAAGTTCAGAAACGATATGGTACTTCGGGAAGAAGATGCTTTGAAATTCAAAAACCCGGAGGATGCCCAGCCAGTCTTTCAGATGTTGCTTCTGATGGGCGAAGGATATGCGGCTCGATACCGTGGGGCAAGTGCCTTTGATTTCGAGACTGTCATGAATGATTTTGAGAAGAATATCGCAATTCTGCGGAAAAATTTTTATAAGGAGGAGTATCAAAAATGAGTAAGCAAGCAATCGTCTTAAACCAGCTGACCAAGCACTATGGAACCCACCGAGGGGTGGAAAACCTCAGTTTCTCGGTGAATGAGGGTGAGTTTTTCGGCTTTATTGGCCCAAACGGTGCAGGAAAATCCACCACCATCCGTACTCTGATGGGCCTGATCCATCCCAGCGGTGGCAACGCCTCTATTTTCGGACTGGACTGCCAGACCAAGGGCAGTGTCATTGCCAGAGATGTGGGCTACCTTCCCAGCGAGAACAGCTACTATGAAAACATGAAGGTGCGGGAACTGCTGCAATACACCGCAGATTTATATGGTATGAATTGCGAAACGAAAATGTACGAACTTTCCGAACGCCTCAATCTGGATTTGACCCGGAAAATCGCAGACCTGTCTCTGGGTAATAAGAAGAAGGTAGGCATCGTGTCTGCCATCATGACCTCGCCCAAGCTGCTGATTATGGACGAGCCCACCAGCGGCTTAGACCCGTTGATCCAGCAGGCTTTCTACGATATTCTGAAGGAGGAGAACAGCCGGGGAACCACCATTTTCTTCTCATCCCATGTCCTCAGCGAAGTACAGAAGCTGTGTGACCGG
>JBNRML010000115.1:0-3830 GCA_050309585.1 Lachnospiraceae bacterium
ATTAAAGACTTAGCAAACACTCAGTACCAAATGGCTTTGGAAGCTGCAGAATTCCTTTTGGAAAAACCCTTATCCGTTCCCGCACCTCCTTCGATTATTTATGAATGTAATAAAGAGGAAGTAGAGAAACAAGCAACGGAATACGGAAAATCAGTTTGCAGGGAAGAGGAAGAAATTGCAGGAAGACTTATATCTGCGCATAGAGCGTTATACTTAATTTTCGATGGTGATGCAAATCTTCCACCGGTCTTTTATCAATTATTACATAGAATGAATGCAAAGATTCAAAAACTCATAGCACAGTATGAACCTCAGCATGAGAAATTCCTGGCTGTTTCCCATGCTGCAATCTCAGTCTGGAAACAAACAAGTATTTTCATTGAAACACCGGCGCTTTCAACTTTGCTCGGTTGGGCACAAAAAACCAGAGAGCATTACATGGATAAGCTCAACAAGGAGCATGACTACAAGGCAATCAGCGCAGCGATATATTTTGACAAAATATGCGTTTTACTTGGAGGAGATGACATACTGGAGAGTATCAAAAACTCAATGACCTTTAAACTGGTTTTTGAAAATTCTGTTACTGCTGGTACAGTAAATTATAAAGTAGAGGGAGAGATAGTAGTTTCACTTGTAGACTGGTCAGGTCCAATCGAAGGTGAAGGGCAAGGCGAATATACCGGATTCAGCTGTCCCGAGCCTGATCTTGATATAGATATCAACACATTCCCGGTAAAACCGTTTATTTCATCTTTTAGTCCCTGTGATGCAGAACAGATATATATCAATATTGATAGATTTGGCCCTGATAATGAGGTATATATAGCTGGGGGGATAAGAACATCCTCACCGGGAGTTGTCGATTCTCTCTCAAGAGCTCTGTTTTATGATGAGTACAAAATGGAAACAAATATGGAGGAGTTTATAAAATATTATACATTCCCCATGACATTTAACAACAAAAATGAAACAATTGCTGAAAAAACCTTTAAAGATACTTTAAACGATACGAAAGTAGAATATACGCTTAAGCTGATACATACGCCAAAATAGAGAGCACAGGCTTATCGGTATATTTGCGGACCACGTGTTGTTTCTTAATTGCTTCATCAATCGTCATAATTATTTATCTCCTTACTCAATGATTCATTTTTATTAATTTTGAAAAACTTAATTCTTAAATGTGAGATTCAGCGTCTGAAAAACCTATTAGAAGATGATGGTGTTGAATACTTTGTCAAGAAATCTGTTCGTAAGAAGAGTGACCTGATTCCGGGATTGTGGACAAATTGAACTACCACCGCAAACATCTACTCCCATGCGATAAGAGGCGGATGAGATGGCTGCTGATGTGCTGGATGATATTTTGAAACCGAAGATGGGGGAGAGGGGTAGTAAAATTGGGTAGATGGGCTTCCTACTGTTTGAGTTCTCTATGATTTACGCACTACTCGACTCAGCAATAATACGAAACGACAGTAATTGTTTGTCCGCAAAAAATTATACAGAAACCCCCAATCATTATATAACAATAATACATATATAGCGATATGATGTCAATATATAATAAAATAACAAAGTAATACGAATATATGATTAAAATAAATAAAATGGATAACATATCTAGATATCAGTGAAATTTAATAATTGTAATTCATTAATGCTTATTTAGAATAAAAAGTTGAGAAAGAATAAATAAAAGCAAATGAAATGATTAGATAGACTTTCTAGTCCAGTAAAATTGTTAAGATTAAAGGTATTTAAAAAAAAGAGAATGTGGTGCGATTATGATTTAACTTATGAATTGAGGGCTTAATTATCTCAAAAAAGACTGAGTCATAATAATTAACGGGCAAATATCATATTTAAAATTCAGAAGTGTTTCCCCAGAATTGGAAAAGTGGCTTTTCTTTTTGCATAGTTGAGTATTATATGGAGCGGATAGGTTTTCTCATCATAACAAAAGGTACTTTGCTTATTGCTCCAAATTAGAGTTTAATAAACATCTCTACATGGAGCTAAGAGGATTTTGAATTGGTTAGTAGCACATTATATGCCACAGCAAGGATGCTCAGATGTAAGATTCAAAACTCTAGTCATAATCTTGAGATATTTGGTTAAAGTGATGCCTCAGGCTGGGACTTCTGAATAAAGATAATGATGAGAATGCCACTACTAAAGAGAAGGCTTTTTGTTTTCATTATAGTTAAAAATTTCAACCGATTTAAATGCCTTGGCTGCAAGTTCAGTAAATAAGCATAAACCAATGCCAAAAGCAATAAATCTTATGGGAAGAAGAGTTTGTGAATATCGCTCATATGCAAAGGCAATGGCATATATATAAATATTTCCCATATATAAGAGACCAAGAAAGAACATTTCTTTGCGTCTCTTTTTTAAGAAGAAAGCAGTTAGAAAGGCTAAAACAACAATAATAAATCCAATAGCTCTAGGGTATCTAAAAGCATCTCTGGAAACCCCGAAAATTTCTTTCCAGAGAAAAGTTTTTGTAATCATATGTTTTGGCTTATGCCACAAATATGATTTTATTAAGCTTGAGGGATTTGTTTTAATCCACTCTTTTATTCGGTATTTTGCTTTAATACCATCTTTTTCTAAAGAAACATATCTCACAAGATAGGCATCCTTTATCTTTCCGTCAGAATCATAATACTTCTCAAATTTTTCTTTTGCAACATCATCTACATTTGTCTTATAGTCCAAAGAAGAATCATCCGGATAACCTTCGCCTTGATATGTGCCGAGTAATAATGGGTTGCCTGAACCGTACGTGAGGGGGATGAAAGCGTCATAATGAATATAATTGCGAATAATCCATGGAATAAAAAAACATAATAAGACACAGCCTAAAATCAATGCCTGCTTGAATAAAACCTTAATATCATACTTCTTTAAAAGCAAATATATAAGAGCAAAAACAGGATAAATACCGATATTGGCTTTTAACATGAGTGCTAAGAAATAACTGGTTAAACACAGCCAAAAATATTTATTCTTGCTGGTTTTAGCCATCATAAATGTGAAATAAACCATTGCGGAAAGGCATAGCATAAACGGTGTTTCGGTTAATATAACATTATCCATCCAAACAAAATCCGGCGAAGAAAGCAACAACGCGGCAACGATTCCACACCAGTTTGGAGCAAAAAGCGAAACGCTTTTATAAATATAAAAAGCTGACCAAACACCCATTGTAATCCATATGAGCTTTAAGGCAATCCAAAAAAGCTTGCCCTCACCAAAAATCACACTGATAATTCCCATCAAGCCCGGCATTCCCGGCATTATTTGAGCACTACGCACCCCGTGCATTGTAATAGTTCCTGTTTTTATAAAAGTTATGCCACTGTTTATATAAGATAAATCATCATTTTCAAGTGTGTACATTGCACCTAACTGTCCCATCACAATTAGGCGTTCTAAAAGCAGAAGCAACATTACGATTAATACCCATTTTTCATTGATTAGAAAGTTTTTTATTGTAGTTTTTAAAGTTATAAGCCTTAATTTCATCACTTAAACCTCCACAAAATTAGTAAAAATATATAATAATGCCATAAGTACGCCTCGAGTACAAGATAAGTTTATTTCTCCTAACAGAAATCACTTACTTCAGGTTCACACTTAGGTAACACCGACTAAAAATCAGTTTTTCATATCCTAACCCATATTATCCAGAATCCAAATGTACCACAGATTACTTCAACAAACATCAAACAAACATCAAAGAAAAGCGGTACAACCCCCGTAACTCAAGCCTTTTGCCGTAATCTCTCGTCCACTTAAACATCAAATAAACATCAACT
>JBNRML010000116.1:0-9158 GCA_050309585.1 Lachnospiraceae bacterium
CAGTAGTTGTATATGATGGCAGCTATGTGGCATTTGGCGGAACAATATTGAAAGGAATTTAGTACTATGTCAAAAGAAAAGAAAACAAATACTCTAAATAAGTTGACGAAGGGAATCATTGACTTTAGTAAACTTTTATGGCAGTGCATAACCTTTAAATTTGTACTTATGATTTGCGCAGTCATAATCGTTATTTTTTCATTCAGTCAGTTCAAAAAAGAAATAGAAAGAAATATTGACAACAATGCACTCAGGACATTAGAAGATACCGTTTCAAATAGTATCGAAATTATTGAACTAAAGATAAACGACGAGTTTAGTGTACTGTCAACATTGGCCCTTTTATATGATCCTAATGATTCGGCAACAATAACAAACCCAAACGAAAAGCTTAAGCTTGCAATGCAAAAACACGATTTTGTGGATATAGAAATGCTTGATGCCGATAAAACATTTGTGTATGGAACAAGCGAAATTGAATGTGACGAAGAATTTGTCAAAAAAGTATATAAGGGTAAGAATTCCGTATCAAATGTCATTACGTCAGAGGATGGAAATAAATACATTTGTCTCGGTGTTCCTGTTTTTGAGGGAACAGAAAACAATAAAAGTGTAACAGGTGCCGTTATATGTAAATATGATTCAAAAAAATTCACTGAACTCATATATGACAGTTCTTTTGAAAATAATACATTTATCGCACAAAGTGATGGTACTCTGATATATAAACCTAAAAGTATCACAGCTAAAGCAACACTATTTGACATACTGAACACCAATATAAATGATGAAAAAAAGGTCAAGAAAATAGAAAAAAACATAAAAAATGGAATCCCAAATTCTATTAAATATAATCCGGGATCCCATAAAATGTTTATCAGATATGACATTGTTCCTGATTCAGAATGGTTTTATATCTCAATCGTGTCTGTAGACGAGATAAATCCACTGACTCCAAAGGTATCAGGTGCAGCATACAGATTCAGTATCTACGTAGGGGTCGTATTTATGATATATATCATAATTGCATTTGCCCTGGATATCAGAGTAATAAAAAAAGAAAAGGAACAGGAACAAAATTAGTTGAAATATTTCATAAACTAAAAATCTTTTAACTTAACGCTATAAATTCAGGTTTGCGGTTTTTAAATTCACAATAATATTTAAAGCCGCAAGCCTTTACTTTTTCTACAGTTTCATCAAAGCCCCAGGCAATATCCTGTGCCTTGTGGGCATCTGAACCAAAAGTTAATATTTCACCACCTAATTCCCTGTATCTTCTTATAATATCATAAGAAGGATTTGGATTATTTAATCCCGAACGCAGTCCACTGGTATTTACTTCAATTCCCTTTCCCTTTTGAATGATTGTTTTTAATATTTCATCCAGGATATCACTATAATCATGATAAATATAATTTTTGTCTTTTGAAGGAGCATAGCGAACCACATAATCAATGTGTCCATACACGTCAAAATCAGAACACACCTTTAGATTATCAACAATAGATTCAAAGTATTCAATAAAGGCCTGGCGTTCTGTTTTTCCATTGAAATATTCAGGATAATATGGATCAAAACCATTAATCAAATGGGAAGAACCAATGACAAAGTCATATGGTTGCCTGTTAACAAACTCTTTTAGTCTCACGGCTTTATCAACCTCAAGACCAGTTTCCACCCCTATCCTGATATCTATTGTTTCTTTATATTTATCCTGAATATAAAGCATGTAATTAAAGTATTCATCTTTATCAAGCTCAAATAAAATTCCATCCGCATAAAAACCAAAATCCTGATGATCCGTTATGCATATTGAAGTAAGACCTTTTTTTATTGCATTTTTTGTAATATTCTCAAATTTTTCTGAACTGTCTCCTGAAAAACTTGAGTGAATATGGTAATCAGCTGGTAAAGCATTCATGATTCTCACCATCCTTTGTCAATAACTCTCGTCTGTATTTGTCGACCTAGGCAATTGTTCACACATTGTACGCACATTTTAGCACAAGTTTCCGAATAATGCGATAAAAAATAAAATTGTACTTGATATTTTTATGAATATTAGGTAAAATACACCTAGGTTGAATTTTTTTGGTATATTCTTGTATGACCAACGTGAAAAATTTAACAAACTTATATTTATAACTTTTAGGAGGACATTAAAATGGCAGTAAGAGTTGCAATTAATGGTTTTGGCCGTATTGGTCGTCTTGCATTCAGACAGATGTTTGGTGCAGAAGGTTACGAAGTAGTAGCTATCAATGACTTAACAAGTCCTAAGATGTTAGCTCATTTATTAAAATATGACTCATCACAGGGTTCATATGACAAAAAAGATACAGTAGTAGCTGGTGAAGATTCTATCACAGTTGATGGAAAAACAATCAAAATCTACGCTGAAGCAGATGCTAGAAATCTTCCTTGGGGAGAATTAAAAGTAGACGTTGTACTTGAGTGTACAGGTTTCTATGTTTCAAAAGAAAAATCACAGGCTCATATCGATGCAGGTGCTAGAAAGGTTGTTATCTCAGCTCCAGCTGGAAACGATCTTCCAACAATCGTTTACAATGTTAACCATGAAACATTAAAAGCAGATGATACAATCATTTCTGCAGCTTCATGTACAACAAACTGCTTAGCTCCTATGGCTAAAGCATTAAATGACTTAGCTCCTATCCAGTCTGGTATTATGACAACAATTCATGCATACACAGGTGATCAGATGATTCTTGATGGACCACAGAGAAAAGGTGACTTAAGAAGATCTAGAGCAGGTGCTGTAAATATCGTTCCTAACTCAACAGGTGCTGCTAAAGCAATCGGTTTAGTTATTCCAGAATTAAATGGAAAATTAATCGGAGCTGCTCAGCGTGTTCCAACTCCTACAGGATCAACAACAATTCTTATTGCAGTTGTTAAGGGTGCTGTTACAGTTGAACAGATTAATGCTGCTATGAAAGCTGCTTCAAACGAATCATACGGATACAATGAAGACCAGATCGTATCTAGCGATATCGTTGGTATGAGATACGGTTCATTATTCGATGCAACACAGACAATGGTATCTCCAATGGAAGATGGAAATACACAGGTTCAGGTTGTTTCTTGGTATGACAATGAAAACAGCTACACAAGCCAGATGGTTAGAACAATCAAATATTTCTCAGAATTAGCTTAATTTTTTGAATATTTAAGATCCTAAGCGGGTCCGGTCTTATTGGGTCGGGCTCGTTTTTGCTAAATAGCCTATTTATTTTAGGTAATAATAATATTTTGAAAGGAGCAGATTTATGCTTAACAAAAAATCAGTTGATGATATCAATGTAAAAGGTAAAAGAGTATTAGTAAGATGTGATTTTAATGTGCCACTTGATGCTGAATTAAACATTACAGATGAAAACAGATTAGTTGCAGCCCTTCCTACTATCAAAAAATTAATCGCAGATGGCGGTAAGGTTATCCTTTGCTCACACTTAGGAAAACCAAAGGGAGAACCAAAACCAGAATTATCTTTAGCTCCAGTTGCTAAAAGAATGACAGAATTATTAGGTCAGGAAGTTAAATTTGCTGCAGATGCAAACGTAGTTGGCGAAAATGCCAAGGCTGCTGTTGCTGCCATGAACGACGGAGATGTTGTTCTTCTTGAAAACACACGTTATCGTGCAGAAGAGACAAAGAACGGTGAAGAATTCAGCAAAGAGCTCGCAAGCCTTTGTGATGTATTTGTAAATGATGCATTCGGTACAGCTCACAGAGCACACTGCTCAAATGTTGGTGTTACACAGTTTGTTGACACAGCAGTAGTTGGATACCTTATGCAGAAGGAAATTGATTTCCTCGGAAATGCAGTTAACAATCCGGTAAGACCATTTGTTGCTATTTTAGGTGGTGCTAAGGTTTCATCTAAGATTCCTGTAATTGAAAATCTTTTAAATAAAGTTGACACTCTCATCATTGGTGGTGGTATGGCATATACATTTATGGCAGCTCACGGAGAACCAGTTGGTAAGTCATTATTAGAAGAAGACTACAAACAGTATGCACTTGATATGGAAAAGAAAGCAGAAGAAAAAGGTGTTAAATTATTAATCCCTATTGATACTGTTGTAGCAGATGATTTCTCAAATGACGCAAACTTTAAAGTTGTTGGCAGAGGAGAAATTCCTGATGATATGGAAGGTCTTGATATTGGACCAAAGACAAGAGAATTATTTGCGGATGCTATCAAAGGTGCAAAGACAGTAGTTTGGAATGGACCTATGGGATGTTTTGAAATGCCTAACTTTGCTGCAGGTACAGTTGAAGTAGCTAAGGCTTTAGCAGAATTAGAAGATGCAACAACAATCATCGGTGGTGGTGATTCAGCTGCAGCTGTTAACAATTTAGGTTTCGGTGACAAGATGACACACATCTCTACAGGTGGTGGAGCTTCTCTTGAATTCCTTGAAGGAAAAGAACTCCCAGGCGTTGCCGCTGCAAACGATAAATAAATCTTAGAAAGAGTATGTATGCGGCAACGCCTTAGTTGCACGCTGCAAACGATAAATAATTTGTAACTGTTCAGAGCCAAGCATATTTTTACAGTTAAGCGTGATGAATGCTTGCATTCGTGAACGGTTAGCTGTAAAAATATATTTGGCGGATACGCCACACCGAGAAAACGACAGTTTTCGAGGTTGGCTCTGAACGGTTACAATGATGTATAATAAAATATATATTATTAAGGAGAAATATTATGCGTAAGAAAATTATCGCAGGTAACTGGAAAATGAATATGACACCTAGTCAGGCTGTTGCGTTGGTTAATGAATTAAAACCGCTTGTAGCCAATGACGAAGTAGATGTTGTATTTTGCGTACCTGCTATCGACATTATTCCAGCAATGGAAGCAGCAAAGGGTTCAAACATCGAAATAGGTGCTGAAAATATGTATTTTGAAGAAAGTGGTGCATACACTGGTGAAATCGCTCCTAATATGCTCACAGATATCGGTGTAAAATATGTTATCATCGGACATTCAGAGAGAAGAGAATACTTTGCTGAAACAGATGAAACAGTTAACAAGAAAGTATTAAAAGCTTTCGAACACGGAATCACACCTATCATTTGCTGTGGTGAATCCCTTACTCAGAGAGAACAGGGAATCACAATTGACTGGATCAGACAGCAGATAAAGATTGCTTTCCTTAACGTAACTGCTGAGCAGGCTAAAACTGCTGTAATCGCATATGAGCCAATCTGGGCAATCGGAACCGGTAAAACAGCCACATCTGACCAGGCTGAAGAAGTTTGTGCTGCCATCCGTTCATGCATAGCAGAAATTTATGATGACGCTACAGCTTCAGAAATCCGCATCCAGTACGGTGGTTCAGTAAATGCTGGAAATGCAGCTGAATTATTTGCAAAAGCAAATATCGACGGTGGACTTGTTGGTGGTGCTTCATTAAAACCTGATTTTGGAAAAATTGTTAATTACAAATAATTAAATTTTTTTATTCCCGGCTATCTAAGTGTTACTTAGGTGGACGGGAATATTTTTATACTCGAAATTAAATTGACGATATTTATAAATAATGCTATATTATTTATTGTTTATGGTTAAGGTTAATAATAAACAGCTACATTACAAGAATTTATTTAAAAGGAGAAATAAAAAAATGAGTAAAAAACCAGTTGTTTTAATGGTTCTCGATGGCTATGGCTTAAATGAGAAAACAGAAGGAAATGCCATTGCTATGGCAAATACACCTGTTATGGATAAGTTAATGAAGGAATGTCCTTTTGTAAAAGGAAATGCTTCAGGACTTTTCGTTGGTCTTCCTGACGGACAGATGGGAAATTCAGAAGTTGGACATATGAATATCGGTGCCGGAAGAATAATATACCAGGATTTAACATTGATTACAAAAGCTATTGAAGATGGTGATTTCTTTAAGAACCCTGCGCTTTTAAAAGCAATTGAAAACTGTAAAGCAAATAATTCTGACTTACACCTCTGGGGCTTACTTTCAGATGGAGGTGTTCATAGTCACAATACACATTTATATGGAATTCTTGAATTATGTAAAAAGGAAGGTTTTGACAGAGTTTACGTTCATCCATTCTTAGACGGCAGGGATACTCCACCTGCTTCCGGAAAGGATTTTGTCCAGGAATTAGTTGATAAAATGCAGGAAATTGGAGTTGGAAAAATCGCATCTATTTCTGGACGTTACTATGCAATGGACAGAGATAACCGTTGGGATCGTGTTGAAAAAGCTTATGCAGCAATGGTTTACGGAGAAGGCGAAAAAGCAAACGACCCTGTAGAGGCAGTAGCATCTTCTTACGCAAATGATAAAACAGACGAATTTGTTCTTCCTACTGTTATTATGGAAAATGATGCTCCTGTAGCAACAGTAAAAGCTAATGATTCAGTAATATTCTTTAATTTCAGACCTGACAGGGCAAGAGAAATTACAAGAGCCTTCTGTGATGATAATTTTGACGGATTTGAAAGAAGAAACGGACGTATGCCATTAACATATGTTTGCTTCAAGGATTATGACGAATCAATTGGAAATAAGATTGTGGCCTTCGAAAAACAGTCTTTAGTTAATACATTAGGTGAATATTTAGCAAATAACGGCAAAAAACAGTTACGTCTTGCTGAAACAGAAAAATACGCTCATGTAACATTCTTCTTTAACGGAGGAGTAGAAGAGCCAAATAAAGATGAAGCAAGAATTCTTGTTAAGTCGCCTGCTGTTGCAACTTATGATTTACAGCCTGAAATGAGTGCTCCTGAAGTTGGTGAAAAGCTTAATGCAGCTATTACATCAGGAGAGTATGACGTAATTATTATCAACTTTGCCAATCCGGACATGGTCGGTCATACTGGTGTAATCCCTGCAGCAATTGCAGCTGTTGAAAGAATTGATGCCTGTGTAGGTGCAGCAGTTGATGCAGTAAAAGAAGCAGATGGTGTGTTATTCATCTGTGCTGACCACGGAAATGCTGAAAAAATGATAGATTATGAAACAGGAGAACCGCATACAGCTCATACTACAAATCCTGTTCCGTTTATTCTAGTAAATGCGGATCCTGCATATAAATTAAGAGAGAATGGTTCATTATCTGATATTGCACCTACACTCCTTGAGTTATTAGGTATGCCTCAGCCAGCTGAAATGACCGGAAAGTCTTTATTAGTTAAATAGTATTTAATTTGAAAGGAATTTTTAGTATCATATGATAATGAGATTAATTCAAGGTTTTTTTATGGCCTTGGCTGATAGTGTTCCCGGGGTTAGTGGTGGTACAATTGCCTTTTTATTAGGGTTCTACGATGAATTCATTGGTTCGTTAAATGACTTAATCAGTGGTTCAAAGGAAGAAAAGAAAAAGGCAGTTGTGTTCCTTATGAAAATAGGTATTGGCTGGGTAATCGGATTTTGTATGGCTATTTTATTTATTACATCTGTTTTTGAAAGCCATATCTATCAGATAAGCTCACTATTTTTAGGATTTATTATTTTTGCAATACCTATCATTATCAAAGAAGAAAAGGATTGTCTGAAAAAAAAATACTGGGGAATACTTTTTACAGTATTGGGAATCATTTTTGTTGCTGGAATTTCCTATTTTTCTGGCAGTACCATATTATCTGGCGGAGTAAACCTTGCCGCCGGAAAATTTGGTGTTGGAATTGGAATCATGCTTTTTTTTACCGGTATGGTGGCAATTTCAGCGATGGTGCTACCTGGAATTTCAGGTTCAACCATATTAATGATTTTTGGTCTCTATATACCAATAACAACAGCTGTCAAAGATGTGTTACATCTTAAATTGGAATATGTATTGGCTCTTGCATTGTTTGGACTTGGAATAATCGCTGGTGTTCTCTGTGTAATAAAGCTTATTAAAAATATGCTTGAAAATCACCGTACAGCAACTGTTTATTTTATAATAGGCATGATGATTGGTTCTCTGTATTCAATTTGCCTTGGACCAACAACATTAAAGGATGAAAACGATGTTTTATCAGGACTAAAGATGTTAGACATTCATACTTTCAGCATTGTATTCTTTATAATTGGCGGGATTATTATTTTGGGTCTGCAGTTTATTAAATATATTTTAGAAAGCAAGACAGAAAAATAAACAAATCGTGTAAAAAGCACTTCAACGGTCATTGGTAGATTAAAACAATCTGATAAAAAAAATGCAGTAAAATCCTTTGATTTTGCTGCATTTTTTATGTTCGATAAAAAATCGTCGTTCAGAAGATTAATCAGTTTTCTTTTTCTTCAACACTAAACTGACAAAAGCGCTAAAATAAACATTTATCTCTGCACCGATAAACATTATATACATACAGAAATATAACCAGAGCATCAAAATAATAATTGTAGCAAGGCTTCCATACATCAAAGAAAAATCATTAAATTTATCAATATAAAACGAGAATACATACGAAAATACTATCCAGCTTAGCGAAGAAATCACCGCACCGGGAATAGATTCCAAAACATGATTTTCTCTTCTTCGAACCATTTTATACACCATAAGAAAAAACAGTGACAACAGGCACATTGAAATAATATATTTTTGTTTTAAGAAAATCTCTATAATTCCAGCAGCACCAGGTGCTTCTTTTTTTAAAATATTGTAAATATTGTTTCCGAAAACCATCAATAATAATGTAAATATTATTGCTGATACAAAGATAATTGTATACATGGCAGAAATGATTCTTAGATTGATGTAGTTTCTTTTTTTCTTTACATGATATACAGATTCCAAACCGTTTACTATAGATAAAACACCTCTGGATGCCGACCACATTGCAATCAACACTGATATAGAAAGGATTGTACTGTTACTTTTCTCATACATTTCCATAAATATGCCGGTTACAATGGGCGTAAATGCATCTGGCAGAACAGAATCAATAACCTCTAAGACCATGGACTGACTAATTGGCAGGTACTTGACCAGTGTAAGCAGAAGTGATGCAAATGGTGCAATGGACATAATCATAAAAAAAGCGGCCTGGGCTGAAAAAGCACTTATATTATCATTTTTCAACCTGCTGCTAAAACCTTTCGCAATAGAAATAATATCTGATTTCACGATTATAATCTCCTAATATTATTTTTTAGACACATATAAAT
>JBNRML010000117.1:0-30571 GCA_050309585.1 Lachnospiraceae bacterium
ATATATTGTATTTTTTTACAACCAACTATATTTTAATTATTTTTTTATTTTTTTTAATCAAAAATTATGTTATATTATCCTCGTATTTTCTATATTAAAACTATGGCAACTTTTATTAAACATACAAAACCAGGAGGAATTATGGAAGACTTTAGAAAAATATCACTCTTTAAACTTGGCTGGCCTATATTCGTTCAGGCTCTTTTATCAATGTGTCTGGGATATATTGATACATTAATGATTACCATATACTCTTCAACAGCCGTTGGCGGAATCGGAAATGCAAACCAGATAATCGGATTTCTTACACTTGCTTTTTCCATTATTTCCAGTGCCACAGGAGTAATTGTTGCTCAATACCTTGGTGCTAAAATGAAAGAAAAACTGAATACAATTTACACTGTATCTTTAGCTTTCAATCTTATATTAAGTGGCTTAATCAGCGTAATAATCATTTTTTTTAACAGTTTCATACTAAAGCTTATGAATGTACCGGATGTAATGATGAATGACGCAATGGATTATATGAAAATCGTTGGCGGTTTTATTTTTCTTCAGGCTGTGTTTGACTCCTTCTCACAAATTTTCCGAAGTAACGGTCAGACTAAAATCGGAATGATAATTGCCATAATGATGAACATAGTAAATATCTGCGGCAACTACATTTTCCTCTACGGTCCATTAAAACATCTTGATTTAGGCGTTAAGGGTGTTGCCATTTCCACAACATTGAGCAGGGTGTGTGCCGTTGTTATTGCAATAGTATTCTTTAGCACTAAAATTGAAGGTAAAATTTCACTAAAACTTTTATTTCCTTTCCCAACAGATATACTAAAAAAGCTGTTACTGCTCGGTATTCCAACAGCCGGCGAAAACATTTCATATAACATAGCCCAGCTAATTATAATGAGCTTTGTCAACTCTCTTTCTGCTGTGGCTGTTAACACAAAAATATATGCAAGCATATTGAGCAATTTTGCATATTTGTACTCTATATCAGCAGCCATGGCAACGGCAATCATTGTCGGTCATGCTGTCGGTGCAAATGATTATGATTTTGCATACAAAAAGGTACTTACTACTTTAAAACGTGCCATGGTGATTTCCGTACTTATTGCCACAGTAAGCTTTTTTATCAGCCCCTTCACCTTTGGATTATTTACAGACAGTGCAGATATAATCAGTTTAGGCAGAAAAATAATGTTCATATGTATTTTCCTCGAGGTAGGAAGAACCTCAAATCTTGTAATAATTAACAGTATGCGTTCTGCCGGTGATGTTAAATTTCCTACATACCTTGGTATGGCATCAATGTGGACAGTGTCAGTACTAATTGGATATATTTTAGGTATTGTACTTGATTTTGGACTTTGTGGTATATGGATTGCCATGGCAATGGACGAGATTCTAAGAGGCATTATTGTATTTATCAGATGGATAAAGGGAAGCTGGCGTGGAAACAGAATTGTTGACAGTGTCTAGTTTATGTTTTCAAGGCTCTCAAAACTATACCCCATTTCTTCCCATTTTGTAAGGAGTTCATCCAGGATATCAGCATTAGTTTTAGATGTATTATGTAATAAGACAATGCTGCCCGGATGGACTCTTTTTAACAATTTGTCAAAAGCCTCCTCCTTTGATGGTTGTTTATCCACATCCCAGTCTACATAGGCAAGACTCCAGAAATATGTTTTGTATCCCATATTTTTTGCCCATGTTAATACATCCCCATTATATTTTCCCTGTGGCGGTCTAAACTCTTTTGGCATATCCATTCCTGTAATTTCAAAAAACAGTTCTTCATTTTTTTTCATTTCTTCTTGAAATTGCTCATTGCTGATTTTTGTCATATCGGGATGAGAAAAAGAATGATTTCCCACAATATGACCTTCATCCACCATTCTTCTCACAAGTTCAGGATTACTTTTCATAAAGGCAGATAAAACAAAAAAGCTAGCATGAACGTTATGCTTTTTTAATGCATCAAGAATTTTTGCCGTGTTTCCATTTTCATATCCAACATCAAAGGTGAGATATATGATTTTTTTATCCTGATTTCCAACATAATATGCATTAAACTCTTTTAATTCTTCTACCGTACTGCTTCCCCTTGGAGTTTCCCCCTCTTTATCAAAGCATAGTCCCCAACCAGTATCCTTTAGTTTAGCTGCTTCATTAAGTGATTTATCAATCTGACTGACAGTATATGCAACGCTCCTGCCAATAGCAAAAGAAAATGTAAACACCATAATGTAAAATGCTATTTTCTTATAATGTTTTTTAAACAATTTAACTTTCTTTATGTTTTTAACCATAAATATTATCAACCCCTTTTTATATAATAATACTATCCTTCAAACATAAGGCTCCATATCCTACAAGTTCATTTGGATAAACATAAATATCCCTTAATCTTTTTGTCCCCTTTATTAAATAAGCCTTAAGTTTATCACCATATAAATACACATCATTTCCAAGCACAATCCCATATTGCATAAGCAGTGCTGCACTCCCGGATACAAACGGACAGGCAGTCGATGTGCCACTTGCCATAGTAAAGCCGCCCCCAACTGCAGCTGACATAATATTTACTCCTGGTGCAACTAACTCTGGCTTTATAAATCTGTTTAATCTTGTATAGCCTCTTCCGGAAAACCCGGCATAAAGTAAATTATCAGAATCATATGCACCCACAGAAATCACCTTTTCTGCCGTCGATGGAATCGTCAGGGTCACATTTGCCGCAGGAGCTGCAAATCTGGTTCTTCCGCTCAATGAAGCGGAATCTGTAAGCCACATATCTATCTGACCTGTAACTATATTTTCCGGTTCCATCTCAACAGACCATCTTCCACTGCTAATATAGTTTCCTGTTACCGGAAGAATTACTATAAATATTTCCTGATTAGTGCTGTATGGTGAAGGTCCCCCATAAAATATGATTATTTTCTCATTTTTCCATTGAATTTCAGATTTTCCCCTAATATTGATAATAGGTATTCTTTCTGAGGTTGCTGGTGGAACAAGAAAAAAATTTATTTTATCTTCAAATGATTTCCAAATCTGTATATCTAATGTTGTTTCAAATTCCCCTACAAATATATCTGATTTTTCTATCATTCCATCGGATAAAAAGCTCTGAAAGTGGCCTCCCATGGCAGCCTCATTCCCGGTACCTACACTAATACACATTTTCCATCTATCTGAAATGCTATCAAGAAAAGTTTCTATCAGTGACGAACCATTATGAGAGCCATATGCATTTCCAAAACTCAGGTTTATAGATACCGGCAGCCCATAGAACAACGCACGCTCATATACATAACTGACTGCCTGCATTAGCTCTGTGGTTCGCGGATAACCATTTTTTATTGTTGTGTTAAGTTTTACTACTATTAATTTACTCTTTGTAGCTATTCCGATGTTATTATCTTTATTCTCAGCAAAATTTCCAGCCATTACCCCTGCAACAAATGTACCATGCCCCGACAAATCCCTTGTCGGAATATCTGCCTTTCTATTCTGATATTCCACAAGTAATGTATTTATATCTTCTTCGTAAAAGACACTCCCAAGATTATATCCTGCCGGAGGATTTCCAGAAACATTCTGATCCCATATTTCCAAAATTCTTGTTGTCCCATCATTATTTCTAAATACAGGATGAAATATATCAATACCGCTGTCTATTACAGCACATATGATGCCCTCTCCATTTAAGCTTACACCCATATCATAGTCTAAATATATCTGTCTCTGTGCTGCAGTTATACATGCTTCATTTCTTGCTTCCATAACATCACTGTAAACAAGTTTAGGAATTTCAACATAAATTATCTCATTATAATCGGATATTTTATCTATCAGGTTTTTTTGAGCACTTATTATTGCATAGTTTGAAATTAAATATGTAATCTGTATCCCCATATCTCGAAGATACTCTATATCACCTGCATACCTTACTATTAAGTCCCATTTTCCCGTTTCATCATTATATGCTGCATCTAATATTTCAGACTGTATTCTTTCCTCATCAGTAACCTCCAGAGATAAATTTAAAATATTCTCGAACTTCTGGCTATCCAATTTCTATATAGTATCTCCTCATACATAACTTTATATTTTATAATTAATATGATATAATCACTAAAAATATTCAGAAAACAGGAATTTGACATGAACGATACTGAACAGATTAAAAAAAGATTTTTAGACTTAGCCGATAAGGCTTACTCAAGAGATATATGCACATTTACAAATTTCCTCAGCCTTTCCGAAGCAAGTATATACTATGAAATGCAAAATGAACTTAATTACATTGATGTAACATTATTTGGCGGGGCCGATTTTTGCGAGCGCAAAATGATACGTTTTGGTAATTTATGCACTGATTTTCCCATCAACTGCATACATATTACTCCAGCATTAAAAAAATTTTCTGATGACCTTACTCATAGGGATTTTTTAGGTTCACTTATTAATCTGGGTATAAAAAGAGAAACTCTTGGTGACATCTTAGTATTAGACCGAGAAGCCTATGTTTTTTGTACAGAAGGTATAAGTGATTTTATTATAGAAAATCTTACCAAAGTTAAACACACTTCCATAAAATGTTCTATTGCCGACACAATTCCCGAGAGCAGCTGTAATAAAATATTGGAAAAAGAAATAAATGTTGCATCTCTTCGACTCGATGCCGTAATAGGCGAGGTATACAGACTTTCAAGGAAACAAAGCCAATGTGTTATCCAGGAAAAAAGAGTTTTTGTAAACGGAAGAAACTGTGAAAACAACAGCTATAATATAGCTGAAAATGACCAGATAACTGTTAGGGGAATGGGGAAATTTATTTTTTCAGGCGAAATCAGAAGCACAAAAAAAGGACGATATTTTATTACCGTCCATGTTTTCGTATAAAGTTACGTTTATATTTAAAAATATACCAAATCATCTTCTGGTTTTTCAGAACGAACCGCATTTATTAAATGTAACACAGGTCCTTTACCACGATATTCCTTCAAGAATTCCCTGCGTACTGTTGCTGTTACCGTAACCCACTCTTTATCATTAAATGGTATTTCGTCCTTTGCCTTGCACAACATCCCCATAAATGCAATATCATCTGCACAACAGGTCATGGCAAATCTGCCCGGAACAAAACAGTTTTTAGGATACTTAGGCGGTTTATATACCAATCCACTGAATTTTACTACTTTTCCATCATATTTTTTGGAATTATCCATGGCATCCATAAACCAAATTCCATAATCATCATCATCAATTTCAATCACATCTGCATCAATATCGAATGGAAGTTCTTCTTCCGAAAGAGCATCCTCAAAGCCCTCTGCCGCTTCATACCCTATCTGGGCTTTTTTATTAAAAAGCTTAACACAACGTCTGAAATCGCTTCTCTTTGTCTGGTCCGTGCATCTGTTCATAATAATCATATCTGACAATGATAATTGTTCCATAATAATAGAACGCATATTAGTCCAGTAATTATTAAATGTAGTGGCATCCACTGTTGAAATAACCTGAGCGACAACCCATTCTTCAGGCATATTATCCTCGTCAAGATACTTCATTTCCCACATTCCATTATATTCAATCATTACTCTTTCAGGTCTGTGAAAATCATCACACTTTTTAAAGAATTCTTTATTCAAATTCTCCTTTTCCTCAATATATTCAACAACAATATTTTTCTTAGAAAGCGCAACCTGATCAAATTCCTCAATTCCTTCTTCGCATACAATTAAAAGAGTTTTTTCTCCTCTTGCAAAGTCAGGGTCATACAAAGCATCTCTAATAAAGCTTGTCTTTCCACTCTCCAATATTCCGGTAAATAAATATACAGGAACTTCTCTTTCTGTTTTATTCATGTTTAATCATTCCATTTCTAAAAATAATCGTATCTATATATTAAATAACTCTTTTAACTTATTTTCTTCCGGCTTTGTACCAATTACGCAAATTCTTCCTGTGTAATCCGGTGCACCTTTTCTAATTTCATATTCACCTGGAACCAAATCAAAGTAAATCCACTCACCATTAACACCAGGAAGCATACCCTTTGCCCTTAAAATCACACCATACTCATCTGTATTTGCCAGTTTCTCAAGCACTTCCTTAATCTCTCCTTCCGTGTATTTTCTAGGAGTTTCAACACCCCAGCTTGTAAACACGTCATCAGCGTGATGATGGTGATGATGTCCATGCTTATGGTGATCGTGGTGGTCATGCTCATGGTCATGATGTTCATGGTCGTGTCCACAACAGCACTCCTCTTCATCATGATGATGATCGTGGTTATGCTCGTGGTCATGATGTTCATGGTCGTGTCCACAACAGCATTCCCCTTCCTCATGATGATGCTCATGATCGTGGCCATGCTTGTGCTCATGATTGTGCTCGTGGTCATGATGATGGCCACATACTGGACATATCTCTTCCTCTGCCAATAATTCATCAGCAAGTTTTCCTGATTTTTCCATTGCTGCCAAAATTCTTGAGCCATCTATTTCTTCCCACGGAGTAGTAATAATTGTTGCATTTTCATTATGTTCCCTAAGCAATGCAACACATTCGTCCATCTTTGCATCTGGCATCTTCTGTGAGCGGCTGATAACTATAGTACCTGCGCTTTCAACCTGATTGTTGAAAAACTCACCAAAATTTTTCATATACATCTTTGTCTTTAAACCATCAACAACTGCTGTTGTACTATTTAAAACAACAGTGGAATTTTCATCTTCCATAACACCATTTACAGCCTTAATAACATCTGATAATTTACCAACACCTGAAGGCTCAATAATAATTCTGTCCGGTGAATATTTATCAATAACCTCTTTAAGTGCAGTTCCAAAATCACCTACAAGCGAACAGCAGATACATCCTGAGTTCATCTCTGTAATCTCAACTCCCGCATCCTTTAAAAATCCTCCATCAATTCCTATCTCACCAAATTCATTTTCAATAAGAACGACTTTTTCACCCTTTAATGCCTGATCAAGTAATTTTTTAATCAATGTGGTTTTTCCGGCACCTAAAAAACCAGAAATAATATCTATTTTTGTCATTTTTTCTCTCCAATCTGCTTTCGCAAAATAATTACATTTTTTCTATCAATTAGTATACCCCTTTATATTTCTTTGTCAACCCGTTTCAAACCATTCTTCCATTGCTGCAGGTCAGGTAAATCACCTGATATTCTCTGCTGATTTGCTGCAAAAACTTCATGGCTCCTGCATTTTTTTCATCATCCAGATTTACAAAGGGATCGTCAAATATTACAAACGGCTTTTCGCCCTCATACATTGCTTCTATAAATGCCATCCTCATACAAATTCCTGTCAGATCCCTATATCCATCACTTAAATATTTACTCTCATGCAATACACCATATTCTTCTTTTAAAATATTTGCATTTGCATCAAACTCATATACTTCTGAACTATTTTCACACAAAACATTATGATATTTAATAAAACCATTCATCAAAGGTTCCATATACTTGCTGGTAAATGAAGCCTTCGCCTCATCCATAAATGTTCTTGCCTTTCCTATAAGTTCATATTTTTTTAACTCCGCTGAATACTCTTCTTTTAATTCAATAAGCTCCATGGCTAATTCCTGCAACTCATCTTTTTTAGCATACAGCTCATCTATCTGCCTCTCGTAATCCCTCATATTTTTCTGATGCTGTTCTATTCTACCCGCAACATCATCAATACATTTATTTATAAAACCAATTTCTTCAACTTCCTCATCATTGACGTTAATAAGTTCATTAATATCATTTGATTTTTCAAATTCACCCTTAATATAGGTTATTTTATTAAGCTCCTCCAGAGCATTTTCGTAGTAAATAACTTTGTTCTTAATATCCAAAAGAGTCTCCTGAATATTATTTGTATATTCAACACCAATTTTATTTAAATAATCAATAATCTCTCTCTGAAGCCTTTCAACATCTCTAAATGTCTTATCATAATTTCGCCTTTTTTCATTGAGTTCAACGTATTTACTCAAATCAATTTTAAGCTCATGAACCAGTTCCAAATAACTGTGACCCTCAATATCCTTACCAAAATAACGCTCTATTTCCGGCTCTATTTTTCTGAGAAGCCTAATCCTTTCTTTAGTAAGTTCTACATCAGAATTATTATCATAATTACTGATTTTTCTTTGCAATTCTTTATACTCTGAAATAATATGTTTGATTTCATATAATTTCTGCATTGCAAGGTTCTCGATAAAGCCATATCCGCAACCACTTAGAAAATCTTTTATAAGTTTATCAATTTCCTCAATATCTTTTGTATCTTCTTCAATCTCTGCCCTCATTAAACTTATATTATCATTGGAAAAATCCTTCATATCAGGATTTACTCCCTTTGAATTGAGACCCATTCTAACAATTCCGGCTGCAAAGCACAATACACCCAATACAAATAATGTTCCGGCTATATATGAATTAACAGATGAGCCTGCTACGCCTATCACAAACATTACAATCCCAACAATAAGCATCTTTTTATAATTTTTTACCTGCTGTTTATTCCCCTCATCCTTGCGCCATTTTTCATTTTCTTCCATAGACTTAAGCGTATAGGTCTTTCCACTGACCTCACTCTTCTTATTATTTCTTTCAGTCCAGAGGGAAATAATTTCATCCACTTTGTTTTCATTTGGAACGTCAGAATTAAATTTTTTCTCTATTTCCTTTATTCTTTCATGCTCATCCTTTAAATATCCATTTGATGCCAGCTCAATATTAATTCTTCCCAAATTTTCTATATCATTTTTGAGCTCATTAATATCCTGCTCTGTGGGAACCTTGTCCCGAAACTTATCTAAAAGAATATCTCTTTTTGAATTTTCACCTTCAGTCAGCCTGTACACATTTAGAATATTTTTCAAATTAGCCAGCTCAATACTTATTCCAATGTTTCTGTCAATATCTGCCTCATTTGGAATTATTCCATTAATAAAAGCCTTTTTACAAGTATCTGCCTGTTTTTTTCTATCCTCATAATCCTCACAAATACTTTTATATCTATCCTGTTTAGCCAATTTTTCTCTCAATAAAACACTGCTTTTCTGTTTTTCCCTAAGCATATTTCTGCTTTTTTCCAAATTGGCAATTTTTTCCTTCTCAATTTCAAATTTATTAACTGTCTCTTCCAAATTTGCATCTAAAAGCTTCATTCCCGATAACTCGACTTCTTTTTCAGCAATCTGATTCTTTTTTGCATAAAGCTTTCCTGTTTTTTTTGTAGGAGACATCTTATTAAGAATATCTGAAAATTCTCTCATCACATTCTCATAATTATTAATATCATCTGTATTTTCTGCAAGGTTACCTATTTTTGCATTTATTTTATCTGTAGTAAATGTTCCACAGTCATTTTGCGTTATCATTACTGTTCTGATAAACGAAGATGAGTCTATACCCAGAATTTTTTCACCAAAGCTCAAAACACCATCTTCAATTTTCAAATTTGTAATTGCATCCCTTATTTCAACAAAATCTTCCTTTTCTTTATTACCAAACTGCTTAGTAATAATATATTCCCTTCCTTCAGCCTCAACGTAAAGCTTTCCACCATAAATGCCTCCCTGCCAGGGTTTATATTTAGCTCTTTCTTTTGTAAAACCATCTCTGCTTTTTTCATTTTCAAACCCAAACAGCATTACTCTGATAAATGAAACAAGCGTACTTTTCCCCCAACCGTTCTCTTCACATATATAGTTTTCATTTTTCGAGAAATCATATGAAAAATTGCTAAGCTTCCCAAAATTTTCAATCTGACATCTAATTAGTCTCATTTCCTTTATTTCCCTTCACTAAGTGCCATTATTCCATATCGTATTATCTCAGCCTTATCACTTTCTGAAATATCGCACTGTTTCATAACTGTTCTGACAAATTCACCCTTAAGAGATTTGTCATTTATGTAAGAATTAAAATCCACAAAATATGTAGACTCATCTTTTACCTTTACAAAGAAAAATTCATCTTCAAGCTGTTTTTTTATAAAATCTATGTTTTTTTCACAACCCACATTAATCTCACCTGTCAAGACTACCTTAACCAGATCTTCTTCATTAATCTCTTTTTCCACCTTTTCCTTTATTACTCTTTCAACAATTTCTAATGATGAATCACATTCAGAAATATCTGTATCAAGAACAAAAACCTTTCTCCTGGCAAATGGTACAAATGAAACAGCACATTTCATACTTTCTTCATCCACATCAATTACCACAAAACCATGTTCTCCCGCTTCATCAAAGCCTCTTCCCTCAAGACAGCCTGAATAACAGTATTTTCCTCTAGGATCCAGTGTATCCATTTTAAATTGATGTATATGACCAAGAGCAAGGTAATCTATTCCCTTGCCCCTAAGTCTTTTCATATTAATATTTTCGGAATCTGACATATATTCTGATATCATCCCATGCATAGTGACAATATTAAAGCAATCTTCATTAAGACTTAAATCATCATATAAAGTATCTTTGTTATCTTCTCCCAAAACAATACCAGAAATACAAATCCTTCCCTTTTCACCAAGAATATAGTTATTCCATTTTGAATTAAACATAAAAAGATTATCTGGCAAATTTTCTGAATCAAAAACACTTTCCTCGTCATGATTTCCGGGAAGATAGAAAAACACCATTCCCGAATGGTTAATTATTGACTTCATAACAGTATTTTTTGCAGTTGCAGATACATTTTTCCTGTCAAATAAGTCCCCTGCAATTATCACCGCCTGTATATGATTTTTTTCAGCATAATCAAGCATTTTTGTAAATAAACTTAATATTTCACTTTTTCTCTGTCTTGCCTTTTCCCTGGACAAATTTGATTCCATTTTTGAATCAATGTGTATATCTGAACAATGTAAAATTCTCATTCCTGCCCACCATTCTGCTGACATTTATAATAAATGTGCTCTTAATTCCTCTCCACTCTGTGCTGATAAATATGCAGGTGCAATATCAAATACAGTCTTACATCCACTCTGACCTTCATTTGCAAGTCTGTAAGCAGCCCTTGCATATGCAACAATTACAGATGATGTAAATTCAGGATTTGAATCAAGCTTTAACTTATATTCAATAATATGTGTATTTTCCTCTTCCCAGCCTGTTTTTCCAGAACGGATAACAAATCCGCCATGAGGAATTCCACTGTGATTTTTAATTAATTCTTCTTCACTAATGAAGTGTACTGTTGTGTCATAATCGGCAAAGTAGTTTGGCATATTCTTAATTTCCATCTCTACTTTTTCCTTATCAGCACCTTCCTCTAATACAACAAAGCATTCTCTTGTGTGTTTTTCTCTTGTTGAAAGTTCAGGATTGTTACCGGAACGAACTGCCTCCAATGCAGACTCAACAGGGATTGTGTACTGTTTACCATTTTTAACGCCCTCAACTCTTCTGATAGCATCAGAGTGTCCCTGACTTACACCCTTTCCCCAGAATGTGTAATCTTTTCCATTTGGAAGAATTGCATTTGCATACATTCTGTTTAGTGAAAACATTCCTGGGTCCCAGCCAACAGAAATAATACCAACTTTTCCTGATTTTTTAGCTGCTTCATCAACATTTTTGTAATGCTCCGGTATTCTTGCATGTGTATCAAAGCTGTCAACAACATTAAACATTTCAGCCATCTTTGGTGTCTGTACTGGCAAATCAGTAGCACTTCCGCCACACAAAATCATTACGTCGATTTTGTCCTTCCACTGTTCAACATCATTAACATTTACTACCAAAGCCTCTTTTGTAAGAATTTTTACATCCTCAGGATTTCTTCTTGTGAATACAGCAACAAGTTCTGTATCCGGATTTTGTTTGATAGCACACTCTACACCTCTTCCCAGGTTTCCGTATCCTAAAATTCCAATTCTAATACTCATTTTGTACCTCCACATTTTTTACTTTTTTTAAACCATTTAACAGTATATCACATTATGGGATTTTGTGAAATTTTTTATTTAATAAAATCGTATAATCCAAACACAAAAACTATAAAAATAATTACTGGTAAAATATAGCTGATGTAAAATCTCATCCACTCCTGTACCTTGAGACCTTTTCCCTGATTTGCTTCCTCTTTAAAGTTCTTCCATCCCCATCCCTTTTTACTTGTAACAAATAATACAAAACATAAGGAACCTATAGGGAGTAATAAATAACTGACGATAAAATCCTCCAATTCCATTATAACCGAGCCCTTTCCAAAAGGACGAACATTTTTCAGAACATTGAAACCTAGAGAACAAGGAAGGGATAATAAAAATAATAACACTCCATTTATGAGACAGGACTTTTTCCTGCTTATATTAAACAAGTCCATAGTACAGGCAATAATTCCTTCAAATACAGCAAGAACTGTGGATAAGGCCGCAAAACTCATAAATACAAAAAACAGACTTCCCCATACTCTTCCCATTGGAATATTATTAAAAATATTTGGCAGTGTTACAAAAATCAATCCGGGACCGGCACCAACTTCAACATCATATGCAAAGCACGCCGGAAAAATAATAAGTCCTGATGCCAGTGCCACAAAGGTATCAAGCAATGCAACATTTACTGATTCCCCAAGAAGAGAGCGGTCTTTTCCGATATAACTACCAAAAATAGACATTGCACCGATACCTAAACTAAGTGTAAAGAACGCCTGATTCATTGCTCCTACAATTACATTTCCAACGCCAATGCTCTTCATTCTTGAAAAACTTGGTTTAAGGTAAAACTCTAACCCTTCAGAGCCACCTTTCATTAGTATGCTGTTTCCAGCCAAAACAACCATTATCGTAAGCAGGGCAATCATCATTACCTTTGTAACCCTTTCAAGACCATTCTGCAAACCAAATGAACATATCAGAAATCCCAAAAGAACAATGATAGCCATATAAAAAATCATTGCTTTTGGATCCAATAGCATATCTGCGTAATAATTCTCCACCTGTTTCGGATTCAGACCCTTAAAATCTCCTCTGGCTGTACCAACAAAATACCTTAACATCCACCCCGCAACAGTTGTGTAAAACATCATAAGTATATAGTTTCCCACAACTGCTGCATATCCGTGAAAATGCCACTTTGTACCTTCTGGCTCCAGTTTTTGATATAGCATTGCCGGACTTTTCTGACTGGCACGTCCAAGTGAAAATTCGATTGTCATTACAGGTACACCTAATATTATCAAAAACAATAAATATATAAGTACAAAGGCTCCTCCACCATACTGTCCCGCAATATAAGGAAATTTCCACACATTGCCAATTCCAATGGCACAGCCTGCACTTAATAAAATAAATCCAAGTCTGCTACTTAATTTCTCTCTTTCCATCTCTTATCCTCGTTTCTGGGCAAATCTGAATTTTGTTGATTTTGCCCTGCTATTTGCAATACATTCTTCCCGTGAAGGCCTCACAGGCTCATCACTTATCAAAGAATAAACCCCCTGTTTTTTTCCTTCTTTAAATGCTTTTTTAACCATTCTGTCCTCTCCTGAGTGAAAAGTTAATATCGCAACCCGTCCACCTGGTTTTAATACATCCGGTAATTTCGAAAGAAATGTATACAAAACCTCAAATTCACTGTTGACATCTATTCTCAAGGCCTGGAAAACTCTTGCACATGATTTCTTTACCATTTCCTTCCTGTCCTTTTCCGGAAGCTTAATTAATGCCTCTTCAATGGCATTTTTCAAATCTGTTGTGGTATTTATGCCCTCACCATATTTTATTTTCTTCATAACCACAGCGGCAATTTCCTCAGCATAGGGCTCATCAGAATTTTCCATCATCATTCCAGCAAACTCATCCTCAGTCAAATCTTTAAGTCTTTCAGCAGCTGACTGACCCTTTGTAGGATCAAGCCTCAAATCCAACGGTCCCAAAACCTTGTAAGAAAATCCACGTTCCGGATTATCTATCTGCATGGAAGAAACTCCCAAATCAGCAAGTATGAAATCAAATTTCCCGGCCTCTTCTGATACAATGTCTATATCAGCAAAATTTATCAGCTTTACTGTCAAAACATGCTCATCAAAACCTTTTTCCCTTAGTCGTTTCGTCGTCTTCTCAGATTCAATCGGGTCAACATCAAGCCCATAAATATGTCCCTGACCTTTCAGACACTCAAGCATTGCCGTGGTGTGTCCACCATAGCCTAATGTAGCATCTACTCCAATTTCACCTGGCTGAATATTCAGAAAATCCAATATTTCATTCACCATTATTGACCTGTGCATTCCTGCAGGTGTTCCTCCCTTTGCAATAACCTTTTCTATTGTTTCAGCATACTTTTCTGGATTGTGCTCCTTATATTTTTCGCTGAATTTTCTTGGGTGGGTTCCTTTATATCTTTTTCTTCTCACGTGTTTTACTTCATTATTTTTCACACTAATCTCCATTTCTGAGCAAATTTATTCTACTTATTTTTTGAAACCTTATTTAAATACTCCACCGCTGACAATGCAGCAATATTCCCCTCTCCTGCTGCTTTTATATATTGAAATGGTATTCCTGTCACATCTCCACAGGCAAAACATCCGGAAATATTCGTTTCCATTTTTTTATTCACTTCGATATAGCGTTCTTTAACTGCCAGCCCCGGTACTAAATTCTGTGGCGATACACTGTCTCTTATGAGAAATACGCCATCCACTTCCCTTGTCTCTCCATTTACAACAATTCTTTTTACTTTCATATCCCCTTCTATTTCCACGCCACTTATCATGGGAATGTATATTACATCTTCTGCTATTTCTTTCAGAAATTCTGCTTCCTTTTCTGCCTCCTCCCCTGTACCAATAACAGCAACCTTTTTTCCTCTGTATAAAGGTGCATCACAGGTGGCACAGTAGCTGACGCCCCTTCCAAGGAATTCCTCTTCTCCCTTTAACACTTTTCCAAAATTTACTCCTGTAGCGAGAATCACTGATTTTGCTTCAAACATCTCATTATTTCTATTTGTCAGGCTAAAATAATCCCCCATCGCATATATAGCAGTAATAAAACTATCATTAATATCTATATTCATTTTATTTAGATGTTCTGAAAACCTTTCAGCGAGTTCTTCCCCGCTAATTTCAGGAAATCCGGGATAATTAGATATTTTTTCGGCTTTTCTTATCTTTTTGCTCAAATCCTTTTCTCCAAAAAGAATCAGATTTTTATTTCTTATTTTGAGTGTGATCGCAGCTGATAATCCAGCAGGACCTGTTCCTATTATTGCAACATCATACATTTCTATCACTCCATTTCAAATTATTTATCCTTAAATATACAAACATACCTTTTTTTTATTGGCAACACATAGTTTTTGTTTTATGAAAGTCAAAATTATGTTATAATGAACTAAATGGAAGTTCTTGCTTTATTCAGATGATTCTGTGGTCAAAAGCCTTTGACCACATGATAACCACGGATTTCTTCGCGTTTCACGCTCCCGAAATCCTAAAAACATTCGAAATTCGCTCATTTTCCAGCTAGAAAGGAAGGTCATTATGGATACAAATTGGTGTACTCTCAATATTGATGAAAATGAAATGTGGGCCACCCTGTCCCTTAAACATCCTGAAGGTGAGGAAACAATTCAGATTTCCGCCGAGTATATAGAAAACTTCATTAAGTCCCAGGGCATCAACTCGGGACTTAATAGTAATGCAATTGAGATGCTTGCCAACGAGCTCCGTTACGGTCAGGAGATTACTGTTGCCCAGGGAAAACCGCCTATTAACGGAAATGATGGTTACTTCAATTTCACCATTCCTGTGGAAGATGTAAAATCCAAGCCTGTAATAAATGAAGATGGTTCCGTAGATTATTACAATTCTCTCAAGCTTGCTGAGGTCAGGGAAGGCGAATTATTTGCAACCTACATTCCTCCAACCAAGGGTGAATATGGTCATACCATTTTTTCAAAGCTATTGGCACCGATTCCCGGAAAGCCCCTTGCACCTCTTCGCGGAAAAGGTTTTATCACTAACGAAGATAAATCTGAATACCGTGCTCTGTTTGATGGGCACATTATTAAGGATGATATGCACATTACCATTGAAAAACTTTACATAGTATCCGGTGACCTTGATTTGGATAAGGGTAACATAAACTTTAACGGTGATGTAGAAATAACCGGTGATGTCCGAAGTGGATTAAGTATTACATCCGGCGGCAATGTTTTTATCCACGGTCATGTTGGCGGCTGCGATATAACAGCCAAAAAAAATATTACTATTCAAAAAGGAATACAGGGACGTGACAGATGTTACATCACTGCCGGCGGTGATGTTATATGCAAATTCGTGGAGAGATGTAGTATTTCGGCTGAAGGTTCCATTTTTGCCGACTCGATTTTAGATTCAATTGTTTCAGCCCAAAATACTGTACAGGTTGTCTCAAAGAGCGGAATAGTCATAGGTGGTAAAATTCACGGTACACTTGGCATCACTACCAAGGAAGCCGGTAATTCATACGGTAATGCAACACTGTTAACGGCAGGAGTCTCAAGGGACGAAATTCAACGTTCTGTAGAACTCTCTGAAATGATCGAAAAATATGACAATGATTTGTCAACGTTAATCCGTCAATATGATTCATTTAACAACTTAAAACCTGGAAAAAACCCCAAAAAAATAACCGAGCTGAAAAACCGTATTATGCGTGCAAAAGTTCTTATATCATCAAATAGAAAAACTGCGAGTGACGAATTGTCCAAATTGAATTATAAGATAAATCAAGCTCGCAAAAATTCATTCATACACGTTACAGGTATCTCACACGCAGGTGTCAAAATCTGTATAAATGAATGCCGCTATACAGTGGATGAATCATTTAAGGATGTCATTTACCGATGTGTTAATAACGAAATAGTAGCAGAGGGTGGAGAATAGCTCCACCCTCGTTTCTTATGGCTAATTATTTATGCCGTGATGTGACATCAAAGTCTCATTTGTCATAGGCAAAAATGTGTATCCATTTTGTATTCCCCATTGAATTATTCTTTCCACAGCATTAACACTGAATCCTTTTATATCGTGCTGCAACACAATTGATGATCTGCTGTTTCTCTGTACACCACTTATAACATTTCTAAAGACCGCATCTGCTGATTTAGCCCCTCCGGCATCTCCGCTTGATACATTCCAGTCACAATACTGATATCCCAGACTTTCAACTGTTTTGGTAAGTCGTGACATAATTCCTTTGTTATAGCTGGCACTTACAGTATTTGAACTGCCACCAGGAAATCTCATAATAGTCGGAGCAACTCCCGTCTTCGTCTTAATTAATTCTGCCATTTTATTCATATCTTCAAGGAATGCCTCGTCACTGGAATAAATTCCCTGATAGTTGTGAGTATAGGTGTGAACTGCCACAGTATGCCCTCTTTTCTGCTCCTCACTAATACAATCCAGATAATTGCCATTTGTGGCAGTAACAAAAAATGTCACCTTAACATTATACTTATCAAGTATATCCAAAAGCTGCATTGTATATGGTCCAGGACCATCATCAAAAGTCAGATATATTACTTTTTCACCCGGATCAGTTTTATTATCATTATTAGTAGTCCCTTGACTAACATAAATCGTCTGATTTATTACAGCTTCATTTCCTGAGGAATCGGAAACTGAATATTTTAGTTCATATGCTCCTGCCACTGTATTATCAACATTTCCTTCTATCAGAACCTTATCCGTAATATCTCCATCGCAGTCATCTGTTGCAGAATATGTTGATGGCTTGTATTCATCATTTATTTTTATTATTCTGACAGTTTCATTATTTTCCAGAGAAATAATTGGTGGAACTGCATCCTTATAGACAATATTTCTGGTTACAACTGCTTCATTTCCGGAGCTGTCCTTAACCTTATAAGTTACAACACCGTCTTTTTCTTCACGTTCAACCTTTTCTGTCAAATCTCCATCATAATTATCCGTGGCTGTGAAACCCTCTTCAATATACTTATCATTAGGATTTGTAAAGCTTTCAGGATTCGAAACCAGGCTAATAACAGGTACTTCTCTGTCAACCACTTCAACTTCTAAGGAAAAATCTTTGGTTTTATCCTTATATACTGCTCTGTAATTAATAACCTGTGTAGACAATTCTGACGTATCTATTTCATCTTGCCTGATAATTTTCATTTCTTCTTTTTTTCCAAAAATTCCATGTTTTTCGTAATACGCATTTATCTTTGGTTCTTTAAACTCGGAATTATAATCTACTTTTACCTGAGAGCCACCCTGGATATCTATTTCATAGGTCTCCTTAATTGCTTTTTTTGCATAAATTATAGATAAAAACACTAAAACACACAAACTTATGCTAAAAATAATAATCAGTTTATTACTAAATTTTTTTTTTGTTTTATCCATAGTACACTACTTCCTTTTTTATAATTGTTGTTTTACCTTACAACTATTACCCATACATCTTGTTCGCTAAATTGGTTTACAACCTCTTTGTCTTTTAAAATCTCCGTATACATTATGAGATTTGTTGTCTTTCCGCCCACCAGAAGTTCCTCATTTCTCAAAACAAGAGTCTTATGATATCCTCTTCTGTCTATATTTTCTAAATTTATCTCTGAAAATTTCATTTTTCCTCCTCATTTTTAAGTTCAACAAACCCATACTGTTCCATTGTGCTTATATATGCAACAAGCCTGTTATACAAAGGCTCTGCTTCTTCACCAAATTCTTCTTTGACCATTTCAGCTATTTTCATTATGTCATGCTCACCATCCATAAGTGGCCAGATAAAATTTCCCATTTTATCCAAATGTATTTGTGAAACCCTTGGTTTTTTAAGAAGTTTTTGTGTTATCCAGTAAAATATGCCTTTATTTTCTATTAATATTGTAATATTTCCTTCTAAGTCCACAGTACTTTTTATTTTTTCACTGTGTAAAGGAATCAATTCCAGATAATTTACTTTTTTCACTTTATTTGCTCGTCTTTTCATTGCTCTTCATTGCCTCATAAAATACCAGTGCAATCATTATGACAAATAATACGATTCCACCTATTATACCTGTTGAAATATATTTTGAAATATCAATTTTTTTATCAATTCCTATAACAGCTAAAACAGCTAAAATAATTCCTACCAGACCTTCACCGGCAATCATGCCTGAAGAGAAAAGTATTCCTGAACTCGCATCTGCATTCTTATCTTTATTATTAGCCTTTTCTTTCTTTTTATCAACAACATAGCGAATAAGACCACCTGCCATAATGGTTGTGCTCAATTCAAGCGGAAGGTAAAGACCAATGGCAACTGGCAATGCTGAAATACCCAGAACTTCAACCACAACCGAAATAAATGCTCCGATAAATATTAATGCCCAAGGTAAATCTCCACCCATAACGCCTTCAATGATAAGTTTCATAAGTGTTGCCTGTGGTGCAGCAATCTGCTCTGAGCCAAATCCCCAGGCTCTGTCCAGAAGAATCAATACTCCACCAATAGTAAGAGCTGCCACAATAGTTCCCACAAGTTCACCTATCTGTTGCTTCTTAGGTGTTGCACCAAGAATAAATCCTGTCTTTAAATCCTGTGATGTGTCGCCAGCCATTGCAGCTATAATACAAATTATAGAACCAATTGCTATTGCCCCCTGCATACCATAAGCACCCTTGTCTCCTGTGATTTTCAAAAGCGTTGTTGCAATAAGTAATGTTGCTATTGCCATACCCGAAACCGGATTGTTGCTGCTGCCAACAAGACCTACCATTCTTGATGAAACTGTGGCAAAAAAGAAACCAAACACTACTATAATAATTGCTCCTAATAATGATACCGGAATCTGTGGCAATGCCCACAGTAAAAGAATCATACCAATTACACTGACGCCGATTACTTTCATACTTAAATCCTGGTCTGTTCTTTTTGCAGAAACCTTTGAATTTTTCATTCCCATTATAGTATCCCGGAAGGTTCTGACAATAAGAGGAAATGTCTTTATAAGACTAATTATTCCACCTGCCGCAACGGCACCAGCTCCTATATACCTTATATAATTGCTCCAGATTGCACCGGCCCCTCCATTAGCATATACAGTCTTTATTGTATCTGTTGCTGGATAAAGAACAGTGTCAGCTCCAAAGGTTACAATGGCGGGTATTAATACAAACCATCCAATCAATCCTCCCGCGAACAGATACGATGATATTCTTGCTCCGCATATATATCCTACACCCAAAAGAGCAGGATAAACCTCTGCTGAAAACTCTGTTTTAAGAGCTTTTACCGGTATTGTGATAACTCCACCGACAGCCTTCAAACCATCAACTAAAAATTTAAATAAAGCTGCAACGCCCATGCCTAAAAATACAGATTTTGCACTTGAACCACCTTCTTCTCCAGCCAAAAGAACTTCTGCACAGGCTGTTCCTTCAGGATATGGCAATACACCATGTTCTTTAACGATTAATGCATTTCTCAGGGGAACCATAAATAAAACACCAAGAATTCCACCACATAATGCAATTATGGATATCTCAAATAAATCCGGTGCCTTCATTACACCTTCTTTTGCCCACAAAAACAATACAGGCAATGTAAAGATGGAACCTGCTGCCAGAGATTCTCCCGCAGAACCAATGGTCTGAACCATATTACTTTCAAGAATGGAATCCTTTTTCATAATTACTCTTATAACTGCCATTGAAATAACCGCTGCAGGAATGGAAGCTGAGACAGTCATTCCAACTCTTAATCCCAGATATGCATTTGCTGCTCCAAATACAACTGCAAGCAATATACCCATTATTACCGAAGTAATTGTAATTTCGGTAGTAACTTTTTCTGCCGGAATATACGGTTTAAACTCTTTATCGTTCATTTTACTTCTCCTAACGTATTTTATTTCTCTATGATTATAACATTTATTACAGACGCATTGCAAAACAATAATGTCAAAAAAAAGTTCTTTTTTTAGAACATTAGAACACCATATACATATTTTTCCAATATTTATCCTTCTCTATTGTCATAATTATTGTAAAAATGTCGAAAATGTGTTACAATTATATTGGAATTTGGCTATCATTTAATTTAGGAGATAAATATGAATATAAAACCGGAACGTGATGAAAAAAATTTTTTAGATGCAGAATGTGAACGAATAATAAATGCTGCTATGATGGCCGCATTAGAATGTGATATTCCTGATGAAGAAATAAATGTTTTTCTGCGTCATCTTGGAGAAAATATCGGTTGTGACCGCATCTATGTGTTTGCAGACGTTATAAAAACCGGAACTACAGAAAACTCATTTGAATGGTGCAACAAAAATGTTCTGCCGTCAAACAAAGAAAATGAATTATTTAGCGTTGACATATTCATGCCATGGTATCAACGTTTTCAAAATGGTTCAAGTGTTGTACTGGATGACATTGAGACCCTTCGAGAAACAAATTCTGAAATGTATCATATTTTAGGCAGTCAACAGATTAAATGTATGATAGCAAGTCCGTTAAATAAAAAGAACGAAGTTGTCGGTTTTTTCGGTTTAGATAATCCTCCAAAAAGATTTCTAAATCAATCAGCCTTTATTCTTAACACTATTGGCTCTTTTATATCGGCTATGCTAAAAAACCGTGAAACTCATATTATCAATCTACACAATGCAAAACACAGCAGTTATTCAGCTCTCTCTAACATCTACTATTCAATGCAGATTGTTGATGTTGAAACCGGAAAATACGAAATGATTAAATCAACTCCTATAATTGATAATCTTTTGAAGAATAGCGATTCAAACGGATTTAGTGAACATTCCCGTGTTGTATTCAGCAATGTGGTAGTTGAGAGAAATTTAGAAAATACCCTTAAATTTTTAGATTTATCGTCTCTTAATGCACGTATGCATAACAAATATACAATAACTCACGAATTTCTCGGAAAAACAGAAGGTTGGTTTCGTGCCCGATTTATCAGGGTAGAAGATAATATTGAGACAAACTTAAAACATGTTGTATTTGCCGTAGAGAGCATAAATGAAGAGAAAAAACTGGAAAATCATCTTCGATATCTCTCTGAAACAGACCAGATGACCGGTATATACAACCGCGGAAATGGCGAAAAGAAAATTTCAGATAAATTAAAAGAATCAATAAAGGGTACATTCTGTATTATTGACTGTGACAAATTCAAATCAATAAATGATACTTATGGTCATTTAATTGGAGATAAGGTTATAATAGCTTTAGCCGATTCGATTCAAAGTGTCTGTGGCAAAGGTGAAATTTACCTTCGATTAGGTGGTGACGAATTCGCAATCTATCTGGTAAATGTTACAGAAAAGGACATAATCAAGGAATTTGCCCAATCCCTATTTGATAGCTTTTGTAATATAGATATTCCTGAATTAAATGGGCCTAAAATAAGTGTTAGCTTTGGTGCTGCCATCTATGATGGAAAAACTGATATTACCTTTGACAAGTTGTATTCCATGGCTGATCAGGCAATGTATAAGAGTAAAAGAATAACTGGCAATTCAATTACATTTTTTGAATAAAATAAAGGTAACTATTTAGAAAAACCCTCGAAAATTTCAGTTTTCGAGGGTTTCTATTATTGTAATGCTTCCTTTATTAACTTCGATTACTTAACTACAGTTACTTTTATTGTGTTGCTTCCAATTGTGACCCCTGATGAATCCTTAACATTAACTTTAAATATCTTCTGTCCGGCACTCGTAAGAGGTCCTGTATAACTTGTCTGTGCACTAAAGTTATTAAGCACTATTGTGCTCCCTGTATTAACATTAGTCATAACATACTGGTATGTACAGTTTCCTGTTACACCTGTAACTACAGGCTGAAGCGTTACACTTTGTCCAACTTTAAGACTGATGTCGGAGCTGCTTCCGTTTACTTTAAGTACAACCTTTGCAGATGAATTAGTAACTGTGACAACTACAGAATTACTTGAAACAACATTACCTGATGAATCTTTGACATTTACAGTGAAAATCTTCGTTCCTGCTGATGTAAGCGGTCCAGTATAACTTGTCTGTGTGCTGAAATTCTTAAGTATTATACTACTTCCTGTGTTAGCATTTGTCATTAAATACTGATATGTATATTTTCCTTCACCACCTGTAACAACAGGTACCAATGTTACTGAACCTCCTACAGCAAGATTTATATCACTTGTACTGTCATTAACTTTAAGAACAACTTTAATTCCTTTTACAACATTTACGGTCACATCATCACTTACAACAATATTACCTGCTTTATCTTTTACACTTACACTGAAAATCTTTGTTCCCACTGATGTAAGCAGTCCTGTGTAGCTAGACTGTATACTGAAGTTTTTAAGTATCATACCATTTGGTGATGCTGAAGTTTTCATGATGTACTGATATGTATATCCACCTGCTCCTCCGGTTACAACCGGCTCAAGTTTCACTGATTCTCCAACATTCAATTGTGTATTTGCTGTGCTTCCATTTACCTTTAATGTTACTTTTAAGGCTGAATTATTAACCACCACCGATATATTTTCTGATGTTTTAACATTAGAAGCACTGTCTTTAACATTTACAAAAAATATTTTTGTTCCCTGAGTAGTCATCTTTCCAGTATAACTTGTCTTTGTACTGTAATCCTGTAAAATGATATTCTTACCTGTAGATACATTTTTCATTACGAACTGATAAGTATAATCACCAGTGCCATTCTTTGCAGATGCACTGAGGACTACATTATCCCCAACTTCATAACTAGCTTTATCAACTGTTAATGTTGCTTCGAGTTCTTTAACTTCTTCAGGTTTCTTCGTCTCTCCCTGTACTAAAATGCAAGATGTATATTCCGGAAGTGTATATGTTCCACTTGCTGTTGAAATCACGTCCGTTCCTGCTGTGTCACCATTTACACACACCTTCCATGTACCGCTTGGCAATGTTATGGTTTTGTCTGCAAGGTACGGATTAAACGCAATTAAAATTTTGTCAGCCACATCTCCGCTCTTTTCACCATCAATTGTGTATGCAATAACGTCATCACCTGTTGATAAAAAGCTTATTGCCGAATCAATTACTTCCCTTGAATCCATACACAATCCTTCATGATTATTTCTAAATTCAAGAAGTCCTGCATAATAATCTGCCACTGCTTTGTTCGTCTCTAATAATGTCCAGTCTATTTTATTAACTGAGTCTGGTGATTTATAACTGTTTTCATCACCATTCTTAGTTCTAAGGAATTCCTCACCTGCCTGAAAAAGAGGTATACCCTGGGAAGTAATATTAAGTGCCGCAACAATTTTATTCATTTTCACCTGAGAAGACTCCCAAGCCCAGTATGCTGATTTCTGAATTTTATCCCAAAGTGTATAATTGTCGTGACATGATGCATAGTTAATTATCTGTGTAGGGTCATTTGTAAACCATGTATTGGCTACAATATCCTTTTTAAGAGAAACAGTCTTTGTCATATCTCCAGTGGCATAACCTGTTGAGGTATCGTCATTTCCACCTCTCATATCACTTCTGATTACATCATTGAACATACCAACGCCTGGCATCTTATATGTATTACCCTGTGTTGCAAGATCAACACTGCTATATGGACTTGTTCCAAGAGACCAGCCCTCACCATAAATCAGCATATTAGGATTGATCTCATTAAGAGCAGCCCTTACCTGATTCATTGTTTCTGTATCCAAAAGTCCTACAAGGTCAAATCTGAAACCGTCAAGATGATACTCTGTTGCCCAGTACTTACAAGAATCCACAATGTACTTTCTAACCATCGTTCTCTCAGAGGCAACATCATTTCCACATCCGGAACCATTTGATTCCCTGACAAAATATCCAGGTACCAATACGTTGTAACAGAATGTATCTGCATTATTTACATGGTTATAAACCACATCCATAATAACACCCATATCATTTTTATGAATGGCCTGTACCATCTGCTTATATTCATTTACTCTTACATTGCCATCATATGGATTGGTTGAAAATGCACCTTCTGGAATGTTATAGTTCACCGGATTATATCCCCAGTTATAATTTTCCATGGTAACTTCATCAGTTCCCGCAAAATCATAGGACGGCATAATCTGAATATAGGATACACCCAAATTCTTTATGTAATCCATACCTGTTGGTATTACACCTTCATTTCTGAGTGTTGTTCCACTCTCAGTAAAAGCAAGGTATTTCATTCTGTTTTCCTCTGATATTCCCGAGTTGATATCTGAAGAAAAATCCCTTACACTTAACTCGTATACACTTGCATTTGTCTTTTTTGCTGTAACCACGTGTCCGTCATTTGCCCAGCCAACAGGATCTGTTGAATCCAAATCTGTAATCATGGAACGCTGACCAGACATAATACCATCTACACTGGTAGCTGTTGAATTGAAGAAGTCATCATTTACCGTACATCCTGAAACAGCATATGGATCCATACAGTATTCTGTTTTATCAGCAAAACTTACTTTATAAACATAATAATAATTTTTATAATCTCCTGTAATGGTCTTTGTCCATACACCTTTTGAATTAATGTCTCCACCAAGCATATCATACTGACCAACACATTTTGAATTTTCTTCAATTGTACCTTTATCAAACACCAAAAGACTCATGCTGTCTGCGGTAGGTGCCCATACTTTAAATGTGGTAGCCGTTTTTGTATATGTACATCCTAAATCATTTCCGTCATATGTAAGATTATTTTCAAAGTATTCACTGTCATAATTTACCTTTGCATAAATGGCATCAATGTTACTTCCCTCAAGCTTATATTCATGACCTAAATAGAGTTTATTTGTAAAATTAATCTTAAATCCTGTTTCACCTACATACTCTTTTGACACAATGTCAGTTCTTTCTATACCTAGTGTGGTATCATAAACTTTTAATGAAGGAATGCTATCCTGCTTTGAAGACCAGTTAACAGTTAATGAATTGCTACCCGTTATGGCAGCATCTGTTAAAACATAACCTGATGTGGAAACTTCTCTTGTAAATGAAGCATTTCCCTGAGATACATAAACATCAACTACTCCTGATGTCACATCAGAGAGATTTACATATCTGTCCGTCTCGTAATCCTTTGTCCAGCTCTTTGTTGCCACGAGGAATCCAAACTTTTCTGCACTTCCTGGAATTCCCGATATTGTTGCAACTCCTTTCCCGTTTGAATCGGTGCTGTTAAAACCGTACCAAGCACCTTCACCGCTGTCACACCACCCCCAAATATTCCATGAACTGTAATTACCATCAGTTCTTGAATAGTGGAATCTCAATGTCAATGTACCTGCTGCATAAGCATTTCTGCAAAATCCCGAAAACAATGTTAATATCATTAACATTGACAGAATAATGCTCTCTAAACGTCTTAGTTTCGTTTTCGTTTTACCCATAAAACTCCTTCCTTCCGTACTTTATTTTGAATTAATTGATAATAATCTGCTTAGAACGCTGCCTTAAATATTTCCACAATATCCTCTTTTGTAAGTGGTACAAAGGAACCCTTTGAACCTTCATAGGCTTTTTCAGCCATAATATCAAAATTCTTGTCATCAGTTATTCCAACAGCTCTCAAATTCGCTGGAATTTCCATGGTTTCAAAAAAGAACTTTTTGAGTGCATCTATTCCTGCGTGAGCAAGTGCCCATTCATCATCCCCTGATAGTCCCCAGACATTTTTTGCAAAATCAACAAAATATCCTAAAGTGTCTTCACTGAGAATATGTTCCATCCACACTGGTGTAAGTATCGCAAGTCCTTCACCATGTGTAATATCATAAAATGCACTAAGTTCATGCTCCATAGGGTGTATGCACCATGAAGGTGAGCATCCATCACCTACAACACCATTTATGGCATGGGTTCCTGCCCACATAAGGTTGGCACGTGCATCATAATTATCCGGCTCCTTCATTGCAATCGGACCATATTTAATCATGGTTCGCAGCAAGCCTTCAGCCATAAACTTCTGACAATCCGCATTTTCCATGGAAAAATAATTTTCCATTGTATGACTCATCATATCCGCCGTTCCTGCTGCTGTCTGTTTCTTTGATACAGAATATGTGTATTCAGGATCTAAAATCGACATTGTTGGAACCATATATTTAGAACCGGTACCCCATTTTTCATTTTTTGATAAATCAGAAATAACGGCAAAGGGATCCATTTCAGTTCCCGTGGCAGATAATGTCAATATATCAAAAATAGGAAGTGCATCCTTAACTTTCGCCCCATCAAGCACTAAATCCCAAGGCTCACCATCATACCTTGCTCCTGCTGCAATAACCTTCGAACAATCAATGGTACTTCCACCCCCAATTGCCAATATCATTTCTATATTTTCTTTCTTACATATAGAGACACCTTTTCTAACAGTCTCTATTCTAGGATTCGGCTCAACCCCGCTTAATTCAAAAATTTCCATCGAGTCATCCTTAAGTATGGAAAGTGCCTTGTCATAAATACCGTTCTTTTTAATCGAGCCACCACCATACACCAATAATACTTTCTTTCCGAAATCCTTAAGCTCTGATAAATAAGAAATAGCCCCCTTACCAAAATGAATTCTGGTAGGAATTTCAAGTGTGAAATTATACATTCTGCTCCTCCATTTTCTATAAAGTACATAATATTATTCGTACTTACTATATTCATAATATTCCTTACATAGAGTAATATACCGAAATTATCTTCTAGCCCTATGCCCAGTCATCATACATTCCAGGAATGGCATTTGCATATGAACCAGTTCCAGAATACAAGCTTGAATTTCTAACTGCAGCACTTGTAATTCCACTGGCCTTCTGAGCAATCTGTGAAGCATATGAATAATCTCCTGAAAAAAGTGCCTTCACATTCTTCATGTCAGCCTTTTTAAATGCTTCCTCATCTACAGTCAACTTACCATCTGTTCCAACTGACACACCAACTGAAGACAATGATTTTTTCATGGTCTCAGTCATATTCTTCATAAATCCTGTCTGCTGCGCCACATCCTTTGTACTTACCTTTGCCGACTGGTCAATCACATCATTATATTCATTTACAAAGCTCTTAACTGCTGATGTGATACCTTCCATATCGTATGCCCCATTGCTTTTCTTCCAAACATCGTCCCCACTGAGCTTATCAGCTGTTTTTTTTAACTCAGAAGCTTCTTTTCTCATCTTTGTGAGCCCTGTTGTGTCCTTAGTTTCAACTTTGTTATATTTATTATTTGTCTTGTCTTGTTTAGAAGTACTATTTTCACTTTGCTGTGCATAATACTTCTTCAATAACTTCTTATATGTTCCTGTCCTGATTGAATTATACTCAGTAAAATCAATCATTGGAAATGAAGTATTGTTTTTCGAACCAAAGCCACCAAAAAATGATGAAATATTAATATTTGCCATAATTACCTCCATTCTGCAGTCATAGTTAACTACTAATTTGATTTTTTTATTTATTCAGGTTCTTTGAGCACATCGTTTCATATAGTTGGTTTAATTTTATCACACATTATGTGCATTTTCTACAGTTACGCTAAAAAAATTTTACATTTCTATCTTTATATATGTATCCATTACTTAATATTTTCCATTATCAATACCGGCTGTAAGCTTGAACTGTGTGTTCCATACCCTATATATTCGCCATCTCCGAAGCCATATAACTCTCCATTTTCTGTTAAAACTTCAGAATGCATCCAGCCCAGGCTTACACATTTTACATTTTCCATCACTTTAGTTGGCACTTCACAATCCTCTTTACTTCCATTTCCTAATTGTCCGTAATGGTTGTCACCCCACATATACAATTCACCTTTTTCGGTTATTACTGCACTATGACACTGACCAAGGCTGACACTTTTCGCATTATCAATCATTTTGAGCGGCCTGCTTCTGTCATTTTGCAGCCTGTCATAATCATTACCACCCCATGTGTATAACACATTATCTTTGTCAATAACTGCAGTTGCGGTTCCGTATGCACTTAATGTTTGTTGTAGTGTATTATCTGTTTTATTATCATCTACATTTAGATCTTCATTTTTGTTAACATTACTTTTAACTTTGATATTATCTTTTTCTTTTCCTTTTCCACAAGCTATACCTATTGTCAATGATACCACAAGCAATCGTTTGTGTCAAATAATCGTTGGCAATCCTGCGACCAAAAACACCTTTGATTTTTTCATAATTCGAATGACCTTTCCGATACAATTATAATATGTAATACTTATCTTTTTTTATAGATATTGCCTGTTCCTTAGATTCCTTTGCTCCATCTTCATCTAAACCATAGAATCCCTTTGAACAATTTTCCAATTGCTCACAAAGATAGCATCCCTCTATTTGTTTTTCCTCACAGCAAAGCATATTTGGGCATTTTCCTAATTCAAAAAGAGTACCAAAAGAACAGCAATTAAAAGTAGAACGACATCCTCCGCACCATTCTCCCATAAAGCATTGATTACATGATAAACCACAATATGCTATTTCATTAATGTTCTTTTTTGCCAACTTAACTATTTCTGCCTTCCATTTTGCTCCCCTCTCATATCTTCTTTTCTTATCATCACCGTCTTCCGAAAGATTCTTTCGGTAAATGCTCGCATCCTCGTCCCCAATATCAATCTCATTCATATAGAATTCATAACCATATTTCTCATACAAACCAGTAGTTTGGGTTGAAATGTAAACATATTCCCGTTCCATAACCGTTGCAATGCTCTCAACATAGTCCAAAAGCATCCCCGAGTAATGATGGCCTCTATATTCCGGGAATGTATACACAAAACTTATCCAAGGTGAAATCCCCTTGGATTTAATATAATCTGACATTCCAAATGTACAAAATGAAATCAGCCTGTCTCCATCTACAAGCATTGGAACAAGACCAGCCTGTCCAATTACCTGCTTAAGCTCATTCTCCTTTAAAAGAAGATACAGACACTGTCCTGGTGCCCAATCACATTTTTCCAACTCACTCAGCCAGTGTTCCTTTTGGATGATGTGGCGGAGCATAAACTGAAGATATTTTCAACGAATTTCTTCCAATGTTAACAACATTATGCCAGGTTCCTGCCGGAACAAATATTGCATCTCCTTTGAAAATACGATGCTGCCATTCCATCTTCTCCGGGCATTTACCCAGTTTTACAACTGCCATTCCCTGTTCTACCCTGAGAAGCTGGTCAGTATCCTCGTGATTCTCTATACCAATTTCCCCGCATGGCGGAATACTCATAATTGTCATCTGAAAGTAGCATCCTGTCCAGATTTCTTTTCGAAAATCACGATTCATTGCTGCCATCCTATCTATTTTTGTAACATAGGGATATGGTCCCTTATCACACATTTCTCCATAACATTCGCTATTCATATAAAACTCCATGGCATTTTTAACATATTATGTTAAAAAGCCAAACATGTTACCATTTCTCCACTCCAATATTGCATTATTAACTAAATATTCTTCCATGCTTTTCTCCTTTCCAAGATACCTTGTGATTTTAAATTATACCATACCAAAT
>JBNRML010000118.1:0-13956 GCA_050309585.1 Lachnospiraceae bacterium
GGACATTCCAACGATAAATATAATGATATGGCCGATAGTCTTGCAAAACAGGCGGTAGGCATTTCTTAAAAAATAATACGAAAGAGGTTAAAAGAATGAGTGTTTTAGCAGAAGCATTAAGTTTACAGTTATTAAACAAAGGAATAAAAAACAGTATTCACGGTGATGACAAGGAGGCAGTTATTATAAAACAGCAGCTTCCACAGTCAAAGATAGTAATTACTGTGCTTTATTTGACAGAGGATAAAACAAATTCGGTTTCTATCAGATTTTATAATTTCTGTAAAATGGATGAAAATGAGAAGAGTGGAAATCTGTTCTATCTTTTAAACGATATGAATCAGAGATACCGTTGGGGAAAGGTTGTGCTTGATGGAGATGATATTGTTTTATCAATGGATGCAATGGTTACACCTTTCAATATTGCAGATATCTGCATCCAGCTTACAATGTATGGTGCACAGATAGCTGATGAAACCTATTATGCAATTGAGAAATTGAGATATAAGCTGTAGACTGTTTTTTCTAATCTTGAAAATTTATTTGGTGAAGAGAGAAGAGCTGCCGCATAAACGATTAACTTTGTAAATGCATGAAAATCGTTGGTGCGACAGCTCAACGATGTACTAGAATTCACCAGGGACGTCAATGTCATCATTGTTATTGTTGTCATTATTGTTATCATCATCAGAAGGCATTGTAGGAGTAGGTGGTTCTGTTTCTTTTTCGGTTGTAGTTTCTTTCTCACTTTCGGTTTCGGAAGATTCGTCGTTATTACCGCCGGAAGGCTTTGTGGTATCCGAAGGTTTTGTGGTATCCGAAGGTTTTGTGGTGCTACTATTTGAATTTTCACCAGAATCATTTCCGTTACCATTACTTCCACCAGAGCCATTTCCGGATGATGAACCGGAAGTTGTCTGGTTATTGTTTCCTGAATCTGAAGGCTCTGCAGCTGATTCAGGTGTCTCAGTAGGTGGTTCAGTATTTGCAAGAACTGTAAGTATAAATTCCTTGCTTGAAGTCCTGCCGGCCGAATCTGTTACAGTAGCGGTTATTTTATATGTTCCAGGTGTGTTGAAATCATAATCACCGGAATATTTTATTGCAGATGTAAGGTCTTTGCCGTCCTTATCTGTGGCAGAGAATCTTGAAAAGGCATTTGCTCCAAAGCCTGCCATGATTGTAATATCCTTAACTTCTAAATAAGGCTTGTCTGAATTCCAGGGATTGCCTTCATCCGGGTCTGTCGGGTCCCAGTTTTTATTTGGACTGTCAAGAGGAATCTTTATTGGTTCAGGTTTTCCTAAAGGTCCCGGACTGTTTTCGTCATCATATACTATAACTTTTGTTCCGTATGGACAATTGTCGTAAATCCATTTCGCATCTGCAACAGAAAGACGCACACAGCCTAAGGATGCAGGTGAACCTAATTTGTTGTATTCTTCAGTTTCCAGCTGATTTTTCTTTTCTACAAAATAAGGAACAGAGTGGAATAAAATTCCGTTATTAAATCTTGTGGCATATTGTGCATATGTGCCGTCAACCATTAACCTCCAGACATATCTTGAGGAAATAGAAAAATTTCCGGTAGGAGTGTAGGAAGCAATTTTTCCGGTAGAGCACACCATTGCTTTATATGGAACAGTATAATTTCCGTCATCATCCTGAATATACACGGTTACACAGTTCATTGCCCTGTTGACTTTAATAAGATAAGGGTATTCGCCAGAAGGGAGTAATTCCTGTGTTTCTTCAGTTGAATCTTCCGGCAAAGAAAAGTTAATATCTGATAATTCACCGGTGGTAGTATTTTCTTTAGTCTGACTGGTTGTTTCACTGGAAGAATAGAGATTATCCGTTGAATAGGAGGTTTTTCCGTTTCCCTTAAAAAGAGACAGCACGAAGAATAGCACAACAATTCCAATGGTTGAAAGGGTGCTGGCTATAAAAAAGTGTCGGTTTTCATAAAAATAATTTTTAATTCTATCAAAAAATTCCATGTTTATCTCCGTTTATACTAAAAATTTTATATTAAAAATGCGTAAAACACGAATTCAATTATACAACGGGGAAAAAATAAAAGCTAGATTAAAATCAAAAAAATTTGTAAATTTGAGAATCTGTCTATTGATTTATGCAAAGACTATACATATAATAGGAAAGAGTTATATGAATAATATGAATAAGGATAAGATGAAAGTCGCTCAGAAATGGAGGATTAGAGTGGATAATAACATAAATAATATGAATAACAACAGAAATAATATGAACAATAACCGCAATAATATGAATCATAATAATATGAATCGTAATAATGATCAGGATAACAGGAACAGAAAACGTAACCAGACAATTCTGATTATTGTTATTGCGGCTATTTTTACGTTACTTGCATCTACTGTGATGTCAAGTGTCTTACAAAATGCAACCACACAGGAAAAGAATTACAATGAATTCCTGAAGGACCTTGAGGAAAATAAAATCCAAAAGGTTACCTTTGCTGATGGGAAAATTAATTATACATTAAAATCGGAAAGTGAAAGCTATTTAAAGAAGACATATTGGACAGTTGCCTTAAATGATGAGGAATTGCTGCCAAAGCTTAATGAGGCGGGAGTTGTATACAAGGGAAGGCTTGCGGATAAGCAGTCTAGTATTCTTACATTTGTTTTAGAATGGATTTTACCATTTGTACTTATTTATCTTATTATGGGTCTGCTTTTCAGGAAAGTTACAAAAGGCTCAGGTATGATGGGAGTTGGAAAGTCAAATGCCAAGGTTTATGTCGAAAAAGAGACTGGTGTAACCTTTATGGATGTAGCCGGACAGGATGAGGCAAAGGAATCTCTTACAGAGATAGTTGACTTTTTACATTTTCCGGGCAAGTATGCAAGTGTTGGTGCAAAGCTTCCTAAGGGTGCGTTGCTTGTAGGACCTCCCGGAACAGGAAAAACTCTTTTGGCAAAGGCAGTTGCAGGTGAGGCGAAGGTTCCATTCTTTTCCCTGTCAGGTTCGGACTTTGTTGAGATGTTTGTAGGTGTAGGGGCATCCAGAGTAAGAGATTTATTTAAGCAGGCACAGGAGTCTGCACCATGTATTATTTTCATAGACGAAATTGATGCCATAGGAAAGAGCAGGGATTCAAAATATGGTGGCGGAAATGATGAGAGAGAGCAGACTCTTAACCAGCTTCTTTCGGAAATGGATGGATTTGATACCTCCAAGGGACTTTTCATACTTGCTGCTACAAACAGACCGGAGGTCCTTGATAAAGCATTGCTTCGTCCAGGGCGTTTTGACAGAAGAATTATTGTTGACAGACCTGACTTAAAGGGAAGAATAGACATTTTAAAGGTTCACACAAAAAATGTTTCAATGGATGAAACTGTTGATTTAAAGGGTGTTGCGCTGGCTACAGTGGGCTCAGTAGGTGCTGATATTGCCAATATGGTAAATGAGGCAGCCATAAATGCAGTTAAGTGTGGAAGAAGAGCAATATCACAGAAGGATTTGCTTGAGGCTGTTGAGGTGGTTCTAGAAGGTAAGGAAAAGAAAAACAGAATACTTAATGATAAAGAAAAAAAGATGGTTGCTTACCACGAAGTAGGCCATGCTTTGGTGTCAGCCCTTGACAAAAAGGCAGAACCCGTACAGAAGATTACGATTATTCCGAGAACAGGCGGTGCGTTAGGATATGTTCTGGCTTATCCGGAAGAGGAGAGAAGTCTTAAAACCAAGGATGAACTCCTGACTGAAATTGTTATGGCAATGGGGGGAAGAGCAGCCGAGGAAATTATGTTTGATTCCATAACCGGTGGTGCTGCAAATGATATGGAACAGGCTACAAATATGGCATGGAACATGGTTACCAGATTCGGTATGTCAAAGAAATTCGGAATGATGTCGCTTGCGACAACCCAGAGTCAGTACCTTGAGGGCGGAGCGAAGCTTACATGTTCTGACGCCACGGCAGCAGAGGTGGATAAAGAGGTTGGGGACATATTGAATGAGTGTTATGAAAAAGCTAAAAAAATGCTTTTGGATAATAAAGAGGTGTTGATAAGACTTTCAGATTATCTGTATGAGAAAGAAACACTCACAGGATATGAGTTTTCTGAGATTTTCTCAGAGGTGACAGGAGAAACCTTAAATAGTCATTATGATGGCGAAATTGAAGGTTCTGGTATAAAGTAAAGGAAACTGTTCTTTAGGACAGGATGTGAAATTATGTTTTGTATTGAAGAAGAATTAAAAAAACTGCCTGGTTCGCCAGGCGTTTATCTTATGCACGACGAAAAAGATGAAATTATATATGTTGGAAAGGCAATAAGTCTGAAAAACAGAGTCAGACAGTATTTTCAGGTCAGCAGAAAGAGAACTGCAAAAATTGACCAGATGGTGTCCAAAATAAAAAGATTTGAGTATATTGTAACAGATTCAGAGCTTGAGGCACTTATACTGGAATGTAATCTGATTAAGGAGCATCACCCGAAATATAATACAATGCTTATGGATGACAAGGGTTATCCCTTTATTAAGGTTACCGTAAATGAAGACTTTCCAAGAATAATGATTGCCAGAAACATGAATAAGGACAAGGCAAAGTATTTTGGTCCCTATACAAGTGCGGGGGCAGTGAAGGATATCATTGAGCTGTTAACAAAGATATATAAAATCAGAACCTGTAATAGAAACCTTTCAAAAGATGTGGGAAAGGGAAGACCATGTCTGAATTATCAGATAAAGAGATGTTCAGCGCCCTGTATGGCATATGTTTCTGAAGGAAAATACAGGGATAATGTTTCAAAGGTAATTGATTTTTTGAATGGAAATTATGCTGAAGTATTAAAAATGCTCTCGGAGAAAATGTATGCAGCTTCAGAAAATATGGAATTTGAGGAGGCAGCTGCATACAGGGATTTAATAAAAAGCGTGAAAATTATTTCTGAAAAACAGAAAATCACCTCGGATAAGGATTTTGACAGGGATGTTATTGCCTATGCAATGGACGGAAATGATGCAGTGGTTCAGGTGTTTTTTGTTCGTGGTGGTAAAGTTTTGGGAAGAGAACATTTTCATGTTGAACTGGCACCTCATGACCTGGGCAGGGATGTTCTTACAAATTTTGTGAAACAATATTATGGAAGTGCACCTTTTGTTCCCAAGGAACTGATCTTGCAGGAAGAAATCGATGATGTGGAGATTATTTCAAAATGGCTTTCTGAAAAGAGAGGGCAAAAGGTAAATATTATTCAGCCGAAAAAGGGCGAAAAGGAAAAAATTGTTGAACTGGCAAGAAAAAATGCTGAAATCGTATTGTCAAAGGATAAGGATAAGCTAAAAATAGAGGAAATAAGAACAAAAGGGGCAGTCAGGGAAATATCAGAAATATTATCGATTCCTTATGCAGAAAGAATTGAGGCATATGATATTTCAAATATCAGCGGTTTTGATTCTGTTGGCTCAATGGTGGTTTATGAGGATGGAAAACCACGTAGAAATGATTATAGAAAATTTAGAATAAAATGGATTAAGGGACCTAATGATTATGCTAGTATGAGGGAGGTTCTCACAAGAAGGTTCACTCATGGTCTGGAAGAAAAACAGAAGCTTAAAAGTGATGGCCGGGATGAAAAATTAGGCAGCTTTAACAGATTTCCGGATTTGATAATGATGGATGGTGGAAGAGGTCAGGTCAATATTGCCTTGGAGGTTTTGGAAGAACTGGGACTAAATATTCCGGTATGTGGTATGGTTAAGGATGATCATCACAGAACCAGAGGCTTATATTTTGAAAATAAGGAATTGCCAATCAAGAGAGAGAGTGAGAGCTTTAAGCTGATTACGAGAATACAGGATGAGGCTCACAGGTTTGCAATAACCTTCCACAGAGACTTGAGAAATAAAAATCAGGTCCATTCTGTTTTGAATGATATAGACGGAATTGGTCCGGCGAGACGAAGGGCTCTTATGAAAGAGCTAAAGACCCTGGATGCAATTAAAGATGCCAGCGTCGAAGAATTGAAAAAAATACCTGCAATGAATGAAACAGCTGCTCAAAAGGTCTATGATTTTTTTCATTGAAGTGATATAATGGTACTATAATTTTTTGAGAAAGGAATCGTGTATGCAGTCAGTTAATTTGTCAAAAATCATTGAAAAAATGGAACTTGAAAATAAAACGCCCGACATTGATGTGTCAAAGATAATGGTTGAATCTGCAGATATTAACAGACCAGCTCTGCAGCTTACCGGATTTTTTGAGCATTTTCCGGCTGAACGTGTACAGGTGATTGGACACGTTGAGAGCACATATCTGAGTACTCTGGATGAGGGAAGAAAAAGATATATTTATGAGCAGCTTCTGGGAAGCAAAATTCCATGTATGATTTTTTGTAGAAATAATCAGCCGGATGACATTCTTTTGGAGCTTGCAAATAAATATGGAGTTCCTATCCTTGTGACAGGAAAAACAACATCATCTTTTATGGCTGAGATTATCAGATGGCTCAATGTTGAGTTGGCACCATGTATTTCCATCCACGGGGTTTTGGTGGATGTTTACGGTGAAGGTGTTCTGATTATGGGCGAAAGTGGTATCGGAAAGAGTGAAGCGGCTCTTGAACTTATTAAGAGAGGACACCGACTTGTGACAGACGATGTTGTTGAGATAAGAAAAGTAAGCGACGAGACGCTCATAGGAACATCACCAGATATTACCAGACATTTTATTGAATTAAGGGGTATTGGTATCATTGATGTAAAGACACTGTTTGGTGTTGAAAGTGTAAAGGAAACCCAGGGAATTGATATGGTTATCAAGCTTGAGGACTGGAGCAGGGATAAAGAGTATGACAGACTTGGACTTGAAGAACAGTACACAGAGTTTCTTGGAAACAAGGTAGTATGTCATTCAATACCTATCAGACCAGGTCGAAATCTTGCAATTATCGTAGAGTCTGCAGCAGTTAATCATCGTCAGAAGAAGATGGGCTACAATGCTGCACAGGAATTGTACAGAAGAGTTCAGGCAAATCTTGGCAATATTTGATGAGACCCGGGATTGGTACAATATAAAAATTTAGGTATCTATTTAGAATATACAGAAAGGAAATGCTATTTAAGGCAGAAAGGTAAAGAAAAATGGGAAAAGTTTGTTTTGGCATTGATGTTGGAGGAACAACAGTTAAAATAGGTTTATTTACAGAAGAGGCTAAGTTAATTGACAGTATGGAAATCACTACAAGAAAAGAAGAGGATGGAAGCTTCATTCTTCCAGATATCTGTTCCGCAATTGAGGCAAAACTTGTTGAAAAGAAACTTTCAAGAGAGGATTTAGTGGGTGTGGGAATTGGTATCCCTGGACCTATTACAAAGGATGGAACAGTATTAAACTGTGTAAATCTTGGCTGGGGAATGTTCAATGTAGAGGAAAAGCTTTCTCAGATGCTTGGTGGAATTGCTGTCAAGGCTGGAAACGATGCCAATGTAGCTGCTTTAGGTGAAACATGGCAGGGCGGCGGCCGCGGATTTGAAGACCTTGTTCTTGTTACACTTGGAACAGGTGTAGGCGGCGGCGTTATTATCGGAGGAAAAATTGTTTCCGGTTCAAATGGTGCTGCAGGTGAAATTGGACACATTCCATCGGTGTTTGGCGATGATGCTGAAGTGTGCGGATGTGGCAAAAAGGGTTGTCTTGAAACAGTTGGTTCTGCTACCGGTATTGTAAGAGAGGCTAAAAAGCTTCTTGCTAAGTCAACAGAAGCATCAATATTAAGGGATATTGAGGAAATCACATGTAAGGATGTATTTGATAAGGCAAAAGAGGGAGATAAGCTTGCATTAGAAGTTGTTGATAAGCTTGCAGAGGCTCTTGGAAAAGCAATTGCAGGTATTGCGGCAGTTACAAATCCTCAGGTTATTGTTATTGGTGGAGGAGTGAGCAAGGCTGGAAAATTCCTTTTGGATAAAATTGAGGAGAATTTCTTAAACTATGCATTCCATGCAACAAAAAATGCTAAATTTGCATTGGCTACACTGGGAAATGATGCAGGAATGTACGGTGCAGCAGCATTAATATTGGATTAATTTTTGGAGTGGTTGTGCAACCACAGAAATGAGGAATAATGGATTCAGTTTATCTTGATTTGTGCCAGATACTTGGTGAAAAAAATGTATTTACAGATGAAGATATGCGAAAACATACTACGTTTAAAGCGGGTGGCAGAGTTAAATACTTTGTCACCCCTGATAATGTAGAAGGGTTGAAAAATCTTTTGGCATATTTGAAAGAACATAATATGGATTATTTTGTTATGGGTAATGGAAGTAACCTTTTGGTCAGAGATGAAGGCTATGATGGTGTTGTGATAAAAATCGGCCAGAATATGTCACATTGTGAAGTTTTAGATAATAAAATCAAATGTATGGCAGGAGCTTTTCTTTCAAAAATAGCCAGAGATGCATATGAAAACTCCCTTACGGGCCTTGAGTTTGCGGCAGGTATTCCGGGGATGATTGGCGGAGCGGTTGCCATGAATGCCGGGGCTTACGGAGGTGAGTTTAAAGACGTTGTGGAAAGCGTAACTGTAATGGACAAAGAAGGAAATGTACTGGATTTGAAAAATGATGAAATGGATTTTTCATACCGGCACAGCATTGTATTCGAAAAAGAATACATTGTCCTTTCGACAGTTATTAAACTTGAAAAAGGAAATAAACAGGAAATATCTGAAAAGATGAACGGCTTTATGGATGCCAGAAAAGAAAAACAGCCACTTGAATATCCAAGTGCAGGCAGTACATTTAAGCGTCCTGAGGGGCATTTCGCAGGAAAACTGATAATGGACGCAGGACTTAGGGGATACACTGTAGGAGGAGCCTGTGTGTCCGAAAAACATTGCGGATTTGTGATAAATAAGGACAATGCAACTGCATCAGATATTTTGAAGCTCATGGATGATGTGGCGATGATTGTGAAAGAAAAATTTGATGTTGAACTAGAACCCGAAGTGAAGATTTTATAACGCACAGATATTGTTCAGAAATGAGGATTGATATGAGATTCGTAATTGTAACAGGAATGTCAGGAGCTGGAAAAACAAGTGCACTAAAGACGTTGGAGGATAATAACTATTTTTGTGTGGATAATCTTCCGATTGAGCTTATCATGAAATTTGCTGAGCTCACCATTGAAAATAATAAAGATGGAAATTGCAGGGATGTCGCATTGGGAATAGACATAAGAAGTGGTCAGGCACTCAGTGAATTAGATTTTGTTTTGGCAGAAATGAAAAGAAAGAAATATAAATATGAAATTTTATTTCTTGACGCAAATAATGATGTTCTTATTAAAAGATTTAAGGAAACCAGGCGTGCCCATCCGCTTGCAATGGAGGGAAGAGTTGACGAGGGAATACTAAAAGAAAGAAAACAATTGGAGTTTCTCAGGAAACAGGCGGATTATATAATTGACACAGGTACTTTGCTTATAAGAGAGCTCAGGTATGAGGTAGAGTCCATTTTTCTAAAGAATAAGGAATATAAGAATTTGTTTGTGACAATTATGTCCTTTGGATTTAAAAACGGTATTCCTGCAGATGCTGATTTGGTTTTCGATGTAAGGTTTATGCCGAATCCGTATTATGTAGACGAGCTGAAGCATAAAACAGGAAATGATGATGAGGTAAAGGAGTTTGTCATGAACTCGGAGGCTTCGGTGGAATTTTTGGGCAAATTATATGATATGATAAAATTTCTCATTCCAAATTATATTAAGGAAGGAAAGAACCAGCTTGTCATCGGTGTGGGCTGCACGGGGGGACAGCACAGATCTGTTACGGTGGCAAATGCAATTTATGATAAATTGTCTGAGGATAAAGAACTTGGAATAAAAGTGTTTCACCGCGATATATAGATATGAGCAGTACAGAGAATGTTTAGCATATGTACTCTCGGATAGGAGTGAAAAATGTCTTTTTCGGGGAAAGTAAAAGAAGAATTATCCAGACAGAATTCTATAGCCAGACACTGTCAGATTGCTGAGTTATCAGCAATTATCAGCCTTTGCGGAATAATAAAAATATCTGAGACGGATAAATATATGGTTGTCATTCATACTGAAAACGTGGCCGTGGCTAGAAAGTACTTTACATTATTGAGAAAAGCATTTAATATATATACGGAAATTTCAGTAAGAGTAAGTCCAAAAATGAAGATATATACCATTGCCATAAAAAGACACGAGGATGCAGTCAGGGTTTTGCAGGCTACAAAGCTTATTGAGGATAATTGGGATATTCAGGAAAACCTGTCTGTGTCAGGGAATCTGGTGATACAGAAGGAATGCTGCAAAAGAGCATTTATCAGAGGGGCTTTTTTAGCCACTGGTTCAATAAGTGATCCTGAAAAATTTTATCATTTTGAAATTGTGTGTTCTAATATGGAGAAGGCAACACAACTGCAGAAGATTATCAGAAATTTTAATATTGATGCAAAAACAGTTGAAAGAAAGAAACACTTTGTGGTATATATTAAAGAAGGTGCCGGAATTGTTGACATTTTAAATGTAATGGAAGCACATGTGGCTCTTATGGAATTGGAAAATGTAAGAATAATAAAAGAAATGCGCAATTCAGTAAATAGAAAAGTGAATTGTGAGACAGCAAACTTGAATAAGATTGTATCAGCATCTGTAAAGCAGGTGGAGGATATTATCTTTATACGTGATTCGGTTGGATTATCTTATCTCACGGAAAGTCTTGAGGAGATAGCCAGGGTAAGACTTGAAAATCAGGATGCCTCTCTTAAGGAGTTGGGAAGTATGCTTAATCCGCAGGTTGGAAAGTCTGGTGTTAATCACAGATTGAGAAAAATAAGTGAGATAGCAGAGAGTTTGCGTAAAGATTAAGGAGGAAACAAAATACTATGATTACTAAAAATATGACAATTGACATTCAGACAGGATTAGAGGCGAGACCAATTGCAATGTTTGTTCAGATTGCCAGCCAGTTTGACAGCTCAATTTATGTGGAACACGACAACAAAAGGGTAAATGCGAAAAGCATTATGGGTATGATGACCCTTGGACTTGCCGCAGGTGAAGGTATTGTTGTTTCTGCTGATGGTGTAGATGAAGAAGAAGCTATTAGTAGCATTGAAAAATTCTTAAAAGAAGGTAAATAATTTTTTTGAAATAGATTGTACGAATAATTACAGTTGTTTTGTGCACAATACATAATGAAATAAATTAAAGGAGTGTAGAAAAATGACTAAATTAGTTTGTACAGCAAAAAATTGTTATTACAATGAGGACAAAATGTGTTGCCTTGGAAATATCAAGGTAGACGGTCAGGCTGCTATGGAGGCAGACAGCACAAAGTGTTCAAGCTTTGTTGATAAAAAGAGTAAGGAATGTAATTCCTGCGGATGTTCAAGCGGACCTAAGAAAACAATTGCCATTACTTGTGAAGCAATGCATTGTCAGTATAATATGGACAGACAGTGTACTGCCAACAAAGTAAATGTTGAGGGACCTACAGCAAGCGAGTCATCACAGACAATGTGCGGAACTTTTAAACATCAGTAAAAAAAGAGTTGACATTGCATATATATAGTGATAGAATGGCAATGTTGTAAAGAATAATGAAGCAGAGTATCCACTCTCACCTATGCACAAATGAGTGACATATGGTCAATATATTTTATTTAAGCCCTTATGCTTAAGTTATGTGTGTATATTAAGTGGATAGTCTGACTATCCACTTTTTTTTGGAGGTGCACTACTATTAGCGAGTTAAATATTAACGAACAGATAAGAGACAAAGAGATACGATTAATTGGAGAAGATGGAGAACAGTTAGGTATTATGTCTGCAAAGGAAGCATTAAAGCTTGCAAAAGAGGCAGAACTTGACTTGGTTAAGATTGCTCCAAATGCGAAACCACCGGTATGCAAGATTATTGATTACGGTAAATATCGTTATGAAATGGCCAGAAGAGAGAAAGAAGCCAAAAAGAAACAGAAAACCATTGATGTTAAGGAAGTTAGACTTTCTCCAAATATCGAGATAAACGATATGAAGACCAAAGCTAATATGGCTAGAAAGTTTCTGGAAAAAGGTGACAAGGTTAAAGTTACATTGCGTTTCCGAGGCAGAGAGATGTCTCATATGACAAGCAGTAAACACATTTTAGATGACTTTGCTGAAATGTTAAGTGATATTTCTGTAGTGGAAAAACCTGCTAAATTAGAAGGCAGAAGTATGCAGATGTTTTTAGCAGAAAAGAGATAATCAATATAAAATATTGTTTATTAATAGAAAATAGATGAATTTAAGGAGGACGAACATAATGCCAAAAATGAAGACAAGCAGAGCTGCTGCTAAACGTTTCAAAACAACAGGTACAGGAAAATTAAAGAGAATGAAAGCTTACAAGAGCCATATTCTTACAAAGAAATCTACAAAGAGAAAGAGAAATCTTAGAAAAGCAACAATTACAGATGCTACAAACGTAAAGAATATGAAGAAGATTTTACCATATTTATAAGATATTGAGAAATTTTTAGGAGGAGAACTGAAATGGCAAGAATTAAAGGCGGAATGAACGCTAAAAAAAGACATAATAGAACATTAAAACTCGCTAAGGGTTATAAAGGTGCTAGATCGAAACAGTACAGAGTTGCAAAACAGTCTGTAATGAGAGCTTTAACAAGTGCTTATGCTGGAAGAAAGCAGAGAAAGAGACAGTTTAGACAGTTGTGGATTGCCAGAATCAATGCAGCTGCAAGAATGAACGGTTTATCATACAGCAAATTTATGTATGGATTAAAATTAGCTGGTGTTGAAATTAACAGAAAGATCTTATCTGAAATGGCTGTTAATGATGCAGAAGGATTTGCAAAATTAGCAGAGGTTGCTAAATCAAAATTAGCATAATTAAACATTACCATAAAAAGGTACAGCAGAACTACTGCTGTACCTTTTTGTGTTGAAAAAACATATAAATGTATATCGACAGCACAGGGGGCATGTGAATGAGGTGTTTGTATAAAATACACAAAAAAAAGAGAAAAAAACAAAAATAATGATACTATTGTATAAAATGTCAGTATGTGGTATACTTACTCATAGCAAGAACAAACAAGAATGGTTTGAGCGTGATTTGTATAATATTGAAAAAGCAAGGAGTGACATTATGAAGATTACAGATTATTTGACATTAGAATCATTAGCAGGTATTAAGGCAGAGGTTGAAGGTATTTCGGGAGCTTCAATTGAAATTATAAATGCGGATATGCAGAGTGTTTTTGATGAAAGCGATAAAGATCCGGATGATGCAAAATCAGTTGTGGATGTAGTTGCAGAAGGTGAAGTTATTGGAAAAGTACTTATTAATTGTGAAACTGGATATGATGAGAGCAAGCTTGTCATGGTCGAGTCTTTAATTGGAAGACTTATTAATGAGGTTATTTCATTTAAGGATGCAGAAAATAAAGAAGATGAGTCTATTAATGAAAAGGTTAATAAGACATCTCAGCTTCTTGATGAATTGAAAGATAAATCAAAAGCTCTTGATAAAATTGAGTCTAAACAGAAAATCCTTGCATTAAATGCTGCTATTGAGGCCGCAAGAGCTGGAGAACTTGGTAAAGGCTTTGCGGTAGTTGCTGACGAAGTAGGTAAGCTTGCCAGAAATTCAGGTGAGATTAATCAGGCAATCAAAGTATCATTAAGTGAGTTATCAGAGTGTGTGGATATACTTGTAGGAAAAAAATAGAATGTTGAGTTGTTTTTTTGTCTGCCTCGAAGTGCATTTGGGTAAGTGTTCTGAACGGCTGGACTGTTATATGCATTTTGGTGGCAGATGAAAAAAACTGTTGACAATTAGAAAATGTGAGTTATAATAACTATCGTAATGAATATTCCTCGATAGCTCAATGGTAGAGCACACGGCT
>JBNRML010000119.1:0-5495 GCA_050309585.1 Lachnospiraceae bacterium
TATACCATATTTATAGAGGGAAAACTAGTAAAATCAAAGGTTTTTCCATACTTCGCTACGCTTTATTTTCTGTTTAATTCCCGGTGATTTTATTAAATTATAAAAGTCTTCCAGAGATATATCCATAGTTATTTCTTCGTTATATATATCAGGCCAAACTATTTTCCCTTTTTCTAATCTCTTAAAATGAATCCAGAAACCATTGTCATCCCATACTAAGATTTTAACTCTATTTCTTTGTCTATTACAAAACCCAAAGATTATTTTCTCTCTAGGATCAATATCAAAGTTATTCATTACTATTTCACTTAGACCATTAATGCTTTTCCTCATATCAGTGTATCCACATGCTAGGAATACCTTATAATCTTCATAATTAAACATGGGATTCCCTCACCGTCTTAATTAACTGACTTATGAAAGAGAAAGGTGTAGTTTCATTGATATGAAGTTTACAGTCGTGGACTTCAAGAATTGTAGTAACTTCTGCAGCCTCAAGGTTGCTTGTTATATCTTCAGATATAGGTAATCTTGTCGCTTCAGCATTAATTTCTTTAGTTAGTTTTGGTGAGATAAATATAACTTCATCTGTATTCTTTCCCTTATTAATTTGTTTCCACCAACCGTTGAAAGTTGAGGTAGATATGTTATTCTTTCTGCACCAAGCTGCTTTTGATAAGTTACTTTCTAGATAGTTATTAATTAAAATCTGCTTTTCTTCTTTCGTTTTATGCTTTTTTCTCATAATCTATACCTCCTAAGAGGTATTATAAAAGTAACTATTATGAAATATAAGGCGTGCTTCCTTTGACGCTTACCTCCAGTTGAATGTTATTTTCGGATCAGGCTGACGACGCACTCAACGTGGCTCGATACGACAGGAAGTACGTCTGTACCGCCTGTCCGTTTACGAAAACATATCGAGCACATTTCAACGTTAGCTTTTAAAATCGTTAATGTGTATCTAGCCTGCAATTAGATAAATCTTCTTATCATCAAAGCAGATTCTTTCTGTGTGATTATAAATCTGTATCATATCTTCCATTCTGTCTATAAACACACGTGTTTCAGGATTGCTGATTTCCGCAAAAGCAGTAATTGCACTCATCTCTATTTCTTTTGCATTTGATTTGATATGCTTACCACTATCCTGTAAGAATTCATCAACCTGGCCTTCCTTAACAAGTGGAATGCTACCAATGAACTTTCCTACAGCCTTGCTTGCAGTTCCGATTCCCTTCAGCACATTTGCTTCTACCGATACTCCGCTTATCTTTTCAAGATAAAGCGAGCACTGGCCAAATAAATCTCTATACACTGACGAAAGCTTTTCTATTTCTTCTTTAATACCAGTGATATATTCTTCCTTAAAATTACCACTCAACATAATCTCCATCATGGATGCCATTGAGAATGTGTATAAGGAAAGTCTGTAGTATTTGAATTTTTTCTGTAAGTCCCTAAGTGTAGAATTCACCTGATTTTGTACAACAACAGGCTTTTTCGAATTAAGCACTTCATCAACTTTTTTCTGGTACCCATTCATATTTTTACGCGCAGTTCTTTGAATATCCAATACCAGTTTATGATTACTAGCCACAAAATGCTCATTATCCCAATTTAGCTTATACTTAGCGATAATGTTAGATAGCGTTTCAACGTCAGCTTCTATCTCAGATTCTTTTTCAATTTCCAAGAATGAAATTATCTGCTTCTGCATTTTCTCAATTTCACCAAGCTTCTGTTCAACAGAGAACAACGCAACCGCCATCATCATTGTAGCCGGATTTATCGCTGCTACAGACTGAGTTGTTGCGGTCAATGGGCCAGCCGACTGGAGCTGTGCAAACTTCGATGCACCATCTGCTGTTTTGAATGCACCCCAGAAATTACCGTTACTAGCAACCTTCAACGTATCTCCAACTGCGGCATTAGCCAATTGATAAAGACCCGTTGTATTAATAGTTGTTGTCTGTGTTACTGTCCTAAGCGCTGGCATTAATGATGATACACCGGCACCAAGCGTAGCCAACTCCGCAATAGGAACACTCAGTGATTTCTGTTCTGCTATATTTGCACGAGCGTCAAATAATAAACCATCTGCAATTTCAATTAATGCTGTTTCTTTTATTTCATCTGACGGTGCCATTTCTGAATTAGGCATTTTTATAATATCTGCCATAATCATTCTCCTTCCTAGATATGTATTAGATTTCATTACATACCTTGTAATTTTCGCGAACTAACTATTCCGCTTAATCCCCATCAATGACTGCATGCAGTTCATCTGCACACGCAGTTATCAATTCCGATTTTAATGCGACACATGTTGTTGCCAAGAAATCAATCAGCTCCGGCCATCTACCTGTATCGTTAAAGTCAACATTCTCTATCTCTACATTTACTGTAGAAGAACGTTTGACACCACGATTCCACCCAATGGCGTAAGGTGTAATGGTCAAGCATTTTTGTAACACTTAGTTCGGATATTTCAGTTTATATTTCGTGCCTCAAATGGAGTTAATCCTCCATTGTGACTATGTGGTCTAATATGGTTATACCATACATAAACATATTTATTTACCGCCTCATCTAACTGTTTATCAGTTTCAAATTTATTTAAATATATTAGTTCTGTTTTAAATGACTTGTAAAACCTTTCCATTGGTGCATTATCATAAGGACAACCTGATTTACTCATACTTTGTATGATTCCTTGTTCTTTACAGTACTCAGTAAATGCCCATGATGTAAATTGTACTCCTTGATCACTATGAAGTATTAAGCCTTGTTCTGGTTTTTCTCTTTCTAGTGCTTTGGTTAATGCTTTTATTGCTAAATCTGTATTTATCCATTTTGAATTTACTGTTGCTATTGCTTCTCTTTTTGACAGGTCCAAAATAGTACAATTATAGCGCATTTTACCGTTTGCCATTCTTATATATGTAAAATCAGTACACCAAACCTTGTTTTTCTCTGCTACATCAAAATTCTGTTTCAAGATATTGGGAAATATTCTATTTCTCTCCCCATGCACATATTTAGGCTTCTTTTTAAGTGTGACAGCATGTAAATTAAGTTCTTTGTTCATATATTTATGAGCTGTTGTTTTACTTATAAATATATTTTTTCTTGCAAGAAAAATAACCATCCATCTATGGCCAATAATACGACCATTATTATAATAGATACTTTTTATGGCTTCGCATATTTTTTCTTTTTCTTTTCTATATTCAGCCTTTCTATTTTTAAGATAGTTATAATAAGCATTTGGGTAGAACCCAAACTTACGTAATAACCATCTTAAGCCAAACTCAGTTTTGTATTTTTCAATGAAACGATATACCACTAATCGATTTCCTTGGCGAAGAATGCCGCTGCTTTTTTTAAGAAATTGTTTTCTTTCTCTAGCTCAGCGATTCTCTTGTTTAGAGCTCTAAATTCTTCAGGAGATATATTTTTTTCTTTGTTTTGTGGTTTTGTGTAGTGGCATTCTTCGCTATATTTTTTAATCCATCCATTTACAGTGGATTTTGCTACCCCATATTTTTTAAAAATGTCATTCAGGGAAGCTCCCTTCTGATATTCATATACTATTTCTTTTTTAAATTCTTCATCATATCTTTTGCTCATTTTGTAATCCTCCTAGTTCGTTTTTATTATATATTATTCGTACTAGGTGTTACAACTATATTATACCATTCCAAACCCTTGACATCAATACTACCGTCTCAACGTGGGTTAAGAGGACAGGATAGCTGTCATGCAAAAAGTTCCAAATCCCTTTTTTATAAAGGGTCGTTTTCGGGAACATATCCAAGATTGGATGTCGTATGTGGAAACATATCAGCCATTCTCATCTATCTGGCATATACAAGCCAAAGATTAATTCAAAGTTATATGTTTAATCCACTTATCAAAAAATAAATTATAAAATCTCAACATCTTCAAATAAAACATCGCAATATACTGGATAATGATCTGATATTTTTACGTCATAATCAACCTTTACATTTTCAAATTTATATTTGAACTCATCTATGTTTTCTAATAAAATATGATCAATCTGCGTTTGATATTTGGTAGTATAGACGCCTTGACATAAATCAATATATCCCTCTGTAAGGAGTAAATAATTCTGTCTATTTACAGCGATTTCATTATCTTTATTTGACTTTCTGTAATTTCCAGCATTAAAATCACCAAGCATAATATTAGGTTTATAATCTTCATGTTCTGCTAACCATTTTCTGGTTTCAAAAGCATTATGAGCATGCAATGCCAATACATTTAATTGAAGTGAGTTTATCATAAATGGTATATATAAATTTGTTTTTCCTTTGCATTCACTAACTATTCCTTTTGAAGCTATTACTACTGTCATTTTTATATGCCAACCAGAATGATAAATAATATCATAGTCAGTATCAGTAAAATCATTTTCGAATTTCTTAAACACAGGATGTAGACACCATTTTCTATTTTTTTTTATCCTATATGGTATCTCCTGCAAAACCGCAATAGCTTTTTCGTCATCGCTTAAATCAAAAAAGTGTTTTTTTATAATCTCTATTTCTTGATTATATACTTTAAGTCCATTTTCTATGGTTTTTCCTTTTGTATTTCCATATTCATACAACTGAGTATTCCATGTCAGAAACTTAATTTTCATATCATCACTAACCTTTCATCAATCTAAATAACTCGCTCTATTTGTCATCAATATAGTCAACTCAACCTACTTAGTCTAGAAGAACCACGTTGATATGTTTCCATGTACGCATTTTTTCCCTTTAGGTCGAGTAGACAAGTTGGATGCAATTCAGCAAACCCAGTAAAATCAAGGCTTATAGCCTTGTAATCAATACTACCGTCTCAACATGGCTCGAGAGGACAGAATGAATGTCATTTGAAGTTGCCCGTTCTCGGAAACATATCTACTACGTTTTTCTCACTGTCAGTAGACGGGAACATATCCACTAAATTTGTATAGTTAAACTAAATGTACTTTTCAGCTTAAATGGAATTTATCTTTGGGATGTTTACCCACAGGAATCCTTTACTTCTCTTCAGTGTATCTTTCTTGCTGCAAAAATTCCTTTGCCTCGCTAAGGCGTAAATCCCAATATTTTTGCAAAAGGTAAATGATTTTCTCATCTTCAACTTTGGCTTCCTTCAGAGCTGCAGTTGCCTTTTCAATCCCAATGAATCTTTCTTCAAAGGCAGCTTCATCTAGCCTTGCATTGTTATCTTCTCTTATTCGTTGCAACAGTTCACTTCCAAATCCCGAAAGGGAATTTCTAATAGAACATGCCATATCTTTTCCTCCTCTAAATTCTAATTTATTGCACTATTGATAGACAAATTGGAATTTGTTAGTTACTTGTATTCACTCGGAACAGGAATATCAAATCTCTCGCACAATAGTTTTACATCATGTATATCATTTTCATCATGCTCATAGCCCAGATGAAATAATACTTGATTTTCAGCAT
>JBNRML010000120.1:0-18499 GCA_050309585.1 Lachnospiraceae bacterium
ATTTGGATAGAGATTGTTTTGTTAATTTCTATAAATTCTTAGAATTTTTATCAATTTTTCAAATTTTTCTCTACCCAAGATAACTCTTCTTTGTTCTTTGGGCAGAGATTCTTCATATCCTAGCTTAACATACTTAACATTACTCAGTCACTGCTTGACATTACTCAGTCTCTGCTTAACATTTACTTTACTCATTCTATGCGTTGACAAAAGAATTATCAATAGATACAATTCATTTATAGAATGTACTCTTGGAGGGATACCAATGATATATACAGAGTTGACAAACAAAGCAATGAAACTAGCATATGAGGCTCACAAGGGGCAGACGGATATTAATGGCATTCCATATGTATTTCATCCTTTTCATATTGCAGAGGAAATGCCTGACGAGATAACTACCTGCGTTGCACTATTACATGATGTTGTGGAAGATACAGACGTTACAACAAAAGATTTGGAAAGAGATTTTCCAAAAGAAATTGTGGAAGCAGTTGCTATGCTAACCCACAATTCTAATGATACCTACACAGATTATGTGACCAGAATCAAGAGCAATGAGATTGCCAAAACTGTAAAATTGGCAGATTTAAAGCACAATTCTGACGAAACGAGATTTGCCGGAAATAATAATGTGTCCGAGGATAAAAAGGAATATTGGCGTAAAAAATACAGCATGGCCAGAAAAATTTTGGAGGGATAAACATCCCTCCTTTTTGTTCTACAATGATCCATTTTTTGACATACTTACATAAAACATTAATTTGTGAACATCTGTACCCAATAATTCCCCCAGCCACCAATTTCACTATTAAAATAACCCACACCAAGCTTTGTGAATGACGCCCCAATCATATTCGCATAATGACCTTCTGAGTTTTTCCATCCCTCAACAACTTCCGCCGGTGAAGTGTATCCCGCTGCTATATTCTCCCCGGCTGAACTATGCGAAATATTGTAATAGGAAAGCACTGAAAAACACTGTCTGCCATCTGGTCTTGTATGGGAAAAAGTATCTGAATACCCCATTTCCAATGCACGCATAGTCGATGCTTTGCATAATGAATCATCCAATTTCAGAGGACCTACACCTGCTTCTGCCCTGATTTCATTTACCAGTCGCAATACTTCTTCATAATATGCCCTGTTTGCCACTGCAACACTTTCTGTATCTACTTTTAAGTCATCTTCGGATGCATTATATCCAGAGTGGTCATATTCATAATCTGTATACGTATTATAAAGTTCTCTTGAATTATCGCTATATACATAATAATAATTTTTAACATGTGGTATCCTTGTCACCCCATATTTAACTTTTTCTGCCGGCAATGTCTCACTTTCAATAACATAATCAACAACATATCTCTCGCCAACCTGTTGTGATGCCGGTGGTGCCTCTGGTTTTGAACCTGGTTGTGTGCCTGGTTGTGCCCCTGCATAAGTGTCAGATTGTTCATTAGTTGGAGCATCATTCTGTAACAAAGATTGATGCACATACGCATAATCGCCATAATACTCTACCTGATACCATTCACCACTCTTTCCAAGTACACTCAAAGCTTTTCCTCTCTGCAATTTTCCAAGCGATTCATAATTAGTCCCCGGTCCTTTGCGAACATTTGCATTACCATTTATATACATAGTGGTGTTCATTGGCTCCACATCAAAGGATTCTGTCTGTTCCTGTTCAGTAGGCTGAATTATGGTTGTTTCTTCTGTTTTGGCAGTCATTTCTGTTTCAGAAGTAGTTTCTTCCTTGGACGCAGCTTCTGTTTTGGAATCAGCTTCTGTTTTGGCTGTTTTTTCGTCCTTAGCAGATTCTTCATCCTTATTAGTTGTTTCTTTATCGGATAACTCCACGATTTTTGCAGTTTTATTTTCTGCGTTTTTAGATTTCGAACCACATCCGGTAATCATTGCAAATACTAAAGTAGTTGCAAATGTATACGACAAAATTACTCTTATTTTTTTCCTCATAAAATTAACCCTCTCCTATCATTTTTCTATTTGACTTTGTGCGGGATTATGATAAACATTCATTCCCATCTTTCCTAACCCGAATTATAGCATAATTCGACAATCCTTTCCACAGTATTCTCGTTGTACCAATCAAGTTCGTATAGTTCATGATTGTCGAAAAATACAGGGAAACGAAAGAAATCACAAGTACCATTTGACCTTGCAGGACATGCTTGGTATGATAGTAATATATATTCTAATGATACGGATTCCATTTTAGAACAGACAGATTGGAGACTTTTATGAGTAACCTATTTAAGAGAACCAGCTCCAACTGGGCACTATATGACAAATATGAATGGAATGAAGATAAAGAAAGTACGTTGTACATCACACCTTCACCGAATGCGAAAGTGTCTCTCTATAATCCGCTAAAGGATTCGGAGCAGATGGTGTTAAAGGCGGTAAACCTTGGACTGATGTGCATAGACAAAAATAATACACAGGAATGTTTGCAGAATGCCATTATGGATTTTGTTACCGGTTACGGACTGCTTGGATTTATGACGGCACTGCCTACCACGTCGAACTTCATCACTTATCATTCGGTATATTTACCGAAAAATCTTTTCATCAAGGAGGAAAGTCTGACCACGGAAAAATATCTTTCTTACTTCTTTCCCTTTGATAAGATTGATTTTGTGAAAAAGGGACTCGAATCTTCATGGAGTACGGATGATGTTTTCTTTTATGCTTACGGATGAAAAGTCCTCACTGAAGGTATGTAAGCATTGCCACAAAGCCTTTGTTGCTGGCAGACCCAACAGTGTATTTTGCAGTGGCAAATGCAAGAACCGGTATAATGTGTATAAGAGCCGAGCGAAGGATAAGAACACCAATAACCAATTCACCTGCTATAAGAAAGAAGGCTTTATATGAATACGAATATTACAAAACAAATGGAAATGGTGCTGTACAGAACCGAAGATGATAATGTGACTGTAAGTGCCTTAATAAAAGATGAAACCATCTGGATTACCCAAAAGACTATGGCTGAATTGTTCGGTGTGCAGACACCGGCAATCAGCAAGCATTTAAAAAATATTTTTGAACAGGGAGAACTTCGTGAAGAAGTGGTAGTTTCCAAAATGGAAATACCCACTCCACACGGTGCCATTCCCGGAAAAACTCAGCTTTCCCCTACCAATTATTACAATCTGGACGCCATTATTTCTGTAGGTTACAGAGTAAACTCCATTCAGGCAACCAAGTTCCGTATCTGGGCAACCGGAATTTTGAAGGAATATATGATTAAAGGCTTTGCAATGGATGATGATCGCCTCAAACAGGGTAAAACAGCTTTTGGAAAAGACTATTTCCGCGAATTGCTAGAAAGAGTTCGCTCCATCCGTGCCAGCGAACGCAGAATATGGCAACAGATAACGGATATATTTGCCGAGTGCAGCATTGATTATGATAGAGATTCCGATACTGCATATCATTTTTATGCCACCATACAGAACAAATTCCACTATGCCATTACCGGTAAGACTGCGGCTGAAATTGTGTACAATCAGGCTGACCACACCAAAGAGAATATGGGCTTGACCACATGGAAAAATGCTCCCGATGGTCGTATTCTCAAATCCGATACCCCGATTGCAAAAAACTATTTGGACGAAAAACAGATTCGCCAATTGGAACGTGCTGTTACTGGATATTTTGATTACATAGAAGATTTGATTGAACGTGAAAATGTCTTTACAATGGAAGAATTTTCGAAAAGCGTAAACGAGTTCCTTGAGTTCCGCAGATATGATATTTTAAAGGATAACGGATGCATTTCCCATAAACAGGCATTGGAGAAAGCATATCAGGAATACGATATTTTCAACAAGACACAACCGATTGAATCTGATTTTGATAATATGGTCAAAGGGTTATCAAAGGCTGGAAAATAACCGTAACAGGAAAGGTCAGATGATAAGGAAGGGTATGAAAAAGCTCTTGGAAAACCTAATTTATATTAGATGTTGGTAATTATATGGCCGGGAATTACAGCTGTTGTATTATAACAGAAGTATGTCGCAGATACTACTAAAAATAGCTTCAAATCATTGAAAATCAATGGTTTGGGGCTTTATTATTTAGAAAATGGATGAATACAGATGTAATACCTTATAATTTGGTGTATAATAAAAATGAACATGACACGCAGGTGTCGTGTTGTAGGTGATATGGTAAATCAGGAAGTGAAAGCGATATGAAAATAGATAGACTTATTGGTATTCTCTCCGTACTTTTACAGGAAAAGAAGGTTACCGCGCCGGAATTGGCAAATGAGAAGATTTTTCCAACGAAAGCTAGAGTAAAGGCAGTGTTTGAGCCTTCCATTAAATGGCATCTGATTGAGGAGTATGGGGGCGAGTTATTTACAGAACTTCTGGATGGAAAACTATTATTTGAACACGAATATGCTGATTATGAATGACTGCTGTCATGGATGCTTTCATTAAGAGATATGGTTACAGATATGAAACCAGAGTCAATAAGGCCGGACAATTTGCAATCTCAGCAAACTTTTCATAGTCTATCTTTTCAAGTAAATGAGCTTCCATATATTCAACAACACTGATTAATCGCTCAATAGCAAAGCTCATATAACTTGCTGGCTCTTTCCTTGCAAGTCTGGCAAGAATTCCTACATACTCCTGAATTTCCTTATAAGTTGCCTTACTCTCCGCACTCGTCACATCAAGCTCATCCAGTTCCAACTTCACCTCAACATAATCATCTGCTTTCCGCCCAGACAAGAGAACTACCGTTTTCAAGAATTATCTCCCGGTAATAATATCCAATAATATTTCTTGCACCAACTTCATACTTATCTTATACTAATGGTATCAAAATTCATTTATGGGAGGCAGTTATGAAATACGAAATCATAGGAACACCATTACCGGTGGTACAATGCACACTTAGCGCAGGAGAAGCAATGATTACAGAAAACGGGGCAATGAGTTGGATGTCACCAAACATGCAAATGGAAACACAGGCTGGCGGTCTTGGCAAAGCCTTCGGAAAAATGTTTTCAGGTGAGGCAATATTTTCCAACAAATATACTGCTATAGGCGGAGAGGGAATGATTGCATTTGCATCAAGCTTTCCGGGATCAATTATTCCTTTTATGATTGAACCAGGAAATGAGCTTATTGTTCAAAAGTCAGGCTTTCTCGCATCAGAAGTTGGAGTAGATTTATCAATTTATTTCCAGAAGAAGCTCGGGGCAGGATTCTTTGGTGGTGAAGGCTTTATTATGCAGAAGCTTTCCGGTTATGGAATAGCATTTATAGAAATAGACGGACATGTGGTGGAATATGAATTGGCACCAGGTCAGGAGATGGTAATTGATACAGGATATCTTGCTGCAATGACATCTTCGTGTTCAATGGAAATAAAATCAGTTCCAGGACTTAAGAACAAGCTTCTTGGTGGCGAAGGCTTCTTTAATACAGTAGTCAGGGGGCCAGGAAAAATATACTTACAGACAATGCCAATTAATAACGTGGCATCTTCATTGCTTTCATTTATGCCATCTGCCAGATAAATACATAAAGGAGCCAATCACAATAGCGAAATGCGTAATGTGACTGGCTCCTGCTTTTTCCGTAACAGCCTTTAATCCACAATTTATAATATTTTTATCCTTCTAAAGATATGTCAATTTCAAAAGGCTCAGGACTCATAGGATTACTCCTCTTCATCATACATTTGGTCCATAATTGCCATCTTATATGCTTCATCATCAGGGTTAATACCCATAAACAAGGCTTCAGCATTAGAAAACATTGTTTTTTTTTCTTTCTTATGCTTTTTGTTAATTGTTCTTTCGTAAGCTATGTCACGTACTGTCTGTTCAACAATTTCATCAAATATACTTTTCTTTTGTTTTTTAGTTTTAGCATACTCTGATTTGCAATAGGGACATTTGTCAACAAATCTCTTAATTTTTTTCCACACCTCAAACAAAACTTCTTATTCATGCACCTCGCTCCTCATTTGTTTTTCTTTAGTATAAAACCATAATATTAATATTTCAATATTTATTATCACTACGGTAATAATGTCCATTTTCTATCCGTAAAAATATATCTGGTTTTAAATAGATACTCCATTTTCAAAAATCCTCAAATAATTTGTTGTATCAAATAATATTTCTTTCACCAGCTTCATACTAATGGTATCAAAATCTACCAGACTTCAGACTTTAACGGTTATTTTTTCTATTTCTTTACATACATTGCAGGACGTACTCCTATGTTTTCCGTAGCAGCATATAATCCACCTATGTGCTCCGTTCCATTTGAGTCAATCAAATTTGCATCACTCTCATGGTATCCAGGTGAACGAAGCCAATATCCATCATTTGTTTTATTATAGCGCTCTTGACATATATCACATTCTACAATTCTATCCTCATCCGTCGTGAAATACCTTAATACTTCTTCTGTTGAAAGAAGAAAAACTTTATCCTGTGTAATTTCTCCTCCCGGGATCTCCTCTCCTTTGTGATTAATTGTTCCTTTATTTTCTATGGTTTTTTCAACAATTCTTGCTTTTTCTTCATCGCTAAAATAGGTGTCATAAAACTCACCATTCAGCCATTCCCTCAAGGTACATTTCTCCCATGTTATATCCCCTCTTTCATCATGATAAGCCTTATGTATGACATTCCTTTTGCTTATCAATAAAACTTCTGTTTCCTGTATATCAGCCACTATCCATTCCATACTCTTATTTATATCTCTTGTTATATTAGTCCCTAATACAACAACATCACCAATATTTACATTTGATAAATCCAATGGCTCGACAGTATTTTTATCTGCCGATTCTTCATTCCCATCCTGTTTATCTTGCTCTTCATTTGTTGTTCCATTCCCCTCTAAAGTATTTTCCTTTTCGCTTCCTGTACTTTCCTGTGTTGTACTTTCTCCACATCCTTTCTCTATTGTAATTCAAATTTTAATATATTTTACATTTATCCTTACTCAAAAGCAAGACTAACCCGTTAATATTGACGGCATTTTTGCCAGAATAACAAGCAACAAATTGGTTGTCAGCAGCGACCTCTCTTTGAAATAATTGTGTGCAAAAAAAGACTTAGCACCACACGATACTAAGCCTTTCCATCGAAAATGCGGATAACAGGACTTGAACCTGCACGGGTGTTCCCACTAGAACCTAAATCTAGCGCGTCTGCCAATTCCGCCATATCCGCATCTTTATCAGACAATAAACTATTATAAGCCAACGTAATTACATTGTCAAATCTTTTCTGTTCTTCTCACATAAGTTTCTCATGTGATTTTCTCTCATAAGTTTCTCCAGAAAGTATTTTCTCAAACCTTTTAGCTATATGACAAAAAATCCCACATAGCCACATATCACTCCAAGTGCCATTCCTGCCAGCACATCCCTTATGTAGTGAACACCGGCAACAGGACGAATAACTGCTATCAAAATTGTCAGCAAAGAGAGAACCATTCCCGCATAAAAATTAACATAAAATCCTGAAACAGCAATCACTGCTGCCGACAAAACATGACGGCTTGGAAAAGACTGACCCCTTTTATCTTTTTTAATCAATGGCACAATGTCCATCTTCTCATAAGGTCTCTTTTCATCAATTAAATGCCTGAATATTGTACAAATGGCAAATGTAACTCCAGGCACCAAAACAACCTTTACCTTCCCAACCACATCCATTTCCATAAACAGGAAAGCTGCTGCCATAATTCCAGCATAAATTACGCCAACAAGCACTGGTAACAGGCTGTAGCACAACTTTAGCAATTTATATCTTATCTCTTTTTCCAAAAACCAATTACTGATTTTTTCGTACCTCTCCTGATTCACTGTAACCTCATTTCCTATCACAAAATTAAAATAACAAAAACTCTAATTTCGTGTAGATTGTACCACATCTTAATCCCTATGTCATTAGATTACGTAAAGGTAAACTGTGAAAAACTGAAGAATCGTACCAGCAAGAACAAAGAAATGCCATATCGAATGCATATACTTTATCTTACTACCCAATCCATAAACAACTGCTCCAACTGTATATGCCACACCTCCTGCAACCAAAAGGATAATTCCGTTCTTTGGAACTGCCTGCACTAAAGGCTTAAATGCAAAAATAATAGCCCAGCCCATAGCCAGATAACAAACCATTGATAACTTTTTAAATTTCTCCATGTCAATAGCATTCAAAACAATTCCCAAAATAGCCGTTCCCCATATGACACCAAATAAGGTATATCCAATCTTTCCCTTCAACGATATCAATGTAAATGGAGTATAACTTCCCGCTATTAGCAAAAATATTGTGCAGTGATCAAATATCCTCATAACTCTTTTGGCATTGTTTGGTTTCAAGCCATGATACACGCAGGACATTGTATACAAAACAATAATGGATAATCCATATATCCAGCTGCTTAATACTCCAACACCATTTTTTGATGCCACAATGCAAAGACAAAGTGCTACAACCCCAAGCCCTGCTCCTATGCCGTGGGATATAGAGCTAATCAATTCCTCTCCAAGTGTATATTTAGGAATCTCTATTTTTCTCTCCAGGTAACTTTTCTGTTCTCTTATTCCAATATCCATAATAAACCTCTTTTCTGAGCGACCCTTCGTGAAGAGGCGAAGAAAAATCTGCATATGCTGCCTCTCTTCTGCCATCAGGGCTATTTGCCCTCGCTCAGAAGCAAATAGCTAAAAAAAAGGGACATTAGCTTAGCATTTTTAAAAACGCTACATGCTACATTCAATTCTTATAATGTAGTTTTGATAACTACATTATAAGTTATAATATATATTTGTCAAGTTTTTTATTACTCTATTTTGATAATTTTTCAAAATTCATTAAAAAAGTGCGATACAATTGTAAAATTCCTTCTACAAAAAGTATCACACTTTTCACTCATTTTTATTTACATTAAAAAAATCTATTTAAGCCTCTTTAATGTCTCTAACAGATAATCCCAGGTTCTCTGTACGCTGTCAATTGGCAGCCTCTCACTAGTAGTATGAATATCAAAAATATCAGGACCAAACGAAACACAATCAAGTCCTTTTAGTCTATCTGCAAATATACCGCACTCAACCCCTGCATGCATTGACTGAACAATTGCTTCCTTACCTGTCTGCTCCGCATAAATATCCTTCATCAATTCTCTTAATTTTGAGTCCTGTTTAAATTCCCATGCCGGATAGTCACCGTTTAATGTTACACTTCCTCCCAGACTAGCCATCAGATTCTCCATTCTCGACACAAGCTCAAGTTTCTCCGATGAAATGCTGCTTCTCACTGAAAAACTCATTATCACTTCATCCTCTGTGCATTTTAAAATACCCATATTCAGCGATGTCTGCACAAGTCCAGGTAAATCAAAGCTCATTTTCTGTATACCTCTTGGAAGGTTTAACAAAGCTGTAATTACCCTGTTTCCTGTTTTTTCATCCATTACCTGGAAAATATCATTATTCTTTTTTGAGCACGAAATATGAATATCTTTATCAGTAATTCTGTATTCCTGCTTCAAAGTTTTATTAAAGACATCAGCCATATCTTCCACAACCTGATAATCCGGAGCCGAAAGAAGAATATTTGCAACAGTTTCCTTCGGTATGGCATTATCTTTTTTTCCACCCTCTATTGAGACAAGATTGTATTCCGCATATTTTTGCAACTCCCACAAAAATCTTCCCATTACCAGATTGGAATTTGCCCTTCCCTTATCTATTTCTACACCCGAATGACCTCCAAGCAAGCCGTCAACCTTAATCTCTACCAGTGTTCCTTCCTTCTTAACCTTATTAATACCAAGATGACAGGTTGCTGTAACTCCTCCTGCGCAGCTAACCAGGAGATTTCCCTCTTCCTCAGAGTCGATATTCAGCATTGTTCTCCCCTTTAATACAGAAAAATCAAAATCCGTAGCCCCGAGCATTCCGATTTCCTCATCTACCGTGAATACAACCTCAAGTGGCGGGTGCTCAATTTCATTGCTATCCAAAACCGCAAGGCCAAAAGCAACTGCAATTCCATCATCGCCGCCAAGAGTTGTACCCTGAGCTTCAATAAACCCATCACGAACCTGTAATCTAAGTCCCTCCTTTTCCATATCAACAGAACAGTCCTTATCCTTTTCACACACCATGTCAAGATGCCCCTGGATAATTACCGTTTCTGAATTTTCATACCCTGCCGTCCCCGGCTTAAAAATAACAATGTTATTTTTTTCATCCTGTACATACTTAAGATTTCTGTCCTCAGCAAACTGCACACAGAAATCACTTATCATTTTTGTATTTCCTGAACCATGAGGAATCTTACAAATCTCCTCAAAAAAATACATTACTTTTTCGGGCTTTAAATCTTTTAATACCATCATTCCTTCTCCTTATCTATTTGATGTACTTTCGGAATCTTTTTGTTATTCATTATAATACCATTCTTATGTTCATTGTATACCATCTCATGTGAATCTGTGCTCTTCTCACAATATATACAAAAAAAGTGCCGCATCAATACGCCACTTTTTTCTTTCGTGCAATCTAATCATTTAGTGAGACACCGGGGAATCGAACCCCGGACAACTTGATTAAAAGTCAAGTGCTCTACCGACTGAGCTAGTATCCCAAATATTAATCTTCCCAAACACCAACGAAATATTATCACACAATCCTGCAAAATGCAAGCAGTTTATTTATTTTTCGTCGATAAACACTTCATTATCTTTACTTGAGAAAAACTGGGCTAGTTGGATTCGAACCAACGTAATGCAGGAGTCAAAGTCCTGTGCCTTACCGCTTGGCGATAGCCCATCATACTTTGGTTTTAAAATAAAAAAAGTTAGCAACTACTGTCCCAGCAATTCCTAACTGTAAGGTGGATACAGGGATTCGAACCCTGGGCCTCCAGAGCCACAATCTGGCGCGCTAACCAACTGCGCTATACCCACCATAGCTCTTCCAGGATCATTTCCCAGAAAAAATGTGCCCGAAGGGATTCGAACCCCCGACCCACGGCTTAGAAGGCCGTTGCTCTATCCAGCTGAGCTACGGACACATACATTTGTATGCATTTCTTTTTTTTAATGCAAAAGCGGGTGATGGGAATCGAACCCACGTATCTAGCTTGGAAGGCTAGTGTTCTACCATTGAACTACACCCGCATATAAGTCGGGGTGACAGGATTCGAACCTGCGACCTCTTGATCCCAAATCAAGCGCTCTAGCCAAGCTGAGCCACACCCCGTTGCTTTATTTTTTTTGTTTCCTTAACAACGCAAGAGTTATTATAAAGTAAGAGTATTATTTTGTCAACACTTTTTTTCGCTTTTTTTATTCTTTTTTCATTTATCGCCGAAATGCCCATAAACAAGGCATTTGGGGCCTTTTTTATAAAAAATGTCGACAAAAACATACTGCTTTCAAATAATTAATTCATATATTACTCCAAATACTTAATTTCAATAACCGGTCTCTTTCCGCGTTCCATCTGAATAACCGCATAACTCGGTTTCTTATCCGGCTGTCTGGGATAGCTAATGCTTCCCGGATTAAGCACGGTAACCATATGCTTATCATCCAGATATGGTTTATGGGTATGTCCACACATAACTATATCAATACCCTGGGCAATTGCCTCACTTTGGAGGGTCTCATATCCCAGAGAAATGTAATAATTGTGCCCGTGCGTCATCCAAACATTATAATTTCCAATTCGGGCTTTAATCTCCCTGTCAAGCTGACTGAAATAATCATTGTTGCCACAAATCATATAACACTTGTCGCACTTCACTATATCTCTGATTTCTTCCTCTGTACCTTCGATATCCCCTAAATGAATAAAAACGTCTACTGCACCCTCAATTTCCATAACCTTTTCAAGATTTTCATTATGTCGGTGAGTATCACTAACAACAAGAATTTTCATAAACTAAATAATCCCTTCTTCTTTAAGTTTTTCGCTCATACTTCTAAGAGCCTTTCCTCTGTGACTAATTTCATTTTTAAATTCTGGAAGCATTTCCCCGGTTGTCTTTCCATATTCAGGCACATATAGAATAGGATCATAACCAAATCCATGAATACCCTTTTCCTCATATCCTATCTGACCTTCAATTGTACCAATTGTTGTAAATGTTCTTCCATCAGGAATACATGCAGCTATTGCACAGACAAAACGTGCACTTCTCTCCTCACCCCTGGCATCCCTCAATCTGTCAATAATAGACTGATTTTTAATGGAATAAGGGGTATCCTCCCCCATATAGCGAGCTGAATAAACTCCCGGCTCCTTATTTATATAATCAACCTCAAGACCGGAATCATCAGCTAAAGTAATGCATCCTGTCATTTCCATAATGGCTTTAGCCTTAATAATTGCATTTTCCTCAAATGTCTTTCCATCCTCAACGATATCCGCCTTAATTCCAGCTTCCTTCATTGAAACAATGGGAATCTTGCAATCCTTCATAATCATCCTAATTTCATCCATCTTGCCCTGATTTGATGTGGCAAAAATAATTTTATCCATAATAAATATCTCCATTCCGCAAACTAAAATACATTATCTGCATATATAATAGCTATACTAGTATCTAATATTTTCCCAATTCTGTCAATCCACGAATAATTCCATTGTATATTCCCTGAGCAATTTTTTTCTGACCTTCTTCACTGGTCAGCAATTTTATGTCACTATCATTGGACATAAATCCCATTTCTATTAAAGCCACTGGTGCCTTTGAATTTCTGACAATGTGGATATCATTGCCCTTGACAATGCCAAGATTCTTTAACCCCGCTGCCTTTGATACCTCTTCACTCATCACATTTGATATCCATGAGGAACCAAATTGATTTGCATCCTTTGTATTATACAGCACGCTGGTTCCTGAAACTTCACTATTCTCTCCCCAATTCGAATGAATACTAATAAACATATCAGGTTGTACAGCATTTGAAAAATCAACGCGTTCCTCAACTGTTGGATACTCATCTAAATATCTGGTGCAATACACCCTGATATTCTCTTTCTGTAACATTTCCATTAATTCCCTGCACACATTCAAATCAATATCTTTTTCGTAAAAATTATTACGAACTGCTCCCACGTCATCACCACCGTGACCTGGATCCAAAACAATTACAATTCCCTCAACATCACAAGGCTCAAAGAAATCAATATACATCTTTTCAGAATAAAAGTATAATTCGCAATCCAAATATTTATCAGATCTGATATCCAGATTTACAGAGACATTGTCAACATTAGTTGTAACAGCAATCCTTTCAGCAGCATTGTTAATAACATTTTCCTGTGTAAAATCTCTGCTTCCCTTTGGAAATTCTATGTTAATTTTTTTATTAACGATACTTTTCCTCACAACAACATTTTTTTCATTAACACCTGCAGGTAGATTCACAACCACCCGGTCACTTGCTGCAACCTGTGTGTTTCCCTCCACCATTAAGTGTTCATTGTGCTTATTCCCGTCATCGCCATCATTTTTTTCCTTAATATTGAACTCCATACAGACACACAGCGTAACCAATAAAAACAGAGTAGACACAACACATCCAATTCTCATCAATATTCTATCATCATATGCAAACATCTTGTCCTATACCACCATCAAAATAATATTAGTTATAACTTGTATATACTTTTAAACACACATTACACCCATTTACTGTTTCTGTGTTCTCCCAGTCTCTTCCCTTCATGCTAACATATCCTTCACCGTCACTGATATCAACATTTGCAGTCTGCCAGCTATGAGGATATTCCACCGCAACAGGTCTTTCCACATTTGGTGTCTTTATTCTCACAATTACAGCGTATTTCTGACCTTCTGAAAGCTTAATTGTCTTATCCAGATTAATCGTGTAATACCCACTGTTTTTCAGGGTTCCCGTAACCACAGGGTCAGAACGTTTACTCAGCGAAGAAGCATCATTAAAGTTCTCACACACGTAAACACTGTACTCAGTATCTATTCCTGTGGAATAAAAGCCTACAGCCCTTAAATACTCATCTTCTGTGGCAGTGTATGCATTTGCAAAATATGCTGTATCACTTTCGTATCCCAAAAGTCCAACAAATCCACACAAATCTGTCTGATAAATTTTATCATAATTCGTATTACTTTCCACTTTTGTATACACAACATTTCGCACACCTATATTTGTGTCAAAATAGGAAATATAGAAATTCCCATTTTCCCCAAAATCATCTCCCCAGCTATTTCTGCAGATAAATGCCCCATTGCCTTCCACCTCAATATTAAAATTCTCTTTTGGATAATTGTCATCCCACCCAATTATTACAATATCGTGATTAGGCTTGGAATCTCCAATATAACAATAAGCATTTGTTTTTTTGTTGTAGTATCTGGACTCACTTGTATTTCCGTTTATTATCGAAGCATAAAATGAGCTCTGCACCCCACCGTACTTAAAAATCATTTTCTTGATTGCTTCATAATCCTTAGACTCAATCAGCTGTACTTCCTGAAGATGCTTTTCCGCAATTAATCCGCTTGTGCTTACCCCATCTCCATAAGGATCATCCTTTTCCAATACCAGTCCCTGCCATGCAAGCAGATAAGCCAATGACATAGTGTAATCACCGCCATCTGACTGCTTCAGGCCATACGAATTTGACATCGTCATATGATCCACTGAAAAACTGTATTTCTCCATAGGCATCAATGAACTCGATAATGCTGCTAATGAGGCAAATGCCCAACAGGTTCCTAAATTTCCCTGATTACCAACAGGCATTATTCTATCATTATCCTCATAACAAAAACTATATGGTAAACTTCTAGCATTTGGATTTGTACTGACAATATTAACCTGATTTAGCTTGGTATCAAAATTATAACTGTATCCAAAAAGCTGACACAAAATATCGACCGGTACAAATGTTATCTGATTTTTAATTTCAAGACCATTCTTAATTTCCTTAAGTTCACCATTAAACTCACATTTATTTATATGATAAAAAAGCTTTAAGACATCATTTCCCTTTTCAATTAACACATATTTATCATTATATTCTCTTGCTGAACAATCGAAGGTATCCCTTACATAATTTGTAGGAACCATCAGCGTCATACCTTCAGACATAAAAATACCATTAACAGTAGACCTCAGCTGCTTAGAATCAATATTAGCAACGATAATCGACTGATTAACGATATTTGAAATGGCAGAATCCCACTCTGACTCGTCTATTACGCCTTTTTGCTCCCTGTGAACATATTCTCTTGGAATAATGGCGCCACAGAGCACAAGAACTCCCACGAATAATATTATTAAAGAAATGTAAATAATAATATTCTTTTTCAACTCTTACTCCAATCTCTTAAAAAACTCTAAAATCTCTTCTTAGGCGGCTTTGGACCCATAAACTGATAAAAATACGTTTTCATCATTCCATTGTAAATCTTTCTATTTTTATCCGCCTTCAATCCCATATCATTTTCAGCATTCTCATATGCAGTAATAATAAATGCCGACCACGAATCCAGCTTCTTAAATTTTTCTCCTAATTCTCTATAAAGAGCGGGCAAATTCTTCTTCTCCTCTATTCTTTCTCCATAAGGAGGATTAGTAATAATAAACCCATATTTCTTAGAATGACTTATGTCACACAATGGTCGCTGCTGTAAATGAATTAATTCGTAAACACCAGCTTCTATTGCATTTTGCCTTGCAGCCTTAATAACCGACCCATCAATATCACTGCCCTGAATATCCAATTTAACACTCATATCAATCAAATCATTCGCCTCGGTAACAGCTTCATACCAATGTTTCTTAGGTATGAAATTTGTCCACTTTTCGGCAATAAATTCCCTATTCATTCCAGGTGCAATATTTGCCGCAATCATAGCCGCCTCTATTGGAAATGTACCACTTCCACAAAAAGGATCAAGTAATATTCTGTCTTTATTCCACGGAGTCAGCATAATTAGCGCCGCAGCTAAAGTTTCCGTAATTGGCGCCTTAGAAGTTAACCTTCTATAACCTCTCTTGTGCAAAGAATCCCCTGAGGTATCTATGGTAATAATAGCCTCATCCTTAATAAATGACACTCTTATCGGATATTCACTACCTGACTCCTCAAACCATTCAACATTATATTTTCCTTTAAGCCTTTCTACTATTGCCTTTTTCACAATTCTCTGAATATCCGTTGAACTGAACAATTTACTCTTAACAGAATTCGCCTTGGTGACCCAGAACTTACCGTTGACCGGGATAAACTGTTCCCATTCCAAATCTTTTGTTTTTTCAAAAAGCTCATCAAATGTGGTAGCTTTAAATCTTCCAACCTGAATTAAAATTCTTTCCGTGGTTCTAAGGAAAACATTTGCCCTGCAAATAGCATCCTCATCACCTTCAAAGGTAACCTTTCCATCCTCTACCTGCAAAATTTCGTATCCTAAATCAACAATCTCTTTTTTCAAAACTGCCTCAAGTCCAAAATGACATGGAGCAATCAATCTATATCTATTCATTTTTATCTCCGTATATTTTTATTATCAAGTATATCTTATATATTCGTAAATCTTATGTCAATCAGATAAATATTACGAATTGGTTAATTTTTCATACATCAATTTATTCTTTATTATAGTTTGCAAATCCTCCCGCCAAGCTCATTACGTCATATCCATCTCTATACATTTTTCTTGCAGCATACAAACTACTTGCACCATAATCACAATATATTATTATTGGCTTATTTCTATCAAAAAAAACATCTAAATTATCCATACTCATAAAATCTTTAACTTCAATGTTTATGGCTCCTTTTATATGATTCAAAGAATACTCTTTATATTCTCTTATATCCAGCAATATATAATTTTTTATTTTCCCACTAACAATTAATTCTTTCAGTTCTTTAGCACTTATATATTTAAAACCCATTACTCATCATTTCTTTCTCTTTGATTTATTTTTATTATTATATTATATGGATATGTTTTTAAAATGTTATAAAGCATATTTTTTTTATACATAACACGATAAATAATTTTTTTCATTTTTTATAAAAAAGTGCTTGCATTTTTCGACATTTTATATTATATTCTTGTGTAGGAAAGGAATAACCCTTCAAATGTTCCTTTCCCTTATAACCCCTTATTAATTATTTATACTCCCCTCAAAACGGCTAATGGCTCCCCCATTAGCCGTTTTATTTTGTATTTGTTTGTGTCTTATTCCACATTTTCTTATTACACATCTTCCTATTCTCATCTTTCTATTCACATCTTCTTGTTTTAGCTTTTCTTTACAATTCATTATTTTGAATTCATTATTTTCACATGGCTTGACATAACAAAAAAGTCATTAAAACATCTAAATGTTTTAATGACTTTTTTTAGCAGGGGATGAGAGAATCGAACTCCCACCAAAGGTTTTGGAGACCCCTATCATACCATTTGACCAATCCCCTAAAGAATTTTATTAAGTTGTAAACGTGCGCTAGAGGATTCGAACCCCCGACCTTCTGGTCCGTAGCCAGACGCTCTATCCAGCTGAGCTAAGCGCACTTATAAAAATAAGAATACCTCTATTCCTATTTTCAATGCCGGCGACCGGAATCGAACCGGTACGGGAGGTTAGTCCCGCAGGATTTTAAGTCCTGTGCGTCTGCCAGTTCCGCCACGCCGGCATAACCCTAAGGTTAATGGGACCTACAGGGCTCGAACCTGTGACCCTCTGCTTGTAAGGCAGATGCTCTCCCAGCTGAGCTAAGATCCCGTTCAAATTATTTGTATTATTATAATACAGCGACCCGGATGGGGTTCGAACCCACGACCTCCGCCGTGACAGGGCGGCGCTCTAACCAGCTGAGCCACCGGGCCATATTAAATAAATATATTCATCTTTTACAGTATATCCAAATTATATAAAATTAAGTGGACCTTCGGGGACTCGAACCCAGGACCGACCGGTTATGAGCCGGTTGCTCTAACCAACTGAGCTAAAGGTCCATATAAAAGAAAAAAGCCGATGATCGGACTCGAACCGATAACCTGCTGATTACAAATCAGCTGCTCTGCCAATTGAGCCACATCGGCAAATAGATAAAAATTAATACCACATAAGTGGTACTTAGAAGTGACTCCAAGGGGATTTGAACCCCTGTTACCGCCGTGAAAGGGCGGTGTCTTAACCGCTTGACCATGGAGCCAAAGCTCCCCGAGTTGGGCTCGAACCAACAACCCCACGGTTAACAGCCGTGTGCTCTACCATTGAGCTATCGAGGAATATTTAAAGGTTTGTACCTTCAAAACCACACATCAAATTATCTTCTCAAGATTTCCTTATTACCTCTTCCTAAACCTTTATGGTTAAGCCCTCGACCTATTAGTATTGGTCAGCTGCATGCATTACTGCACTTCCACCTCCAACCTATCAACCTTGTCGTC